>CAZZCH010000014.1:0-54553 GCA_964652895.1 uncultured Eubacteriales bacterium
GACACCTGGCCGGCTTCCCTCGGAACAGCTGGCCGGGATCATCGGAATACGCATTGGCTTTTGAAAATCGCTATAAAGTCCGCAAGGCCGGAACGGAAGGCCCGCAACTAGTTTTTTTTCAGTAAGCAAGAAAAATGCTAATGGGTCTTTAAATTCAGTATGGGGCTATAGACGTCCCGGGTGGGTTCGACTCCCACACCTTCCCGCCACTCTTATTGTCAACGGGGCAGCCGGGACTCTGGCACATCGACCCGCGCCTTAATCGGAACTGGCCCCGATTTGACTTCCGAAGTCAGATTTGGTCTTATAACGGGACCGAACCGAAGGAGGCACGAATGAACCTACGGCCATCGTCCTGCGCAAAAGACAACTCTGGATCCCCGAGCACGCTTCGTCGTGTCACCTTCTTCGCCCTTATGCTGACGGTCTTTCTCATTTCGGCCTTCGCCCTGCCCGGGGCCCCGACCGATGCCAAGAAGCCCCTGACCGTCGACGACTACACGAAATGGCGGAGCATCACGGGCCAGTCCATCTCCGGCGACGGGAAATGGATCGCTTATACGCTCCAGCTCACCAACACCATCGCGGCCGAGGCGAAGCCGGTCCTGCACCTGTTGAACCTCAAAACCGACACAGAAGTGACCGTGGCGGACGCCACCGGCGGAACCTTCTCGGCCGATTCCAAGTGGATCGCCTACCAGGTGGATCCCGGGGCGGCCCAGCGCGCGCGGGCCCGGCGAGCCAGCTCCGGGACGCCTTCTTCTCCGGGCACCCCCGCGATACCGCCGGCCACTCCCCCGACGACTCCGCCAACCACCCCGCCGACAACCCCCTCTCAGCCCTCCGCGACTCAGCCCACCCAAACAGGCCGGGGCGGGGCTTCAACCCCGATCCCCCCGCGGCGGGTCGAACTGCGAAACCTCGAGACGGGCGAGGTTCGCTCCTGGCAGGAGATCGGCAAGTTCGCCTTCTCTCCGGATTCGACCTATCTCTTCCTCCAACGCCGGCCCCCCGAAGCTTCCGGCAGCGAGGGAGGGCGCGGGAGCGGAGCGCCTTCGTCGCCCGGTCCCCAAGCCGCGGGCCGCGGGTCCGCCGGGAGGGCCCAGGAATCGACCGGCCTCGACGTCATCCTCCTCGACCTCAGGACCGGACGCCACCAGCTGCTCGGCAGCGTGGGCGACATCGCCTTCAACCGCGGCGGCGAGCTTTTGGCCTTCACTGTCAACTCCTCCGTGAAGGACGGCAACGGGCTATTTGTCTTCGACATGCGCAGCGGCCGGATCACCCCGCTCGACAACGACGCCAAGATCTACAGCCGGCTCGCCTGGAGCGAGTCCGGGAACGCCGTTGCCGTGCTCAAGGGGAGCGAGGTCGAGAAGATGCGCGAGAAGGAGAACGTCCTCCTCGCCTTCCGCGACGTCCCCGCCGCGGCCAAGAACGGAGCCGCACTGCCCGCGGCCACCGTGCTCGACCCGGCGAAGGCCGAGGGTTTCCCCAAGGGATGGGTCGTCAGCGACAGGGCCGATCTCGACTGGAGCGAGGACGACGCGAGGGTCTTTTTCGGGATCAAGGAACAGGTCCCGGCGCCGCCCGACACGACCCGCAAGTCGACCGACGAGGCGTCCGACGTGGACGTCTGGAACACGGGCGACGAGAGGATCCAGTCGGAGCAGATGGCCCGCGCGGAGCGGGAGCGCAACTTCACCTTCCGCCAGGCTTTCGAGGTCGAGCCGAAACGGTTCGTCAAGCTCGCCGACGAGACGATGCGGGACCTGGAAATCGCGCCCGACGGCAAGTGGGCCCTGGGGCAAGATACACGCGGGTACATCCACGACTACAAGCTTCCGGCCGCGGATTTCTACCGCGTGAACACCTCCACCGGCGAGCGGAACTTGATCGTGAAGGGACAACTGACCGGCAGCCATGCGTTAGGCATCTCGCCCCACGGCTCGCGCTTCCTCTATTGGAAGAACGACAGATACCAGTCCTATGACTTCGAAACGGGCACGACGAAGACCCTTGGCGCTGGGGCCAAGGTGAGCTTCGTCAACATGGAATACGACCACCCGGGGCCGAAACCGCCGTACGGGACGGCCGGGTATACCAACGACGGCAAGTCCATTATCGTGCATCACAAGTACGATCTGTGGATGCTCCCCTTCGATGGGTCCTCCCCGAGCAACCTGACCAACGGCCTCGGGGACAAGAACGAGATACGCTTACGGATCGTCCGTACGGAACCGGACGACCCCACGGTTCCGCGCTGGGTGGGTCCTCGAGGGACCATCGACTTGGCTAAACCGGTCACGCTGTCGGCCTACGGCGAGTGGACGAAGAAGGCCGGCTTCTACGAGCTGGCGGACGGCCGAATGAAGGAGCTCATGTGGGAGGACGCCTCCTTCAGCGTGCCCGTCCGCGCGATGAAGGCGGACCAGTTCCTGTTCACGCGACAGACTTTCGTGGAGTTCCCGGACCTCCGCGTCTCCGGTCCGGGCTTCATGGAGTCGAAGAAGATCTCCGACGCGAACCCTCAGCAGAAGGAATATTTATGGGGCCGCCGTGTGCTCTTCGAATACAAGAACAGGGACGGGGTGCGGCTGCAGGGCATTCTCGCCGTGCCGGACGACTACAAACAGGGCGAGAAGCGGCCGATGATCGTGACCTTCTACGAGAAGAACTCGCAGGGCCTGCATCGCTACATCGCGCCCTCTTACCTGACCGGGATGGGAGGATCGCCCATCCAGGCGGTCAGCGACGGCTACCTGACGATGCTGCCAGACGTCCACTTCCGGACCGGTTCGTCGCACAGCGACATGCTGGAGTGCGTCGAAGCGGCGACCCGCAAGGTCATCGAGATGGGTTACGCCGACCCGAAGCGGATCGCCGTCACCGGGCACAGCTACGGAGGCGAGGGTGCCGCGTACATCGGCGTCATGTCGAAGATGTTCGCCGCCGTCGGCATGGGCGCCGGCGTGACGGATCTCTACAACGACTTCAGCCAGAACTGGGGCTGGGGCTACCACTATTCGGGCGGAAGCGGGGCCAACGGGAACGACTACTATCTCTACGGCCAGGGTCGCTGGGGCTTCTCGCCTTGGGACCAGCCCGACCGGTATCGCAGCGAGTCGGCGCTCACGTTCGCGCCGAAAGCGAGGGCGCCTTTCCTGATCATGCACGGGACATCGGACCCGACCGTGAATTTCTACAACGCCCTCGGTTTCTACAACGCCCTGCGATACAACGGGAAGAAAGCCGTCCTGCTGGCGTACCTCAACGAGGGGCACGGCCTGCGCGGCGTCGCCAATCGCAAGGACCTCACGGTCCGGTACTTCGAGTTCTTCGATCACTACCTGAAAGGCGCGCCGGCGCCGAAATGGTTGACCGAGGGGGTCCCATTCCTGAAGAAGGAGGCGGACCGGCAGGCGGCGAAGTAAAGAGCCGTTCGGGAAATTCTTGGATCAATGACTCTTGATCCATCCGATCAGCTTCTTATCGAACGATCCTTGTTCTTCGACCATCGGAAAATGGCCGCTTTTCTCGAAGAGATTGTAGGAGAAGTCCGGCAAGACATCTTTTCTGTCATCCCAAGCGAAGTAAGGCCATAGATAATCGTAGCGGCCGATGGCCAGAAACACCGGCATTTCAACCCGGCCAGGTCTTTTGGCGATGTCGTAATCTTTGAAAATAACCTGAAACAGATGATTGGAAAGATCCCGATCGGACTCCACAACTTCATATATCCACGACAGATCGTACCTGGGATCATAGAAGAGCTTGGGAGTCATGGCCATATAAGTTTTGACAGTCCGTTCTTTAGGCGACATCCGGCTGAGTTCATCGTCCGATATTTTTCCCCAGTTTTGTTCCAGGATCATCTTTCTTTCATCTGAAGCATCGGATTCCCAGAATTCATCCACCGCTTCGGCCGTAACGCGATATGGAGTGTTCCCCGTCATGATCACATGAGACGTATATTCGGGATATTTCCGGGCATATTCGAGAGCGATATAGCTATGAATGGAGTGCCCAAAAACAACGATCTTATCGAGACCCAGGGTCCTGCGGACTTTATCGATGTCATCGAGATACGTATCAAGCGTGATTTTGAATATCTCTAATGAAGAATGCGACCGGGCATCATGCCTTAAGTCCATAAAGACCCACCTGAAGTGGTTTCTCAACTCCCGGGACAATATCCGACGTTGGCTCTCTGAATGGCCGAGACCGATGCAAGGAGTCCCCTTACCCTCGATAACATAATGCAGTTCAGCGCCCTCTACCGATACAATCCCTGAGGTTTCTTGGTATGGAGCGTCCTCTTCGGCTGTTTGGGTTCCCTTTTTGGCGCATCCCACAAAAATAAATATGAAAAGTAACCCCAAAATTAAGAATTTTTTATTGATGCTCGCGTTCGCCCCTAGCTTCATGATCCCCTCAAGAAAAGACGCTATGACCTATATCCCGACGGCTATTTCGAGGGCTTTTTAAATTCCTGAATCCGGCCGGTGTTGCCCTCGAGGACAAACACTGAGCCTTTTTCGTTGACGGCCACGGCGATGGGGGCGGTCAACGGATTGACAGCGACGCCACTGCCTCCCCATTGACATATGAACCGGCCGTCCAGCGCGAATTTCTGAACGCGGTCGTTCCCTGTGTCGGCCAAATAAATGTAGTCGTCCCCGTCGAGGCAGATCCCGGAGGGCCTCCTGATCTCGCCCTCCTCCGAGCCCAGTTTTCCAAAAGAATCGATGAACACGCCCTCCGTAGTGAATTTCTGGATCCGTCCTTGATCTACGACGATGACGTCGTTATTCTTACTGACGGCCAGTCCTGTGGGCAAGTTGAACTGTCCTTGGCCATAGCCCGGCTTCCCCCAGATTTTTTTCAGCTCGCCTTCAGAGGAGTATTTGACGACGCGGCTGTTGCCCGCGTCGACCACAAGGACATTGTTATTCCGGTCGACCGCTATGCCCAGGGGTCCGTTCAACTCGCCCTCCTTGGCGCCGAGCTTGCCCCATTTTTTCATAGACTGGCCGTTTTTATCGAATTTCGTGATATTGCAGCTTCGTTTGTCTGTGACATAGAAATTTCCCTTGCTGTCGATGGCGATTCCGGAAGGGATCTTGATGGGTTTGAATTGCTGCCCATAGCTTCCCCAGCTCTTCTGAAGCAGGCCTTCCGGGTTGAATTTTCGAAGTCTGACGTTGCTCTCGTCGGCCACATAAAAATTCCCGCTCTTGTCCAGGGCCAGCGCCTTGGGGACGACGTAGAACTTCTTATCCTGACCGCCCCACGAGCGCGCGGGAGCATAGTCCTTGACGGTCAAGAGAGCGGACTTCGAGAACGGGTCGTTTCCCTCCGGAACCGTGAATTCTTCCTCCCAATCGGCGTAGTACTCTTTTTTCATCTTCAGCGTATGTGGACCGTGCGAAACAAGAGGGATCTCGCAATCGGTGACCTTCCCGGTGTCCCGGCCGTCCAAAAAGACATTCGCGCCCGGAGGATAGGAGCTGATTTGGACGGTCCGGCCAAGGCTTTCCAGAGGATAGCTCAGCACAGTTCTCGTTTCTTTCAGAGGAACGACAACCTTGATCGGCCGATACCCTTCCTTCTCGATCTCCAAGGAGATCCGGGGATTAATCGTCGTGTGGCCACTCGGAGAAAGGCCTATCGTTTGCCCATCGATTTTTATGATGGCTCCCTTGGGATCCGTTTCGATCTGCAGAGTGTATCCTTCGAAAACGCCGTTGTACAGCTTTTCCGCGATATTGATCAGCTGGACGGCGCTCGATTCGGAGGTCCTTTCGGCGGCATCCTGGGCCGTGCGATAGTCCACTTCGAACATGTTCCGGAATTCTTTGACGGCGGCTGCGTCATCGCCCTGTTTGGCGAAGGCGTACCCGGTCCAGAGGTATATATCACAGGCCTTCTGCTTCTGTTTCTGAAGGTCCCCGAGGCAGAACACTTTAGCAACGAGAGACCTGAGGTTTTCGACCGCTTTGGCCAGGTCCTTGTGTTGTTGGATCATCTCCCGGCTTTCGTCGAGCTTGACCTGGATCTCGGCGGCCAACTGGTCCTGTGTCTTGACGGGCCCGGCGGGAGCCGCGGCCCCCCCTTCGACTTCGCTCTCGCTGACCTCCGTGACCATATATTCATGGACGTAGCCGGATGTCTTGACCCCCTTGAAAATAAACGTGACTTTCCAGAATTCTCCCTCCTTTTTGGCCTCGGCATCCAGGATGGCGTTCAGGGGAAAAGTCGTGAGCGGCTGGCCCACCATAGCCTCCTTGTAGATATCGGCGCCGCGAACGTTGGTGACCTTCAATTTGGTCGCGGCGCCGGCAGTGGACAGAGCACAGAGAAAAAATCCGATGCCGATCGCCCAAGAGAGCTTGTTCTTCAATTTATTATTCGCGGACATTCCTGCCTCCCGGGAAATCATGGCTCCTCGATGATATCCATAATATCGACGATCTTCCAGATCTTCCCCCGCTTTTCCATTTCCCATCTTTTCGAACCATAGTAAATGGGCTTCTTCTGTCCGTCCTTCCTGGAAACGCCCTGGATCGCGTGCCAAAAATTGACCGATGCATGAGTACGATCGGAAAGGCTGATCGAAGGGGGCTTGCCCTTAAAGCTAGAATTGATCCCGTCATAAATCTCGAAAATCGTCGTATAGTAACCCCGTTGCTTCGAAGTCAGGCTCCCCGGGGCCAGGTCCCTGAGCAGGGTTTCGAGGTCCTTGTTCTGCTCTGCTGAGCAGCGCCGTTCGATTATCGCGAGAATTTCGCCGGTGGAGAGGGCCGTGTCGGCCTTAACAAGATAATCCTGCGCCTCCTTGTTGTTCCCATCCAGCCGGAGAACGCTTTCCATATCCTGGATGCAGGCCGCATAATGGCCGTTTTCGTAACTGGCGACACCCGTCTGGAAGAGGGAGGCGACCCGGGCGTCGGCAAGTTCCCTTGTGGCTTTGTTCAGAAGGTCCTTGGCCGAGGCATCGCCCGGAAAATCGCTCAAGATCTTCTCGGCAAGCCGGACGGTTTCATCGAAGTTCCTGGCTTCGAAGCTTTCTTTGAGCTGGGCCAGGCTTTCGGCGTCGGGAGCCGTCACGAACCGGGGGCTTTCGGAGGGAGGGGGTGATGGGACCTCAGGCGTCTTTGGAGCATCCACCGAAACGGTGTTGTTCGGCTGCACCTTGACGTCCCGCGAGACGAGGACATAGACCACCCCTGCAGCGGCGGCCAGGAGGAGAAGCCCGCCGGCCAGAGCGAAGGGCCGCATTTTTTTTCCGCCCGGCGCGAGGCCGGCCCCCGTCTTGAGCCTATAGGCCCGGGTGGCTTCGGCGATCTTTCCGGGGTCCTCGAGATCGGCGATCATTTCGCGGCCGCTTTGGTAGCGGTCGTCCGGGCCCTTGGCCAGTGCCCGCCGGAGGACATCCTCATAGCCGGGGGGCAGGCTCTGATTGATGTCCGTGACCCGCTGGGGTTCCTCATGGACGATCTTGTAAACGATCGTGGAGAGGTTGTCGCCCATAAAGGGCTTTCTCCCCGCGAGAAGCTCGTAGAGGATGACCCCAAGGGCGAAAAAGTCGGCCCGGCCGTCCGCGGTTTTTCCCATGATCTGTTCGGGAGACATGTAGCTGAGCGTCCCGATGGTCGTCCCCGGCCCCGTCACCGTGGAGGTCTCCATGCGGGCGACGCCGAAATCGGCCAGGAACGGCGTCCCGGCCTTGTCGATGAGGATGTTCGCCGGCTTGATGTCGCGGTGGACGATCCCGTTCTGATGGGCGAAATCCAGGGCTTCTGCGACGGGCTTGAGGATGGCGATCACGTCTTCCGGAGAAAAGATCTTCCCGGATTCGATCATGGTCTGCAGGGTCTGCCCGTCGACGTACTGCATGACGATGAATGTCAGGTCATCGTCCCTGAGGACATCGTAAATGGTGACGATGTTCGGATGGTTCAGCCGGCCGGCGGCCTTGGCCTCTCTGGTAGCCCTATTCAGCATCTCCTCTTTTTCGGGACCGTCGATGAAGCTATCGAGGCGGATGGTCTTGATGGCCACTTCTCGCTCGATGTCCGGGTCGAGGCCTTTATAGACGATCCCCATGCCCCCCTTGCCGAGGACGCCCAGAATTTTATACTTGCCGATCTTCTCGACCGGATGCTGGTTTATGGACACCGTCTCATCCTTCAATTCTCAAGTGACATCGCTTCTGAAATCGAGACTAACGTATCTAATAACCGTGGTTCATGTCAAGGATATGGCGGCGTCGCCTCCGGCCGGGGGAAACGCCGGAAGACCGGAGAGCTAAAAGGTTGATTTTAATTGGTTGACTTGATATCCTTTCGACAAGAGTGGAAATCATGTTGGGTGGGCGGTGAAGTGCCACAAGTGTCAGTCTGAAACCCCAGGCGACATGCATTTTTGCGGCCATTGCGGGGCTTCCCTCGCTGGCCCGGGGAAGACGTTCGACATCAGCAGGACCCAAACTCTCGCCTTTTCCCCCGGGCTGCTCTCGGACGGCACCATGTTCGCAGGCCGTTACCTGGTGATCGATGACCTGGGGAAAGGCGGCATGGGGCACGTCTATCGGGTCCTGGACACCAAGATCGACGAGGAAGTGGCGCTGAAATTCATCAATGCCGAGATCGCCGCCGACGCCAAGATCATCGAGCGGTTCCGGAACGAGCTGAAGTTCACCCGCAAGATCACGCACCGGAACGTCTGCCGGATGTATGATCTCAGCGAGGACGGCAAGTCCCTTTTCATCACCATGGAGTACATCCCCGGCGAGGACCTGGGGGATATACTCCGGAAGCGGGGCCGTCTACCCCTCGAAAAAGCATTCCCCATCGCCCAACAGGTATGTGAAGGCCTGGCCGAGGTCCATCGGCTGGGGGTCGTCCACCGGGATTTGAAGCCCAAGAACATCATGATCGACCGGGAGGGCACCGCCAAGATCATGGATTTCGGGCTGGCGCGGACGCCGCACGGTGTCAAGCTCACCGAAGTCGGACAGGTTGTCGGAACGCCGGCCTTTATGTCCCCGGAACAGGTCAACGGGGAGAACGTGGACCAACGCTCCGACCTTTTCGCCCTGGGCATCATCATGTTCACCATGCTGACGGATAAGCTCCCTTTCGAAGCCGATACCACGCTGGCTTTGGCCCTGCTGCACAAGACGTACCACCCTCCCAATCCGAACACCCTCAATCCACGCGTTTCCAAGGAGCTTGGTCAGGTTATCCTCAAATGCCTCGAGGTCGACAAGGAAAAACGCTACCAGACCGCTCAGGAACTGCTGGCCGACCTGAAAAAGGTCGGTAAACGGTTCGACACCTATGCGATCAACGTCCCGGCCGGGGCCAAAGGGAAGAGGACCCGTCCCATCGCGCGATTCTCCTGGAGCAAGGTCATCACCGTCACCTCGCTCATGCTGGCCTTGACCGCTTCCGGTCTCGCCGTCAAGACATTCATCAAGAGATCCCGGTTGAACGCCGAACGGAAACTGGTCATCCAGGAGATCGACCGTCTGATCAAGGCCAACGACCTGTCCTCGGCCTTTCAACTGGCCCGGCGGTTCGAGAAAGAAGCCCCGGCCGACCCCCGGTTGGTGGCCCTGTGGCCGCGCATGTCATCGACCCTCTCGATCCATACGATCCCCCCCGGCGCAGCCGTTTCCCTGAAAGATGAACGATCGGGCGACATGGACATGCCGGTCATCGGCCAGAGCCCGCTGGAGAACGTCAGGATCCCCCTCAGTCAGGTCCGTTTCAGGGTAGAAAAGGAAGGGTACGTCACCCTGGAGGACACGACGTCCGATGTCGGGGGCAGCATCAACTGCCTGCTCAGCGAAAAAAACGCCCGCCGGACGGAACCCATGCGCGGGCTGGTGGACGAGATCATCCAGAACGGGAACCGGACCTCCTATAAGATCAACGCCGGCCTCGATCATGGGGTGCTGGCCGGAGATGAGGGCGCGATCTATGACCAGACGGGCGGCGGGCCGGGAGAAGGCGTTCAAGTCGTCGCCCGCTTCCTGGTCAAGGAGCTTCAGCGGGACCGGTCGCTGATCGAAACGCGTAATCAGAAGGGGGACATCCGGCTGGGCGACCTCGTCAAATTCGACGAGAGGAAAACGACCGTTCCCGTGACCATCAGGACGGTCCCGGACCGGGCCAGCCTTTTTGTCGACGGGGTTCGAATGGGGCTCTCGGGGAACCCGGTCAACCTATCGCCGGGGAGGCACGCGCTGAGACTTGTCAAGCCGGGCTACCAGGATTTCGAGACGACCATCGAGGTCGGTGCCGACAGCCCGGGCCCGCTCATAAAAATGACCCCGAAATCCCCCGCGGTGAAGAAGCAGGACCGTTGACATCCCGGCGGCTTTCTGCGCATTATAGCCGCAGGTCCTGGCTGAGAACCGGAGAATGAAAGTCATGCGCACAAAATATCGCGGAAAACGGATGGCCTTGTTCCTGGCGGCGGTTCTGCCTGCGCTCGTCGCGCCGCTCGGGGCGACGGACGTCTTCAAGGCACGGATGCTGACGGGGAAAGCCCCCGTCCAGCCGCCCATGGTCAACGTCCAGATCGAAGTCGAGAGCTGGACGACCCCGGAAGAGATCCGGCAGCTGCAAGATATCATGAGTCAAGCTGGGATCGAGGCTTTTCTGGCCGCGTTCAAGCAGATGAACAAAGGCACCGTGCGGTTCATGGCTAGCCGAGGCTGGAACCTCCCCATCCACGCCGCCCTGACCGTCCCCACGGAGAAGGGGAAAAAAGTTCTGCTCTTCTTCAACCGCCAGACTTGGGATCCGGGCAGCCAGATCATTCGCGGCCGGCATTTCTTCATGGTCATCGAGCTGACGCTCAACGCAAAGGGCAAGGGAGAAGGCCGCTTCTACGAGGACGCCCAGATCAAGCTGGATTCCGCGCTGGGCAGGATCGAAATGGAGACCTACGAGTCCGCCCCGAAAATCTTCCCGCAGGTCCAGGAAGTCGTCAAGAAGACGCCGGGCTCTTGACCCTCAGGTCGCGGGCGACCTCCCGTTTCCCGAGGAACTCGTAGCTGATCGCCCCGAACTTGCACGACGACACGCACTTCAGACAGCGGACGCAGTCGGGCGAATTGGGCGATTCGTAGATCTTGATCTCGACCGGACAATCCTCGTAGCACTTGTCGCAGAGGGTGCACTTCTCGACATCCACGGCCAATCGGAATAGGCTCGACTTATTGAACAGCCCGAAGATCGCCCCCAGGGGGCAGACGGCCCGGCAGAAGGGGCGGCGGCTCAAGATGAACCAGCCGATGAACAGGACGAGGAGCCCGATCTTCCAATAGTACATGAACCCGATGAGGGGGCGCAGGTCGACCCTGAGGAGGATGAGGGGGATGCCCGCTTCGATCGTCCCGGCCGGACAGATCCATTTGCAGAACCAGGTCTGTCCGTAACCGAACTCGTCGACGATGAGCAGGGGCAGGGCGACGACCATCGTGGCCAGGACGACGTAGCGGAAGTAAGACATGAAACGCGGCATCCGGACCTTTGGCGTGGGGATCTTGTGAAGAAGTTCCTGGATGAAACCGAACGGGCAGACCCAGCCGCAGGGCATGCGCCCCACGATGCTGCCGACGGCGCCGAGAAAACCGGCGACGTAGAGGCCGAATTTCTTTTCGGCGATGGACAAGTTGAAGCGCAGTCCCGAGAACGCCGTCTGCATGGCGCCGATGGGACAGGCGCCCATGGCCGACGGGCAGGAGTAGCAGTTGAGGACCGGGACGCAGACGCCCTTGACCCCGCCCTGGAAGATCTCGCCCTTGAACCAGGACGGCAGCCAGGCGTTGATGCCCAGGGCGAAGGCGGCCTGGTACCAGGCTCTCTTCTCTCTCGGCTTGCGGACGGCCTTGTCTTTCGCGCCCATGGCCCCGTTTACCCGATCCCGATGCAATCGAGGCAGACCGTGACGGCCTTTTCGAGGACCGTCTTGTACTCCCCGAAGAGAAGCCCGGCGACCATGATCCCCAGGAAGACCGTGAGCAGGACCCAGGGCAGTTTTCGCCTCACTGCTTCCCTCCCCCGAGCAGGGCGTTGACGGCCTTGTCGAGTTCGGCGATGTGCTCTTCCTTGAAGCCCACGTGGACGTGGGTGATCGTCCCGGAGGAGTCGATGAGGTAGACGACGGGGATTTCCTGGACCTCGTACTTTTTCTTCATGTCCTTGGCCGTGCCGACGACGCCTTCCGGGCTCGCGCTCGAAGGCGGGTCAGCCAGCATGGGGTAGGTGATCTTCAGTTTCTGGTAGAACGGCTTGACGACCTTGCCCCCGGCTTCATCCAGGGCGATCCCATAGACGCGCAGGCCGCCCTGGGTTTCACCGTCGGCCGGCTTATAGGTCTCGTTGAGCTGCTGCATGTGCGGCATGGCTTTACGGCAGGGGACGCACCAGGTCGCCCAGAAATCGATGAGGACGCCGGCCGGGTGCGATTTGGTGACCCGCGTTTCGCCGCCCACGGTCTCGGTCACGATGAGAGTCAGCTTGCCCTCCTCCATCGTCACCGTGTGGTCTTTGCCGTCGATGTTCTTCAGGGAAAAGGGGCTGAACTGGGCCCCCTCCTTCAGGGTGGCGAGCGAGGGGGAGCTCAGGAGGACGAGGGCGGCGACGGCGACGGCGATTTTCGGGAGAGTCTTCATGACTGCTAGTTTAGCGGTCCCGCCCCAGTATTTCAAGACCGCGGGCATCGTCATTCCAATCGCCGCCCGTTTTGGCAGAGATGGGAATGCCCTAAAACCGGAAGATAAATCCGGCGCCGGCCGTGAAGCCGCCGATCTTGCCCTCGACGGGGTCCGGCTCGTCCGTTTTCAGCGTGCAGGCACGGTAGCTCCCGAAGAGGTCGACCGAGACGGGGCCGGCAACTTTGATAAGTAGCCCGGCTTGACCGAGCAAGCCGATACCGCTCTTGCTGATGCTCCCTAGGAGATTGTCTTCCTTGAACAGGAAATAGGCGGCCGCGGCACCGAGGTAAGGGCGGACCGTCGACTTGCCGAAGTGGTATCTCAAACCCAGGAAAAGGGGGATGATCCGGACCTTCGTCACGTCCTCGGAGAGGGTCAGCAGGCCGCTCTTGTTGAAATACTCCGCGCCGGCCCAAAAATGGAGGCCGCCGGCGATCGGGACGGCGATTTCCCCTCCAAAGACCATTCCGCTGTTGTAAACCTCGCGAAAAACGCTGTCGCTCGGCCAGAATTGGCCGGCCTTGAGAGTCACGGACACCCCGGCTCCCCAAGCCGCTCCGGCCGACACGGCGAAGGCCAGGACCGCGATCAGGGTTTTCGACGCTTCTTTCATCGTACTCTCCTCTTCGGCCTCCCGCCGTTTCGAACCCGGGCCCATTCTATTTTCGGCCTAACGGCATGTCAAGCCGCGGAAGCCGCTAGGCGCGGCTCCGGGCTGCTCCACCCCCCGAGGCCCGATTTGACAGGCCGGGCGCGGCTCCCATAGAATCTCGGCAAGAGAGGTCGGCCATGCCTATGTATGCCGTCGGTATCGATTCCGGAACGCAAGGGACCAAGGCCCTCATCGTCGATCTTGAAACCGGGCGGGTCCTTGGGCGGGGTTATGGCCCGCACGCCATGGTCGAAGGACTCGGTCCTGGGGCGAGCGAGCAGGACCCGGAGTCCTGGGTCGGGGCCATGGAAACGGCCCTGGCGACGGCCCTCAAGCAAGCCCGGATCGACGCTGGAAAAGTGGTCTCGCTCGGCGTCTCCGGCCAGCAGCACGGCTTCGTCGCCCTCGACGGCAGGGGGGGCCGGCCGATCCGGCCAGCCAAGCTCTGGAACGACACCACGACCATCCGGGAGACCGAGGACATCGTCGCCGCGCTCGGCGGCCGCGACAAAATGATCGGCCGGCTGGGCATCGGTTTGGCCGTCGGCTTCACGGCCTCGAAGATCCTCTGGCTCAAGAGGCACGAACCGCGGAATTTCGGGAAACTCGCGACCGTACTCCTCCCCCACAACTATCTGAATTACCGGTTGACGGGCCGGGCCCACATGGAATACGGCGACGCCTCGGGCACCGGGCTCATGGACATCCGCCGGCTCCGCTGGGATGAGGAGGCCGTGGCCGCCGTCGATCCGGGCCTCGCCGGAAAGCTGCCGCCCCTCAGCCACCCGCGCGAGCCCGTGGGGATGATGAAGAAGGGCGTCGCGGACCGCTTCGGATTGGGCCGGATCCTCGTCTCGAGCGGCGGCGGCGACAACATGATGGGCGCGATCGGAAGCGGCAATGTCACGCCGGGCGTGTGCACCTTGAGCCTGGGCACTTCGGGCACGATCTATTCCCATTTCGACCGGCCCTTCGTCGACCCCGCGGGCGAGATCGCCGCCTTCTGCGGCAGCACGGGCGGCTGGCTGCCGCTCCTCTGCACGATGAACGTGACCAACACGACGGAGATCGTCAAATCGCTTTTCGGACTCGACAACGCCCAGCTCGAACGGCTGGCCCGCCGGGCCGGGCCGGGCGCGGGCGGACTGCTCTTCCTTCCGTTCGTCGACGGCGAGAGAGTGCCGCCCCTCCCCTTCTCGAGCGCCGTTTTCTTCGGCCTCGACCGGAAGAGCTTCGACGCGGCGCACATCGTCCGGTCGGTCATGGAGGGCACGATCCTCAACCTGGGCTACGGCTTCGCCCGGATGAAAGAGCTCGGATTGAGACCGGCCGAGATCCGGGTGACCGGGGGCGGAGCCAAGAGCCGTCTCTGGCTCCAGATCGTGGCCGATGTCTTCGGGACGCCCGTCGTGACGCTGCGCGAACAGGAAGCCGCGGCCTACGGCGCCGCCCTCCAGTCGGTTTGGAATTGGCGCCGGACGGAGGGCGAAAAGACGGGCATCGCGGAGATCGCCGCGAAATGGGTGGCCAAGGACAAGCTGGCCGCGCGCCCCGACCCTAAGAACGCCGACCTCTACGCCGACCTTCAGGACCGCTTCAATGGCTTGTGGAGACGGCTCATTCCAGACTTCGAAGCGCGCCGGGTGAAGCTCTAGGTCCGGCCTAGCTCGTGCGCGGTTTCGTACATCGCGAGCACGTTCTCGATAGGCGTCAGCGCCTGGACGTTGTGGCAGGGCGCCAGGATGTAGCCGCCGCCGGCGCCGAGGATACGGAGATTATCCTCGACTTCCCGCCGGACCTCGCCGACCGTCCCGAACGGAAGCGTGTACTGGTTGTCCATGCCGCCGTGAAGGACGACTTTGCCGCCGAAATCGCCTTTGAGCCGCTCCCGCTCCATGCCCGGACAGCGCCATTGGAGAGGGTTGAGCAGGTCGATGCCGAGATCGATCATCTCGGGGATGATGCGCCAGCAGCTGCCGTCGTTGTGGTGGAAGGCGTAGGCGCCGGCCTCGTGGGCCAGGTCGATCATACGTTTCATCCCCGGCAGGAGGAACTCGCGGATGTGGCGGACCGAGAGCATCAGGTCCGTCTGGCCGCCCATGTCCTCGGCGACGTAGGAGATCATGACCTTGCCCGGGATCTCCTTGTAGATCCGGGCCGACGTCTCGTAGGCCAGGTCGAAGAGCTTGCCGAGGCAGTAGTGGGCGATCTCGGGATTCTCGACGAGGTCGACAAAGGCCTGCTCTTGGCCGCGGAGCTCCTTATAGATGAGGAAGGGCTCCGAACCGCCGCCGCGAACGGGATGCGTCTCGTTCTTGCGGACCTGGGCCGCGATGCCGCTGAAGTCCCACCAGTCGGCTGTCGGCCAGACGTAGTTCTTCTCGATCTCGGCGACCGACCCGAAGCGGGCCAGCGGGAAGTGGACGCATTCCCTGTAGGCGCCCGTCCCGTAGCCGACGCTCCGGAACTTCCGGCCGAACTCGTCCGTCATCCGGGCGAGCTTGGGACCGGCGTAGCGCGGCTGGACACGGACCTCGTAATCGACATGGAGCGTGTCCAGCATCTGGCGCCGGGTCCGGCAGCCGAGATGGCGCATGATCTTCTTGGTGGCTTCGTCGGTCCCCCAGTAGTCGGTCGGGACCCGGTCGGGCTTCTGCCGGGCGAAGACGGCCTGCCAGCGCTCGCGCGAGGTTATGGTCTCGTGGTTCAATGCTTGTGCAGGTCCTTGTGCATGATCTTCCGGATCTCGTGGAGACGGTCGTGGGCCGGAAGGTCGGTCAGCTTCTTGTTCATAAACTCGTCGTTCTCGGCCTGGAGCATCCGGGCGATGTAATCGACGATGCTCGGCGGGAAGACGCCGTCGCGTTCGTAGAGGCCTCTCTTCTGGAGAAGGACCCGGCTCGATTCGACGCAGCTCGCCGGCAGGGCCGGCAGCCGCTTGAGGAGCTCCTTGTCGGAGAAAATGTTGCCCTTGACGTAGAGATTTTCGGCGAGTTCGAGGGGACCGTAGTCCTTGAAGAGGGACAGATCGCCCTTGAAAGCCCAGTTGGCGGCCATGACGATCCCGGCCATCATCAGGTGGATGATGGCGCTGCCGTCCGGGCTGCGGAGCTCCACGGTCTGGCGTCCGCCGTGCTCGTCCTTGAAATCCTCGGTCTCCGCGGGGTTGACCATCCGGGCCAGGCCGGAGACGCTGCCCCAACCGAGAGGGACCCGGATGAGGGCGCTGCGGTTGAGATCGCTCCAGCAGATGCGGGTCGGCGCCTCCTGGTTCGGGACCAGGCGGAGGTAGGCGGAAGAGACCGTGTTGCCGAAGGCCGTCAGGGAGTCGGCGTATTCGCAGAGTCCCCCGACGAGCTTGAGAGCTTCGGTCGAGAGCTTGCCGTCTTCGCTTCGCATGATGTTCTTTCCGGCCCGGGTGAGCTCGAGGTGGAAGTGAAGGCCGTTGCCGGCCACCCCTTCCTCGATCTTGGGGGTGAACGTGGCGATCGCGCCGTGGCGGAAGGCGGTGTTGCGGATGATCCAACGGCCGAGGACGAGATCGTCGGCCATCTCTTCGACGGGACGCGGCAGGAACTCGATCTCGAGCTGTTCGGCCAGGCGACCCTCGATCTCCGAGACGTCGCTCCGGACGCTCTCGACGATGCCGTTTTCGTTGTGGGCATACTTGACCGCCCCGGTCACGCGGGCGATGTGCCGGATCATCTCATACAGGATGGGACCGCTCTTGCTGAAGGGAGCCGAGCCGTGATACCCCCGCTGGAACTCGGCCGGAAAGATCGAGCCGGCCTGGGCGGTCAGCAGGAAGAACTCGAGTTCGCCCAGGGCGTTGATCTCGAGGCCGGTCGTTTTCCGGAATATCGACGCGGCCCGGGACAGGATGTTGTCCGGAGTAAAGGACGCCGGCGTCCCGTCCGCGTTCAAGTAGCGGCAGATGAAGTCAAGGCTGCTTTCATCGAAGGGGTTGAAAAAGGCCGTCCGGTACTGGGGCACGACATAGAGGTCGGAAAGGGCCATGTCGACCAGGCCCTTGAAGAGGGACGACCCGTCGACGCGCTCCCCCTCGGCCAGGACGGTTTCGATCTGGAGGCGGTCCGTGAAGGGGATGCTGAGTTCCTTGAGCTTGCCGTCGATGGCGATGTAGTGGAACGTGACTCGCTCGATCTGTTTCGTCTCGACGACTTTGATGAAGTCTGCCCGGGTGAAGGCGGCGGCGGGCTTATCGAGCATGAGGGACAGGGGGTTGGCCAGGGCGTAGGGAAGGATCTTCGTCGCCATCGCGTTTCTCTCCTTATCCGTCGAATTCCCCCGGAAGGGGAAAGATATCTATTTTACGGTAACCCGCCCCCCGAAGCAATTCAGTAGATCAGATAGGTCTTGCGCAGGTCGGCGAAGGCCTCGAGGCCGGGCCGGATGTTCTCCAGGATGTCCGGGACGCCGGCCCCCGCCTCAAGGGCCGCGCGCACCGAGGCCGTGCCCATGACCTGATCGAAGTAGTCCGCGTGGAATTCGAACTTCCCCGGGTACGTGTCCCGGACCGTTTTGATGATGTGGAGGACCGTGGCGAACGGCCGGAACGCGTCCCGGTCGGTCACATGGACCTGACAGCCGCCGCAGAGCTGCCCCTGGAACTTGGAGAAGTACGGCGTGAACCAGGCCTCCCGGAAACGGACCCCGGGGATCCCCATGCCATTGAGCGCCTTGGCCAGCTCGTAGCCGTCGATCCAGGGGGCGCCGAAAAGCTCGAAGGGCTTCGTCGTCCCGCGCCCCTCCGACAGGTTCGTCCCCTCGATGGCGACCAGGCCCGGGTAGACGGACGCCGTGTCGAGAGTGGGCATGTTGGGGGACGGGATGATCCAGGGAAGGCCGGTCTCGTCGAACCACATCTCCCGCTTCCACCCCTCCATGGGGATGACCGTCAGCTTGGCCTTGTGGCCCAGGAACTTGTCGTTGAACAGCCCGGCCAGCTCACCCATCGTCATGCCGTGGCGTTCGGGGATGGGGAAAAGCCCGATGAAGGAGCTGAACTCGGGATATTCCAGGATCGGGCCTTCCATGTCTACGCCGTTGACGGGGTTCGGCCGGTCCAGGACGATGAAATCGATGCCGTTCTCAGCCGCGGCCTGCATGGCGTAGGCCATGGTCGCGACATAGGTGTAGACCCGAGTCCCGACGTCCTGGATGTCGAAGATCATGACGTCGATGCCCTCGACCATGGCCGCTTCCGGGACCTTCCCCTTTTCCTTGGTGTCGAAAGAACGCATGAACTCGTCGATGTTCTTGAGCATCCCAGGCTCGGGCTTCATCGACTGGCCGTAGAGGCTGAAGACCGGAAGGTTATATTCCGGAATGCCGTATTTCCGGTCGATATAAAAGGCGACGTATTGGCCCGCTTGGGCGTCCCCACGGACGCCGTGCTCGGGCCCGTAGAGGGCGACGAGCTTGATCGAAGGGTTGGCCAGGAAGAGGTCGATCGTCGTCCGCAGGGAGCCGTCCGTGCCCGTGGGGTTGGTGATGAGCCCGGCCCGTTTTCCGTTGACCAGATCGAGGTGCTTCTCGAGGAAAACTTGGACACCGGGCTTGACGGCGGCAACGGCACCGCCGCTTTTTTCTGCGGGACCGACCGTTTGGCCGGTCTTGCCGCAGGCGGTGACGCCGATCGCGACGGCCAGGACCAGGGCGACGGTCGCCCGGAGGCCGCCGTGGCCTACGTCTTGATCTTTCATGCTGAAGCCGGATCGTCCCCTCATGGTCTCATGTCCTTTCTCCCCGGATCGGATCACCCGTTCAGCTTAACAGGACGGGCGTCGGCGAGTCAAACCTTGGTTGTAAGGGTAAAATCGCCGCTCCGTATATACCCTGAGCAAACCTCCGGCTTCAGGCCTGGTGGGACGGGCGGGTTGATTCCCCCCCGAAAATCGGCTATAACTGAAACAGCGATCCCAAGGGACTGAGATGTCAAGCAGCAGAAAGGGCCGATTCGGACGCCGTCTTCTTCTCCTGTTCTTGTCCGTCGTACTTCTCTCCCGCCTCTCCCCCGCCGCCGACATCCCTTATCTCTGGACGGGCATCGACCGCGTCGTGGCCGTCGCCGACCTGCACGGCGACTACGACCGTTTCGTCTTCATCCTCACTCAACCCGGCGTCGGCATCCTCGACGAGGAGCTCCATTGGATCGCGGGCAAAACCCACCTCGTCCAACTCGGCGATATCATGGACCGGGGCGACGACGCCAAGGATATCTTCGACCTCCTCATCCGCCTCGAGAAGGAAGCCGAGGCCGTGGGGGGGATGGTCCATGTGCTCCTGGGGAACCACGAAGAGATGAACATCACCGGGATCTCCCTCGATTACCCGAAATACGTCACGGTCGAGCAGTTCGTCGACTTCCTCCCCGATCCCTACCGCAAATCCAAGGAAGCCGAGTACCTCAAAACTCTCTCTCCTCAGGAGCGGAAAAAGGTCGAAGCAAACGCCTTCGATGTTGCCACCGACGAAAACCTCACTGCCTTCTGGCAGAAGATCCTCGACCGCAAGGACCCGGAAGCCCGGAAGGCCTACGTCCTCGGGTTCAACAACACCTACGGAGATTGGCTCCTCCAGAAGAACGTCATCATCAAGATCAACGACGTCATTTACGTGCACGGTGGGGTGAACGAGTTTTTTTCCAAGTGGCCGCTCCGCGAGATCAACACCGTCATGCGCACGGAACTCGAACTTTTCCGGGGAAGGATCAGGGACCCCCGGCTATATCCGCGTCCCTTCAGGCCCAAGCTCGTCTACAATTCCGATAGCCCCCTCTGGTTCAGAGGCCTGGCCACCAAGGGCGGCAGATCGGCCCAGCCCGAAGTCGACCGGATCCTGGCCAACCTCGGCGCCCGGGCCATGGTCATCGGGCATAACTTCTTCAGCTTCCCCGGCGGTTCCCCTATCGTTGGAAAGGACCAAGTGGCGCGCTTCCAGGACAAGATCTGGATGATGGACACCGGGATCTCCGGGAGCTACGGAGGGGTCCCCTCGGCCCTGATCTGCGACGGGGGCGAATTCAAGGTCTGGGGGGAGACCGAGGAAGTGGCCGCCCAAACGACGGTCAAGCTCCCCCCTCCCAAGACCCTCTCGCCGAAGGAAATGGAGGAGTTCCTCAGGACCGCCTCCGTCGTCGGCCGGGGGCCCGGCCCGGGCGGGAGGACCGACGCCTGGCGGCTCACGCTGGAAGCCGACGGTGTTGTTCGCACGGCCCTTTTCAAGTACATCGACCGGCGCCGGCCCGACCCGCTGGCCGACAGCTATAAGTACGATTTGGCGGCCTACGCCCTGGACAAGTATCTCGTCCTCGGCTTCGTCCCGCCGATCGTGCCGTATCAGGTCGACAAGACCCCGGGAGCCCTGCAGGCTTTCGTCGCGAATTCCATCTCGGAGGCGGCCCGGAAGGAGCAGAATATCGTTCCCAAGGACCCGGAAGCTTTCGAAAGATCCATGATCGACCTCAAGGTCTTCCAAAACCTCGTTTATGACGACTGCCAGAACGAAAAAGACACTCTGGTCAATCGTGATAATGGGAAGATCTTCCGAGTCGACTTTTCCGAGGCCTTCGCTCCGAAAAGGGTCACCGTCCCGCGCTGCGACATCCGCAAATGTTCGCGGCTCCTCTATAAAAAACTCAACGGCTGGGACGACAAGACCGTCGCCAGCCTAATGGCCCCCTACCTCAACGATGAGGAGATCCGGGCCCTCAACATGCGCCGGGAGATCATCGTCCGGTACATCCAGAAGCTGATCGAGATCGCCGGGGAAGCGAACGTCCTGTTCTGACAACCCGGAAAGGAGCGGAGAGATGCCCGATCCGACACCGGCGGGGACCCCGCCGCGGAGTGAAACCCGCACCCCTCTCGGCTACCGGTTCCTCAGGCTTTTCGCCGACATCCGCCCCGGCGAGGCCCCAAAGGCGCTCCTGCTGGCCCTGAACGTCTTCCTCCTGCTCCTGGCCTATTACATCCTCAAGCCGCTGCGCGAAGCGCTCCTTCTCGTGGACAAGGACTCCGCCGTGATCAAGAGCTGCCTAAGCGGGGCCCAAGCCGTCCTGTTCGTCTTCGTCATCAAGGCCTTCAGCCGCCTGGCCTCCAAGGTCCCCCGGCACGTCCTCATCACCTGGACGACGTCGTTTTTCATCTCCAACCTCGTCATCTTTTATTTCCTCAATCTGGGCGGCATGGCCGTCAAGCCCATGGGGATCATGTTCTTCATCTGGATCGGCATCTTCAACTACTTCGTCATCGCCCAGTTCTGGGGCTTCGCCAACGACCTCTATTCCGACGAGGTCGGGAAGAGGGCCTTTCCGCTCGTCGCCCTCGGCGCTACGCTCGGCGGCTTCGTCGCCACCCTGCCCTTCATGAAGCGGCTGAGGGACATCCTGGGCGGCCGCTGGGAATATAAGCTCATGCTCATCGCCGGGGTCATCCTCCTCCTCTGCATCGGCCTGGCCAGGTATATCCATCGCCGGGAGGTCCGGAAAACCCGGGCCGATCTGGGAAGGGGCCTGGTCGGGGCCGAGGAGAAGGCCAAGGTCCAGGAGCAGCCGCTGAAGGCCGGCGGCGGCTTCCGGCTCATCTTCAAGAGCCGCTATCTCCTTCTCATCGCCCTCATGATCGGCCTCTACAATTTCGTCAACGCCACCGGAGAATTCATCATCACGCAGGTCACGATCAACCAGTCGATAGCCGGCCAGGCTCCTAAGACGGCCGAGGCTCTGCCTGCCGCATCGCCGGTCGTGGCGACGAAAACGGATGCTAAAAGCATTCATAACGCGTTCATGGATTACCAGTTGCTGGGGAATTTGATCGCCCTCGTCCTCCAGCTCTTCCTCGTCTCGCGGATCTTCAAGTGGGTCGGCATCGGAGGCGCCCTGCTCTTCCTGCCGCTCATCGCCCTGGGAGGATACGCCCTGATCTCTTTCGGAGCCGTTCTCGTCCTCGTCCGCTGGGTCAAGGCTTTCGAGAACGGCACGGACTATTCGCTCCAGAACACGACCAAGGCCGCCCTGTTCCTGGTCACCGAGAGAGAGGAAAAGTACAAGGCCAAGGCGGCCATCGACACGTTCTTCGTCCGGGGCGGCGACACGCTCTCGGCCCTGGCCATCGTCGTCGGGACCCTGCTCCTGGGCCTTCGGATCGAGCGGTTCGCAATCCTCAACGTCGTCGTCGTCATCGTCATGATCATCATCTGCCTCAGGATCATCAAGGCCTACAAGAAACGGAAAGCCGCCGTGGACGCCGCCGCGGCCGCGGCTTGATAATTGTTTCCGGAGGGACACCGATCCGGTCAGGCCGTCCTATCGGCGGGGAGATAGCCATGAAACGCATGCTCGTTCCAGCTTTCTTGGCGGTATTGCTGTCATTCGGCGTTCCGTCCGCCCGGGCCCAGTTCACGCCCGAACAGATCGCCCAGCGCGGCGCCCAGGAGGAATTCCTGCTGACGGCGGACATCCTCCGGTCCGAGCCCCTCGGCGAGGGCGTGACCAAGCCTCTCAAACTCACTCTTGAGAAGGACGGCGTCGAGGTTACGGCCGCCTGGAAGAACCCGAGCGGCGTGCAGTTCGGCTACCTCGAGGGCTGGCAGTACGAGATCGCGGCCTACCGGCTCGACAAGCTCATCGGCCTGAACATGATCCCGCCCGCCGTCGAAAGGGAGTTCCAGGGGAAGAAAGGGGCTCTCGTCTGGTGGGCCGAAAGCAAGTACAGACTGGACAAGCTTCTCGAACAGGGCATCCGCATCCCGGACGAGGCCGTCGAGCGGACCGAGAAGGCGAAGTGGCTGACCCGGGCCTGGGACAGCCTCGTCGCCAACGAAGACCGGAACCAGCAGAACGTCCTTTACACCGAGGACTGGCGGACCATCCTCATCGACCACTCGCGGGCTTTCCGTTCGGACGGGAAATTCGCCAAGCGGCTGATGTTCGGCCGGAACGGCATCAAAGTCTCCGGGGCGGGAAACCCTTTTCTCTTCCGGCGCCTGCCTCGTGAGTTCGTCCAGAAGGTCGAGGCGCTGACGTTCGAAAATATCAAGGCGGCCGTAGGGACGACGCTTAAGGACGGGGAGATCAAAGCAATCCTCGCCCGGAAGGGCCTCCTCCTCAAGGAGGTCGCGCTGATGGTCCGGGAGCAGGGCGAAGCCGCCGTTCTCTATTGAGTCCGGCAAGATCGATTCCTCCGGCCGGCCGGATGGGAAAGGAGAGGGATCCGTGACGAAGAAAAGCGTTCTTTCAAGCCTGGTCGTGATCATCGTGCCGCTCGCCGGATTGCTTCTGGCCTGCCTCGACAGGGATGCGCCCGCTGGCGCGGCCCGGGGAACGGCCGCTCCTCCGTCAGGGATCACCACCTCCCAATTTCTGCCCGACGACCTCGCCCAGCGCGAAAAATGGGAGGACTTCCTCAAGACTTCGGAGGTCGTGGACAGCAAGCAGATGACGGGGCCCGAAGCCGTGACCTCTCCCTGGGTCCTGACCCTCAAAAAGGGGGACGTGACGCACCGGGGTCTATGGAAAAACGCCCAGGGCCGCATGGGCGGATTCTGGGAGGGCTGGAACTACGAGATCGCCGCTTACCGCCTCGACAAGTATCTCGGCCTGGGCATGGTCCCGCCGACGGTCGAGCGCCGCTTCCGCGAGGAAAAGGGCTCCTGCCAGTTCTGGGTCGACGACTGCATGAGCTACCGCGAGCGGGAGGAGAAGAAGATCAAGATGCCGCCGGTCAAGGTCTTCAATTGGAACCGGGCGACATATCTCCAAAGGTTCTGGGACAACCTCATCGCCAACGAAGACCGGCACCAGAACCAGATCCTGATCACGCCGGACTGGCGGATGATCCTCATCGACCATTCCCGCTCGTTCCGGAAGTCCTCGAAATTCACCAAGAGCCTCATCTACACGGCCAGGCACCGGGAGGGCCCCAAGCTCATGAGCGAGCTGCCGCGGGCCATCGTCGACAAGGTCAAGGCGCTCGATTTCGCGGCGATCCGATCGGTCGTCGGCGACTACCTCTCCGACGACGAGATCAACGCCGTCCTCGCCCGCAGGGACCTCATCCTGGCGGAGATCGCCAAGCTCATCAAGGCCAACGGGGAAGACAAGGTCCTCTACTGATCAGATCTTCTTCGAAACGGTCAGGATGTTCTCGTCGCCGTCCCGCCGGTAACTCAGACCGTCCATCATCGTCCGGAAGAAAAAGACGCCGAGCCCTCCCCGCTTGCCGCGGCGAAGCCTGGCCATCACGTCGGGATTGGGTTTCTTGACCGGATCGAAGCGGACGCCCCGGTCCCGGATCTCCATGAACAGGGTCCCGTCATCCCGCCAGATCCGGATGGCCAGGTCGCCCGGCCGGCCCTCGGGATAGGCGTATAGGGCGATGTTGACGCAGATCTCGTGGAGCGCGAGCTCGATCTTCAGCTCGTCCTCCTCTTTGAGACCCAGGCCGACGAGATAATCGCGAAGAAAGCGCCGGACCCGGTCGACATCCTTGAGGGAGGCCGGAACGACTATCTCTCTGGCGTCGGTTTCTGTCAACGGACTCTCCTCACGGGTTTCGCTTGACGATGACGAGGGTCATATCGTCGCTGACATCGGCGCAGCCGCCGAAAGCGAAGACATCTTCGAAGATCTTCTCCAGGATCGACTTGGCCGGGAGGGACCTGGAGTCCTTGACGATATCGATCAGGCGCTCCTCACCGAACTCCTCCTTCTTGTCTTTCCGGCTTTCGACGATGCCGTCGGTGTAAAGGCAGAGGATGTCGCCGGACGCGAGGGAAAGGGATCTCTCCTCGTAGGTCTGGTCCGGGAACATTCCCAGGCAGAGGCCCGTGCTCTCGAGGATACGCGGCGACCCCTTCGGCCCGACGAGGACGGGGGAGTTGTGGCCGGCGTTGACGTAGGCCAGCTCGTCCTTGCGCCGGTCGATGACCGCCAAAAAGAAGGAGATGAAGCAGTGACTGTCCGAGCTCGTATAGACGAATTCGTTGAGGCCGGAGGTGAGCTCGCTCAGGTTGTAGGTCGTCGGGAACTTCTCGTGGAGGGCTCCGCGCAGCGAGGCCATGAGCAGTGCCGCGCTGACCCCCACCCCGGCGACGTCGGCGATGACGACGCCCAGCCGGTCCTCGTCGATGGGGATGAAATCGTAGTAATCCCCCCCGACATGGTAGCAGGCCCGGGTGCCGCCGCTGATGTCGTAGGGCGCAAAGGCGGGCTCGTCCCGCGGCAGGAAGTTCTTCTGGATCTGCACGGCCAGGGCCAGCTCCCGCTCCATCTGGATCATTTTCAGGGATTCTTCATAGAGCCGGGCGTTCTCGATCTTGACCGCGGCCAGGTTGGCCAGAAGCGTCAGGAGCCGCAGGTCGTCCTCCGTAAATTGCTCGAGGAGGGAGGCCCGGTCGCAGTAGATGAGCCCGATGATGTCCTGGTTGTTCCAAAGCGGGACGCACATGGCCGAGCGGATCTGGGCCTGGACGACGCTGGCTTGGGCCCTCAGCTGCTCGTCGGATTGGATGTCCGAGATGAGGATGGCCGAGTTCCGCTCGAGGGCCGTCTTGATGATCGTCTGGCTGACGAAGATGCTCTGCGTCCGCAAGGCCCCGTTCATGATCTTGATGACCTTGGGTTCGAGCTGCTGGGTCGTTTCGTCCTTCAACATGAGGACGCCGCGGTCCATCGGGAGGTGCTGGGTCAGGACGTCCATGATGTGCTCGAGGAGCTTGTCGAGCGGCATGTGGTAGATCAGGGCCTGGCTGACCTCTCCTATGACGGCGATGATCTTCTGGTCCTGCTGGAGGCGGTCCAGGTCGAGCCCGCCGCCCGGGGTTTTCAAGGCGCCGGAGGAGGGCGGCTTCTTGAGGATGTCCTTGACCTGGATGATCGTGTTCGAGCTCTGGAAGGTCGTCCCCTCGACCATTTCGATATTGGTCTGGAGGTCGCGATCGAAATAGAACCGGGTCGAGCCGATGAGCATCTCGTCCCCCCGGGTGAGGTCGAGCTCACCGGTGACCCGGCGACCGTTGACGAACGTGCCGTTCTTGCTGCCCTGGTCGAGGAGGGCGTAGCCCCGCTCCGTCGGGGCGATGACGGCGTGGCAGCCCGAGCTGAACTGGTCGGACAGGACGATGTCATTCGTGGCCGCGCGGCCGATGCTGATCGGTTTCGCGCCGAGCGGGAAGGTCGAAGGTTCCCCCGTTTTCGGATAAATGAAAAGCTGGACCATGCGCGTCACTTCGGTATCATTGTAGAGGAGGCGCCGGCTCATTTCAACCTCATGGCCTTCTTCATGCGCTGGACCCTTTCCTCCGGGGGAAGGTCCTCGATGAGCGGGAAGAGAAGGGCCTTGAGCTCGCGGTCGAGGAGGTCGTCCAGGAGGGAAAGGGAATAGTCGCCGGACTTCCGGGTCCCCTGAAGGATGTTCTGGCAGGCTTTGACGATATCCTCGGGCGGATAGAGGAGCGCCATCAGGTTGAAGACCCGCTTGATGTTGAGGTCGAGGGCGGCCCGGGCTCCGGCGTCCGGGACGGGCTGGTCCAGGAAGATCTCATAACCCTTGCCGATCAGGAAAAGGAGCTCCGGCCGGACCAGCTTTTCCCGGAAACGGACCTCGGGCCGGCCGGACCGGATCTCGTAAAGGGCGTCGACAAGCTCCTTTTCCATGTCTTCCCGGCGGCAGGCAAGCTCGTCGAGAAGGATGTCGGCGCTCTTCTGGGTGCCGATCCGGGCCACGATCTCCGGGATGGCCCGGCGGACGACCGGGGACTCGCCGTCATCCTCGAGGGCGGACTTCAAGAGATCCTCGATGCCGGAACCGTAGGCGGCCAGGGTCCTCTGGGCCTCCTGGGAGGTCATGGGGTTGGCCAGCTGGCGGAGGATGAGGGGGATGTGCTCGACGCGGCGGTGGACGGAGGCGCTGCCGAGGGCATAGGTGACGACTTCGGAGGACGGGTCCTGCAGCAGGCGTTCCAGGGATCGGAGGGTCGAGGGATTCGGGACCATCCGGCTGATACTGTTGGCCGCTTCGATCCGGTCCACTTCGGAATCGGAGCCGACGATCTCGCCGAGGCGCTTGCCCATGATCTCCTGATAGGACGGCAGCAGGAAGATGAGGTCGATCTCGGACTGGAATTCCGCGTCGACGATAGTCTCTTCCAAGCCCGGGAAAAAGACGCCGCCTCCGACGTCGAGCAGGGAGTCCATGGACCGGGCCTTGATCTCGTCCCGCTTGATACCGAGAAGCTCCTTGAGCTCGGGCGCCAAGTCGTTCCCGCGGACGAGGTTGAAGACGTTCATGTAGTAGAGGGTCGTGCTCCTCTCGCGGCTTTGGATGGTGTTAAAGATGTTGAGGGTCTGTTCCACGTCGACGTGCTGCCGGACGGCCTTGTCGCCATCGATCCATTTCCTGCGAATGTCCTTTTTCAGGACGGCCGGGTATTCCGCGTAAACGGCCCTGGTCAGGGCGATCCAAAGACAGAGGAACACGACGACCAGTATGCCGAGTTCCCGGACATTCGCGATCGGGTCCTTGTAGGCGAACCCCGAAAGCCGATAGAGGCCCCAGTAAAGCCCGGCGCCGAGGCCCGTCGCGAACTTGTTGACGAACATGTCGATGAACATCTTCGCTTTGTACTTGATGTCGGCGGGGACCGGGATGTAGAGGAGCTCCCTGACGGATTGGCCGATCGTGTTGTCGAAGAGCTTGTCGCCGCCGCGGACGATGCTGGCCCAGGCGAGGAGCCCTCCGAGGGAGACCAGAAAAACACTCAGGGATCCGGCCAGGAGAAAAGCCGGCGCGACAAGAATGGCCCATTTGATGCCGAAGGACCTCAGGATCCGGCCGGTCGTGGCCAGATGAAAGACCGTCGAGAGGATGAGGATGCCCAAAAAGAACATGGACACGAAAGACGTCCGGTCGTTGGTGTCGGAAAAAACGTTTTTGACCGCGAACTTGAATTGAAAGTTGATAAGGGCGCCCGCGACCATGGCCGACGCCAGCGTCGCGGCCAGGAGGCGGAGATAGCGGCTCCGCTTGACCGACAGGAAACTCTCCCAGTAGCCGACCCGGGCGCCGGCCTGGACGGGGTCGACCTCGGCCCCGGCGGTCTCTCTAAGCTGTTTTTGTTCGGCGTAGACGAGGTTGACCATCATCAGGGCGAAGACGAGGATGACGGGACAGACAAGGAGGAGGTTCCCGGCGCTGATGAGCTTGGCAAATACCATGAGCGCGGCCAGGGACGATCCGGCGATGCCGCCGAAGAGCCCGCCCGTGACGAAGAGCCCGACGAGCCTTTTGCCCTGGTAGGGGTCGAAAACGTCGTTGACGGCGATCCAGAACTGGGTGACGGACATGGCGATAAAGACGTCGGTCCAGAAGCTGAAGACGAACACGGGGATGATCCCGGCTTTGAGAATGGCCAGCGGGAGCCCGATGAAGAAGATGCCCCCCGAGGAATCGGCCACGGGCGTCGAGACCAGGCTTTTCAGGTAGACGTCGAAAACGTACCAGAATACGAAAAGGGAGCCGATAAAGAACAGGATGGTGGCGGAAATATAGGTCCGCCGCGGCAGGCGGTTGAGGAGCCGGGCGTTGAGGGCCACGACGAAGCCGATGAGAATGGCGGTGGCCAGGTCGGCGTACGGCCACCAGGCGGGGTTGATCCCGATCAGAAAGCTCTCCTTGATCGGCTTGATGATGTAGAAGGTGAACGTGATCAGGAAGAAAAACCCGGACAGGTAGAGCGCCGCGTGGGCTTCGTGGCCGCGGACGTCGGCGAAACGATTGAGGAATTTTTCGAGCCGGCCGTTCGACAAGCGGCTCCCCTTGTCAGCCCCCCCCGAGGTCAGGGTTTGTCAAAGCTCTCCAGGGCGCACTCGCAATCCTCCTGGATGTCGAGGACCTTGGTCAACATGGTGATCTGGAAGATCAGGAGGAGCTTCTTGGAGATCCGGCACAGCTTGAGCTTCCCGCCCAGGTTCTGAGTCGAGATGTAACTGGCCAGGATCTCCCCCACGCCGAAGCTGTCGATGAACTCCACGCCCTCAAGGTTGAGCAGGACGTTCCTCCTCCCCCGGTCGAGGTGCGATTTGACCTGGTTGTGGAGGGTCGTTTGCATGCTCTCGGAGCGGCGGATCTCCCCTTCGATGTCGAAAATGATGACGTTGTTGACTTCTCGTGTTTTAATCAGCATGTTGGTCTGCCTTGCCCCTGTTTTTATCAAAAGCCCGCCGGAAAGTCAACAAAACCCCTCCTTTTTGCTAGAATGAGGGGGAAAGGAGAACGCCATGCCGCTCATAGAGATCCACCTCCTCGAAGGTCGGACGGACGAACAGAAAAAGGCCCTCCTCGCCGCCGTCACGACGGCCGTTCACGAATCGATCGGCGCCCCCCTCGAAACGATACGGGTCTGGGTCCAGGAGTTTTCCCCGAAGGAATACATGGCGGCCGGTGTCCTCGCCGCCGAAAAGAAGAAGTAGGCGCGTTCACCGCCCTATCGTCAGCGACGGTGCTAGCGTTCAGGTTTTTTGTCTCAGCTTGCTCTTGCGGATGCCGTAGGTGAAATAGATGACCAGCCCGATCGCCATCCAGGCCAGGAGCCGGATCCACGTATCCTTGGGCAGCCCCGACATCAGGTAGAAACAGGACAGGATGCCCAAGATGGGGACGAACGGGACGAGGGGGGTCTTAAAGGGCCGCGGGATGTCGGGACGGGTGTAGCGGAGAACGAGGACCCCGCCGCAGACGATGACGAAGGCGAAGAGCGTCCCGATGCTGACCAATTCGCCGACGATGCCGATGGGGAGCAGGGCCGCCGCGATCGCGACGAAGACGGCCGTGATGATGGTCGTGACGTGAGGCGTGCCGTGCTTCGGGTGGACCCGGGCTGCCACCGGGGGCAGGAGGCCGTCCTTGGCCATGGTGAAGAAGATCCTCGGCTGGCCCATGAGCTGGACCATCATCACCGACATGAGCCCGATGATGGCCGCGAACTTCACCAGCGGCGACAGCCAGAAGAGGCGCATGGCGTCGATGGCCACGGCGACGGGCGCCGGAACGTCGAGCTGAGTGTAATGGACGACGCCGGTGAGGACGAGGGAAAAAGCGATGTAGATGACCGTGCAGGCGAAGAGGCTGCCGAGGATGCCGATGGGCATGTCCCGCTTCGGGTTCTTGGCCTCCTGGGCCGCGGTCGAGACGGCGTCGAAACCGAGGTAGGCGAAGAACATCACGCCCGCGCCGCGCAGGACGCCGCTCAGGCCGAAAAACCCAAACTGGCCCTGGTTCGGGGGGATGAACGGTTTCCAGAGGGCCGGCTTGATGAAGAAGATGCCCGCCCCGATGAAGATGAGGATGATGCCGATCTTGAGGAAGACGATGACGGAGTTGACCGTCGCCGACTCCTTGATGCCGCGGACTAGGACATAAGCGATGAGAAGGATGATCAAGGCCGCCGGGACGTTGAGGAGGGCCCCGGTCTTCGTCCAGGCCCCGGTTTGCGGGTTGAAGGAGTAGGGAGCCGCCGCCAGCGAGGCGGGGAAATCGACACCGATGTCCTTGAGGAAGCTGACGACGTAACCCGACCAGCCGATGGCCACCGTCGTTGCGCCCAGCGAATACTCCAGGATGAGATCCCAGCCGATGATCCAGGCGATAAGCTCGCCCAGGGTGGAATAGGCGTAGGTGTAGGCACTGCCTGCGATGGGGATGAGGGAAGCGAATTCGGCGTAGCAGAGACCGGCGAAGGCGCAGGTCAAGCCGGCCAGCATGAAGGAGAGCGTGACGGCCGGCCCGGCGTACTGGGCGGCGGCGTGGCCGGTGATGACGAAGATCCCGGCGCCGACAATGGCCCCGACCCCGAGGAAGATGAGGTGCCACGGCCCGAGGACGCGCTTGAGGCCCGACGTCTCCGAGTCGGCTTCACGGGTCAACAGCTCCAGGCTCTTCGTGGCGAACAGGACGCTTTTCATGGTGCCGAGTTATAGCATAGTCTTAAGAGGGGGTCAAACCTGCCGGCGATTCGAGCTCGGAGTCTGGGATGACGGTCTCCGGACTCCTTCTGCAGAAACCGTACAGCACCGGCAGGACCAGAAGGGTCAGCAGGGTCGATGAGATCAGGCCGCCCACGACGACGACGGCCTTTTTCATTCTTCCGAGATTATCCCACGGCCGGCGGATTTCGTCAACGGAAGAACCTGCCCATCCGCCTGATCCCCTCTTCCAGCGCATCGGGTTCCGGAGCGAAAGAGATCCTCAGGTACCGCTCCCCTATCTGACCGAAAGCGCTGCCCGGTATCGTGACGACCTTCTCCTCGGCGAGGAGCTTCAAAGCCGCGTCCAGGGAAGTGCCGAATTTCGCCAGTGCCCCGGAGACGTCGACGAACAGGTAGAACGTCCCCGCCGGGGCCACATAGGGGAAGCCCGTGAACCGGTCAACGCAGGCCATGGCCAAGTCCCGTCTTCTCCGAAGCTCCTCCAGGTTCGCTCTCAATTCCTTGTCGGCGAAGCCGCGCAAGGCATGGATCGCCGCGTATTGTGACAGCGAGGGCACGCACATCACGGCCAGCTGGTGGAAGGTCCGGACGGCCTTGGCCATGTCCGGCGGCGCCACGCACCAACCGATCCGCCAGCCCGCCATGCAGTGGCTCTTGGACAGGCTGTTGACCGTGACGCAGCGGTCGGCCAGGTCCGTGAGAGAAACCGCGGGTTCCTCGAACACGATATCCCGGTAGACCTCGTCGGATATCACCGTCAAGGGAAGAGTCGAGAGACCGCGGGCCAGCTTCCGGAGTTCCTCCGGCGAATGGACGGCCCCCGTCGGGTTATTCGGATTGTTGATGATGATGGCCCGGGTTTTATCGGTGACCAGGCCCATCAGCCTTTCCGCCCGGAGCCCGAAGCGCTCCTCGGGAAGAAGCGGATAGGCTCTCGGCTCCCCTCCGGCCAAACGGACGAGAGAAGGGTAGGCCGGGAAGCCCGGGTCCGGGATCAGGACTTCGTCGCCGGCGTTGACGAGAACCATGAGGGCGGCCAAAAGCGCCTCCTCGGCCCCCACCGTGACGCAAACCCGATCGGGAGAGACTCCTCGCCCCGTTCGCGCGGCGATGAGCTCCAGAAGCTCGGTAAAACCCTCGTTCGGGGAATACCCGAGACGCCACTTGTCCAGGTTCTCACGGACTTGGTCAAGAACGGCCCTGGGGGTTGGGAACCGCAATTCCCCGAGCCCGAGATTGATGCAGGAGGGATCGGCCAGATCGTTGATGCGGCGGATCAGGGTCTTTTCCATGCCCAGCATCCGCCCGGCGAGCTCGGGGGGCACCGTTGTCATTCCTCCATCAGCCCACGGACCAGTCTCTTATAGAGGTCCACGGCCTCCTCCAGTTGCTTCTTCTCCACCCGCTCGTTCTCGATATGGGCATCCAGGACCGAACCCGGCCCCAGAAGCAACGGCCGGCCGAACGCGGTCAAATACGGGATATCCGTGCCGTAGGGCATGAGTTCGGTCGAAAAGCCGGCCGGGGTGAACAGGACCTGGGGCTGGGATTTCGAGTGTATCACGACGTCGGCCCGGCCGGCCGTAACCGAGCGGACGCCGGAGAGAACCAGGTCTGGCGAGACCCCCGTACGGAAAGACAGGACGGCCTCGGCCGACCCCGGGATGACGTTGGAGGCCGTGCCTCCGCTGATCCGGCCGACGTTCATGACCGTCGGGCCCAGGACAGGGTCCCGGCCGAAATCCAGGTCGCGGATGTCCGCCAGGACGTCGAGGAGTTTGAGGATGGCTGATTCGCCCCGCTCGGGATAAGCCGAGTGGGCTGTCTTCCCTCGGGCCGTCAGCGTCAGGGTGAGAACGCCCTTGTGCGCCGTCGCGAGCTTGTTGCCGGTCGGCTCTCCGACGATGATGAACTTCGACCCTGGGCTCATCAGGTTCGCTTTCTTGGCCCCGGCGCTGTCGGTCTCCTCCCCCACCAGGAAGAGAAGCCCGATGTCCTCCACCCCTTCGTCCCTGAGCTCCGCGGCCGCGACGATCATGGCCGCCATGATCCCCTTGGCGTCGCAGGCGCCTCGGCCAGAGATATGAACGGCGTCTTCGCCGGCCGCGATCCACTCGGGGACCGTGTCCATGTGCGTGCAGAGGACGACGGCCGGCGTTCCCCCCGCGACGGCCAAAATGTTCCGACGTCCGGCCTCGACGTCCTGGGGCCGGACATCGAATCGTTCTTCGGCCAGCAAAGTGCAAAGGAAGTCGGCCATCGCGGCCTCGTTCCCCGTGACGGAGGGAATATCGACGAGCGATTTCACCAGCTCGAAGAGCCCCGCCCGACGAATTTTCATCATGAGACGCCCCTCGTTCCGAGGCCGCCGGGGCACTAGCGCAGATGCCCTCGCAGGCCCTTGACGATCCCGATCTTGCCCTTTTCCGCGATGTCCCGCACGGACTTGATGACGACCGCCGGCACGCCGCCGACGACGACGCCGGGCCGGATGTTCTTCGTGACCACGGCGCCGGCCGCCACGACGCTGCCGCGCCCGACCCTGACACCCTCGAGGACGACGGCGTTGGCGCCCACCAAGACGTCGTCCCCGACGACCACAGGTCGGGCGCTCGGCGGCTCGAGCACTCCAGCGATAACGGCTCCGGCCCCGATATGGCAATTCCGGCCGATGATCGCCCGGGCTCCGAGCACGGCGTTCATGTCGATCATCGTGCCGGCCCCGACTTCCGCGCCGATGTTGATGACCGCGCCCATCATGATCACGCAGTTCTTGCCGATCCGGGCCCCCGCGCGGATGACCGCTCCCGGCTCGACGCGGGCCTCGACCCGGCTGAGGTCCAGCATGGGAAGGGCGGAAAACCGGCTGGTGATCTCGACATGGCTGTCGACGATGCGGCTCTTCCGGGCCTTCAGCCAGGGGGCGATACGACCGTAGTCGCCGACGAGCACCCAGAAATCCCCGCCGCCGAAAGCCTGAAATCCGGCCTTTGCGAAATCCCCGCGCTTCAAGGACGCCCGGAGGAAGACCCGCGACTCCGTCTTTTTCTTGCTGCCGGCGATGAGCGCGGCGATCTGCTTATAGTCCATGGATTTCCTTGACTCCCTCGTTGGAGGTCCGGGTGATGAAGACCTCGGGTTCGGCGCCGCCGGGGTCGCCAAATTCGCCCATGACGGCGGCCACCGCCGAGAGGTTCTCTTCCGCGCAGATCGCGAACACCGAGGAGCCGCCGCCGCTGACGTTGCAGCCGAAGGCCCCCGTTTCGAGGACTTTCCGTTTGAGGTCGTCATACCCGGGGATCGAGCGCGAGCGCGTGGGCTCGGAAACGTGGTCCCGGTTGATGGACGCCCCGATGTCCTCGATCCTCCCTTTGATGACCGCGTGGATGACGGCGGCGCAGCCCGCCATCTGCTCCTTCACCTGTGCGAGAGAGAACTGGGCGGGGATCAGGCCGCGCGTCGTGGTCCGCTCTTTTCTGCGGACCCGGACGACGATCGGGATGGCCGGCACCGAAAATTTATCCACTTGGAGCGGCCGGACGCTCCGGACGAACACGAACCCCCCCAGCGCGCACGCGGCCGCGTTGTCCGCATGGGGCGTTCCCCCCGACGCGGCTTCGCCCAGGCTGGCCAGCTCGATGATGTCCTTCGTTTCGAGCCCGGTCCGGTAGATCTTGTTCAACCCGAATACGGCCCCGACCGCCGAGGCGGCCGAAGACCCCAGGCCGGAGCCGCTGGGCATCCTCTTGATGATCTCGATGTCCGCGCCGCCGTCGGCCCCGGTCCGCCGGAAAAAGTGGATGGCCGCAAGCCCGGCCGTATTGTCTTCCGGCCTCGTCGGCAGGTCGATGTTGCCCCCGCTGACCCGGATGACGATATCCCCCCGGCGCGCGGGACGGATCTTCAGCACGTCGTGGGGCCCGTCGAGGGCCATGGCGAAAATATCGAATCCGGGCCCGACATTGGCGATCGTCGCCGGGGACCGGACGAAGATCTCCTTGATCAAAGCAGGTCCCGTTCTTTGAGGAGTCGCCGGAGGCGCTCCTGGTTCGCTTCCGTCAACGGCGTCAAAGGAGGCCGGAGGGGACCTCCCGGCAATCCCATGAGGGCCAAGGCCGCCTTGCCGGCCATCGGGTTCGTTTCGAGCCTGAGGGCTTCGAACAGCTCGTAATGCTTGAAGTGGAGCTCGCGGGCCTCCTCGGTCTTTCCCTGAAGCGCGAAGTCCACAATGTCCCGCATCACGGCGGGCACGATATTCCCGGCCACCGTGAAGGCCCCGCTCCCACCGAAGGACATCAAGGGAAAACAGGTCGTGTCCTTTCCCGTGAAAACGGAGAAGTTCGATCCCTTGGCCAGGCAAAGTATCTTGGCCAGATGGTCCATCAGCTTATTCCCATCCTTGGTCGCGATGATATTGCCATGGCCGATGAGTTTGACGTATGTCTTGGGTTCGATGTTGACTCCGACCCGTCCGGGCGAGTTGTGAATGATGACCGGGATGGGGGAGGCGTCGGCAACCCTGATGAAGAAATCGGCCAGGCCCTCCTGGGTCGGCAGGACCAGGAATGGCGCGTAAACGACGGCGTAGTCGCACCCCAGCGCGGCAAAAAGACGCGCGCGGGAGATCGTTTGTTCGAGGTTGCAGGAACATGTGTCCGGAGCCACCCGGCAGCGCCCGCCGGCCTCGTCCACGATGATCTCGACCAAACGCGCGAGCTCCGCATCGGTCAACGCCGGACTTTCGCCGGTCACTCCAGCCGGGGCGATGCCGTGGATCCTGCTCTCGACCTGACTCCGGACGAGCCGCCTCAGGCCGTCCTCGTCGAGGGAGAGATCCTTTTTGAAGGGAGTCACGAGAAGGGTATAAGCACCTGAAATCATCATTGTATCTCCTTTTCATCCGTCGTCCCCGTTCATGCTTGGGGGCCAATGTATATATAGCAGAAAAGCCGGCCCTGTCAAAAACGGACGATCGATGTTCTTTTTATTCCTCGCCGGTTTTTGCTAGAATCAGGGCTGCTTGAAGATCCCTGGAGGTTCTATGCCGGAAGACGCAGCATGAAGGCCCTCGTCACGGGGGCCAGCGGGTTCATCGGCCGGCGATTGGTCTTGGAACTGGCGCGCCGCGGCCACCGGACCGCCTGTCTCGTCCGGCCGACGAGCAACACCGCTCCGCTCAGGGACCTGCCGGTCGAGTTCGTCATCGGCGACCTCGGCGACACCGCCTCCCTCGCCCGCGCCGTCAAGGGCCGGGATCACGTCTTCCACCTGGCCGGGATCATCCAGGCCGTCGACGGGCCGGCCTTCGAAACGGCCAACGCGGCGGGGACCCGGAATCTCGTCGATGCCTGCCAGGCCGCGGCCGGGGTCAAGCGGCTCGTCTTCGTCTCGAGCATCGCCGCCGCCGGCCCAAGCCCGGACAGAAAGGTCCTGACGGAGGACGACGAGCCCCGGCCGGTGTCAGCCTACGGCCGGAGCAAGCTGGCCGCCGAGCGCGTCGTCCTGGAGGCGAAAACACGAATGCCGGTGACGATCGTCCGGCCGCCCAACGTGATCGGGCCGGGCTCGAAAGAGATCGAGGTGGCCATCGGGCTCCTCCGGAAAAGGCTCCTTCCGGCCCTCGGCGACGGCCGGCCGCGGACGAGTCTCGTCGACGTCGACGATCTCGTCGAAGCCCTGCTCCTCGCCGCGGAAGATCCCCGGAGCGCGGGCCAGACCTATTTCGTCACCGACGGCCGGACCTACGCCTGGCCCGAGATCATGGCGGCGGTCGCCGAAGAGCTCGGCGCCAAACGGTTCATGGTCAAGGTCCCCTTCGCCGTCCAATTGCTGGCCGCACGGCTCGCCGAAACGGCCGCCCGTCTCGGCCGGCGGCCTCCCCTCCTCACCCGCGAGATCGTCCGGGCGGCCAGGGACTATTTCTGGATCTACGACGGGTCGAAAATCGAGCGTGAGCTCGGCTTTCATCCAAGATACGGCCTGCGCGAATCGGTCCGGCGGGCCGTCGAAGAGTCCCGGCTCGGAAGACAGGGCCTCGCCGGACGGAAGCGAGAGGCGTGATGGGGACCAAGCGGCTCTCCTTCGCGGGCCTCGAGATCCGGCTGACCGACACCGTCATCCTCGGCGGACTCGGCTTGTTCCTCCTTTTGGCCGCCGTTTTCAACAAGCGCCTCGACCGGCCGGCGGTCTTCATAGGCAAGAATCTCCTCTATATCGTCCTCTATGTCGGAACCCTTCTCGTCCTGCGACGCCTCCGGCCGAAAGGGCTTCGATTTCTCCTACGGACGGGCTCCGTCCAGCTCATGTATCTCCAGATATTCCTGGCGGGCCGCGACCTTCAGCTCCTTTTCTTCGCCTGGAACGACGACCGCGTCCTGGCTTGGGAGAAGGCGGTCTTCGGCCTCCAGCCGCTCGTCTGGATCCAGAAGTTCTACATCCCGCCCCTGACGGAGTGGATGTTCTTCGTCTACGTAGTTTACATCCTCATCTACCCCATCCTGAGCGCGGTCATCTTCTTCCGGCACGGCGAGGAGGCCAACGAGGACTATCTCTTCCAGCTGGGCCTGGTCAACCTCGTCTGCGGCCTGGGTTTCATCCTCTTCCCCGTGGCCGGCCCCTTGCGCTTGGAGAAGGTGCGCGTCCTTCTGACCGAGCCCCTCCGGGGCGGCCTCTTCGCCTCCCTGGCCGAGTCCATCCGGACCCATGTCCATGCCGCCGGCGGGACGATCCCCAGCCCGCATTGCGCCGTGGCCACGGTCATGTGGTTCATGTCCAAGAAGTACACGCGCTGGGGTTTCTGGCTTCTCGCTCCGGTCATCCTATCGCTCTATGTCTCCACGGTCTACGGCCGCTTTCACTATCTCTCCGACTCGGTCATCGGGATCGCCGCCGCCGGCGCCATCCTGCTCGCCGCCCCGGCGATCGAAAGGATCTGGAACCGCCGGACGGACGGAAGGACGGAGGGAGCTCCATGAGCCGCGTCCTGATCACCGGCGCCAACGGTTTTATCGGCTCCAACCTCTGCCGCTGGTTCCGCGAACGAGGCTGGGAGGTCGACGCGCTCGTCCGGGAGTCCTCGGACCTCCATTTCCTGGATGGGCTCGACGTCCGATTGATCAAGGGCGATCTCCGATTCCACGAGGAGATCGACCTGCCCGCCGGGACGACGCACATCATCCACGCCGCGGCGCGCGTGTCCGATCTCGCCGGCGACAAGGACTGCGCGTCGAATATCTTCGATATGACCCGGGATTTCATCCGGAGGCTTCGGGATTCCGGCGCGCCCCTCCGGCGGTTCGTTTACATTTCGACGGCGCTCGTCCTCGGATTCGGCCGCCGCGATATCTCGGAAGATCGGCCCGGCCTGTCGGCGGCGTTCATGCCCTACGTGCGGCACAAGATCCGGACGGAGAACGAGCTCCGCGACCTGCAGGCAAGCCGGGGATTTCCCGTCGTCATTCTCCGGCCCGGCGACGTCTTCGGGCCGAACGACCGCGTGACCTGCGCCAACATTCTCAGGGGCTGCGAGCGGGGCGCCCCCCTCATCGCCGGGCACGGCCGCTGGCGCTTCGGCTATTGTTATGTCGGGAACCTCTGCCGGGCCGTGGAGCTGGCCCTGGCCAAAGAGGGGATCGAGGGGAAGTCCTACACCGTGACCAACGGCACCCTCCCCACCTGGCGTGATTTCTTCCAGGCCTTGCAGAGAGGATTGGGAAGAAGGCAGAGGATCTATGTCCCCGTCTGGCTCGCCCATGCCGCCGCCGGACTTTCGGGCCTCCTCGAGGCCGTCCTCCCCCGTTTCGAGCGCGAGCTGAACTATTACAGGATCAAGCGCATCACGACCGAAACGACCTACGATATCTCCCGGACGGTCGCCGAGCTCGGGTATGCGCCCGACGACGACTTCGAACGCCAGTTCGCCGAGGTCGTCGAATGGTACTTGAAGGAGCGAAAGAATGGCTACTTGGCTTGAACGGGCCGCCGGCCCGGGCGGTCTTGCCCTGGCCCTCGTCTACCTGGAGATCATCCTCGCCTTGACCCTCCTGACGACGGGCCTTCATTTCCGCGCTCTCCGCAAGACGCGGGATGAGCTCACGGCTGTGCGCAGTTATTTTCTGGCCTTTTTCATCCTGCTGCTCGCCGTTCCCTGCTTCCTCGTCTTTCTGACCTCGTCCGGGCCATGGGCCGCGCTGGCCTCGTTCGGCTGGACATTCGGGCGGGCCGGCCGGGGATTCGCGCTGGCCGCCATCGGACTTCCGCTCGCCATCCTGGCCGGGTTCATCGGCTCCCGCGACGCGGAGATGCGGAAGAAGTACCCGTTCGCCAAGACCGCCTGTGCCGACGCGCGGACCTTCGCCGGTTACGAGCTCGCCTACCTCTTCCTCTATTATCTCCCTTGGGAATTCGTCTTCCGAGGCCTCCTTTTTCTGCCGCTCGTCCCGCTGGTCGGGCTCATCCCGGCCCTGGCTATCCAGACGGCCATCTCGACGCTTCTCCATATCGGACATCCCGATACCGAAGTCTTCGCGGCGGCCGGGGCGGGGCTGGTCTTCGGATTGATCGCTTGGACCACGGGGTCCTTTTTCTACACCTTCGTCTTGCATGCGGCAACGGGCATCGCCACGGACACTTTCATTTTCCTCGGCCGCCGAGCGAAACCGTGAGGATCCTCGTCACCGGGGCGACGGGCTTTGTCGGCGCGGTTTTGATGCCGGAACTCATTGCCAGGTACGGCGCCGCCTCCATTTCGGCGTTCGTCCTCCCGGGGAACGCCGTCCCCGCGATCTGGCGGGGGGCCGGAGTACGAACGTTCGACGGAGACATCGCCGACGCGCGAGCGATCGACGCGGCGACGGCCGGTCACAGCCATGTCGTCCATCTCGCCGGGTTCATCTCCTACTGGAAGGGGGATGAGGACAGGCTGCGCCAAGTCAACGAAGACGGCGTCCGGTCGGTGGTCGAGGCGGCCCTCGGCGCGGGGATCGATCGCCTCATCTATGTCTCCTCCGTCGGAGCCGTCGGCTTCCGCCGGGACGGGCTTCCGGCCGTTGAAACGACGCCGTTCAACTGGCCGGACGATATCCTTTACATGGTTTCCAAGCGCCGGGGACAAGACATCGTCGAGGCTGCCGTCCGCGAGCGCGGCCTTCGCGCAATCGTCCTCAATCCGGCCTCGATCATGGGGCCGGGCGACCACAACCCGGCCACGCCTCACAACGAACTCTACCGGAGGATTTCGCGAGGCCCGCTGTTCGGCTCCTTCACCGGCGGTCTGGCCGTCGTCGACGTCCGCGACCTCGTTTCGATCATATTAAAGGCCCTGGAAGGCCGGGGACGCGACGGTGAAAGCTATCTCGTCGTCGGGGCCAACCTCCGCTACCGGGAGGTTATCAGGCGGATCGGCCGGGCCTGCGGCCGAAGGACATTCCCCTTCCCCATCCCCGCTCCCCTGCTCGCCACGGCCGGCCGCGTTCTCGAGCGGACCAGCCGGAGGACGGGCCGGCGTCCACTCCTCACCGCCGCCTACGGCCGATTGAGCGGCTGGACGGCCTACTACGACAACGCCAAAAGTCGCCGGGAATTCGACCACGTGTACATCGATGCGGACACGACGATCCGCGACGGCTGGGAGTATTACCGCGATACTTTTTAAGAGGGGGTCAAACCTATTTTTTACGCATTTTTGCGTAAAAAATAGGTTTGACCCCCTCTTCTGTCAGCGCGTGCGCACCGGCAGGACGATGTGCGACGGATGCGCCTTGGACCGGAAGACGCGCTGGGTCGCCGGCCGGTAATCCGAGGCCTTGGCCAGGAAGATGTTCTCGACGAAGGTCTGCGGATTGCGGTCGATGAGGGGGAACCAGGTGCTCTGGACCTGGACCATGATCCTGTGGCCCTTGAGGAAGCGGTGGTCCACCGTGTGCAGGTCGATCTTAAAATCCGTGACGCTGCCCGGCACGAGCGGCTCGGGCTTCTCGAAGCTCGACCGGAACCGGCCGCGGAAAACCTCGTTGGCGATCATCAGCTGGTAGCCGCCCATCGTCGGCTCGGCGGGATACTCCTCCGGATAGACATCGATCAGCTTGACGATCCAGTCGCTATCGGTGCCCGTGGTGGAGGCGAAGAGCTTCGCGAGAACGCGGCCCGTGATCGTAACGTCTGCGGACAACGGCTCCGTCTCCCAGCTCAGGACATCGGGCCGCATGTGGACGAACCGCTGGTCGCCGACGAGCCAATTCCTCCAGCCCGAGCCGCGCGGGTCGTAGGTCGCTTCGACCGGCCGCGGCCGGTAAGGCACGGGGTGGGCCGGGTCGGAGACGTAGCTGTCGAATGATCCTTCGTCCCCGGTCGAGGGCGCTTCGAACGACAGCCGCCCATCCTCCCTTAAGTAAAGGCCCCGGTCCTCGGTCAACTTACGCGGCGGCCATTCGTCATAGACCTGCCAGGCGTTGGCGCCGGTCTCAAAGGTGATCGCTTCCGGAACGTCCCAGCCTCCCTTATCCTTCAGGAAATGAGCGAAGAACGGCGCTTGGATCTTCTCCCGGAAATACTTGGCGGTCCCGTCTCCGAACTTGATCCTTCCCAGGCTGCTGCCGTCGCCTCTCATCCAGCCGCCGTGATTCCACGGGCCGGCGACGAAAAAGCTCATCTCCGCGCGGTCGAGGGGCTCGAGCGTCTCGTAGATCTTCTGCGGCCCGTAGAAATCCTCCTGGTCCCACCAGCCGGCGACGTTCAGGGTCGGAACGGTGACCCGGGTCAAGTACGGGGCCATGGCCTGCTTCTGCCAGAAAGCGTCGTAGTTCGGGTGGGCTACGTAATCGTTCCAGGTCGGGATCTTGCCGAGAAGGTATTTCTCGTTCACCGTCGACAGCGGTCCGAGCCGCAGGTACCACTCGTACGTGTCGTAGCGGTCGAACGAAAAGGACGCCTGTTCCTTCGACGTCTCCATCATCGCGGCGTACTCGAAGCCGTAGCTCAACCGGAAGGCCCCGTTGTGGTGGAAGTCATCGCCCAGGTACATGTCCGCCGGAGAGGCCTGCGGCGAAACGGCCTTGACCGCCGGGTGCGGGTCGAGCATGGCCATGGCCGTCAGCCAGCCGCCGTAGGAGATGCCCATCAGGCCGACGCGCCCGTTGTGGCCGGGGACGTTCTTGATGAGCCATTCGACGGTGTCGTAGGCGTCCGTGCTCTCATCGATCGCCCGGGAATCCCGCCTGTCGCGCGGCGGCCGCTGCATGACGAACGTCCCCTCGGATTTGTAGCGCCCGCGGATATCCTGGAAAACGAATATGTAGCCTTCGTCGACGAGCTCCTTATAGGGTTCGAAAGTCAGGGGCAGAGGGGATTCGGGCGCGCCGTAGGGCGTCCGCATGAGGAGGAACGGCAGGGGCGGCAAGGCCTTCGCCGGCGTGAGAATGGTGGTGTTCAGTTTCACGCCGTCCCGCATCGGGATCATGGCCCGAATCTCGGTGAACTTGGGGGCGGCGGCCGAAGCTTGACCGGACTGCGCCACCCAGGTGAAGGCCGCCAGGGCGGCGCCGAAGGCAAGGCCGAGGAGGATCGGCTTCGGGATCGGAACGGATCTTTTCATGGCGGGCTCCTGGACGTCGGACTCGACCGATGATAGCTTCGGTGGTCATCGGAGTCAACCCGAATCCTCCGCCGCTCTCGTTGACAGAGCTTCGAGCTTGCGCTTACAATGCGGGCATCCGGGACAACAACTCATGAAGATCGTCCTGTCGGAAACGCTGAGCTACTGTTTCGGCGTCCGCAAGACGCTCGAACTCACGGACAAGCTCCTGGCCGAAAAGCCGGGCCGGACCTATTACATGCTGGGCGAGATCGTCCACAATGAGCACGTCATCGAGGACCTTATGGCCAAGGGGTTGCGCATCGTCCAAACGCTCGAGGACGTCCCGCCGGGCGGCGTCGTCATCCTTCAAAGCCACGGCTCGACCCGGAAACGCTATCGGGAGCTCGAAGAGAGGGGCCTGGAGTATGTCGACGCCACCTGTCCCATGGTCAAGATCATCCACGAACGGATCCGAAAGGTCGAGGCCGAAGGCCGCACGCCCGTCGTCATCGGGCAGGTCGGACACGAGGAGGTCCGGGGCATCGTCGGCCAGGTGGGCCGGGCCATCGTGGTCAAGACCCCCGAAGAAGTGACGCCCGAGCTATTCGAAGGCGTCCGCAGCGCCGGCGTCGTGGCCCAATCGACATTCATCGAAGAGGATGCCCTCCGCGTCGTCGAACGGATCCGTGAGATCGTCCCGGACGTCCTTTTCTACGACACCATCTGCCAGCCGACGAAAACCCGGCAGCGCGAGGTCGAAGCCCACCCCCGGAAGGCCGACTGCGTCATCGTCATCGGCTCCAGGCACAGCGCGAACACCATGCATCTCTTCCACATCGCCCGGAAGATCAATCCTCAAACCCATCTCATCGACAAGCCGGAAAGCGTCGAAACGATCTCCATCCCGGCCGGGGCCACGGTCTTCATCGCCTCCGGCGCATCGACGCCCGAGGAGCTGGTCGTCGAGGTCGTCCGCAGGCTCGAGGCCCGGGACGCCGGGCCGGACCAGCCGGAGAAACGGAAGGGCGGTGGCGCATGACCTTCGAGGACTATTTTCAGAAAACAAAGAAGCGCCTCCTGGACGATCTGGACGAATTCCTGTCGGCCAAGGGGAAGGACATGGCCGGGCTGAAGCGCCGGGGAACCGATGTCCTCCGCCGCCTGGCGGAATTCACCCGGAAGGGCAAGATGATCCGCGGCGGCCTCGTCTTGCTCGGCTCCGAGATGGCCGGGGGCAGGATCTCCCGTGCGGCCGTACGGGCCGGGACGGCCTTCGAGCTCATCCAGTCGGGCCTGCTCATCCACGACGACATCATGGACAGGGACGCCCGCCGGCGCGGGGCGCCGTCCATCCATGAACAGTACGCGCGCCTCGCGGAACGACCGGGGACGCCCGAGGCCGCCCACTTCGGAACGAGCATGGCCATCTGCGCCGGAGAGATCTCCATTTTCCTCGCTTTCGAGGCCCTGGCCGGCCTGCCCGGTCCCGGGAAAAACACGGCCGCCGTCCAGAAACTCTTCGCCTCCGAATTCGGGCTCGTCGGCTTCGGTCAGATGCGCGATATTCAGGCGGGGACGTCCACCCGGCGCCTCGAGGAGCGCGAGGTCCTCGACATCTACAGGTACAAAACAGCCCGCTATTCCTTTTCCCTACCCCTCGCCTCAGGCTGGATGCTGGCCGGAGGGCGCGGATCCGTTCTACCGAAACTCCTCAGCCTCGGCGAAGACCTCGGCCTGGTGTTTCAGATCAAGGACGACGAACTCGGTCTGTTCGGCAGCGAAAAGACCCTCGGCAAGCCCGTGGGCTCCGACATCCGCCAAGGGAAAAAGACCCTCTTCTCCCTGCGCCTTCTTGACCGGGCGTCGGCGGGCCCGGATCGGAACAGGCTGTCCGCCGTCTTCGGCCGCCGGAACGCCTCAAAACATGATATTGACTTCGTCCGAGACCTGGCCGTGCGTCTGGGCGTCCGGGAGGACGTCCGGCGGGTCATGGAACGCTTCGGGAAGCGGGCGGCCAAAGCCATCCGGGAACTGCCCATAGCCGGAACACACCGGGCTATCCTGCACGCACTCTTGGACTTTAGCCTGACGCGCAGGAGCTAGGAACCCCCCGCTTGGCGAGGGGGTGACATATCACCTCACGAATCACCCTTAGGGGTGATTGACCCCGGTTATCTCCAGAGCGAAAATTGTCGCGAGATCACAGAATACCCTCGCTGGGAGGACGCAGACAATGGACAATCGTAAAGACAAGCGGTTCTTGGAACGGAACACCGTCTTCATTAAATCCACGTCGGAAGGTCACGAGCCCGTTTACGGCTATGGGATCAACGCACATACTTATGACATCTCCTTGTCCGGAGCGAGGATCTGCACTCCCCAGTATTTCCCCGTCGGCAGCGTCGTCCGGATCGTCATCGAACTCGAGAGGACGCACCAGTCCATCAAGGTCGATGGAGAGGTCAAGTGGACGAAAAAGAGCGAAGAGGATGACGATATCTTCCTCAGCGGCGTCGAGTTCCTGCACAGCATTTCCCAGACGCTGCTTTCGTTGATCAAGCATCTTTACGCCGATAGGAACGGGGGCATCCCCACGGCCGTCTCCCACTGATCCGGCCCCGGCCTTGGCTGGGGAGAGCCCCGGTCAACGCCTAGGACTTCCCTTTTTTCAAACCGCGCGCCAAAAAAGGCCGCTTCGCCGAGCGTATCGGACAGGCCCCTCTAAAAAGTAACAAGAAATCGTATGCCCGGACGAGCGGTTTTGGCTTATAATCGGATCCTGCAAACGACATGAACGACCTCTCTTCTTTTTTATCGGCCCGCGTCGGGCCTCTCGGCGTCCGGATCGAGGCATTCATTCGGGATCATGAGCGTATCTGGCGAGAGGCACCGGCCGAATCCCTCCCGCCCCGGAAGGGCTACACGCGCGCGGAGAAAAGATCCGTCGAAAAAGAACTGTCGAACCTCGTCGGCCGGCTCTCCTCGGGGCCGGCGAGGACGGCTTTTCTCGACGGCACCCTCGAGCCGGCCCGCGCCGAAGAACTGGCCTCGGAGCTCCGCCCCGTTTTCAAACGCCTCTTGAACCTCGTCGACCTCCCCCTGGAGGACGTCTACGACGCACGCTTCCTCGAATCGACCCGCCGCTTTCTCCAGGCCGCCCGCGATTTCGATCCCGGGCTGAGCATCGCCTCGGCCTATCAGGCCCTGCGCAATGTCTGGATCATGAATTCGCTCCAGTTCGACCTCGGCCTCCCCGTCGAGCATACGGACGCCGTTTTCGCCTACAGCATGGTCTACCCCTATCTGGATAACGTGCTCGACGACGCGGGGACATCCGAAACCGAAAAGCTTGCCCTCGTCGCCAAGCTCAGGGACTGGCTCGAGGGCGAGGAGCGGAGCGCGGACACGCCCCGCGAGGAGAAGCTCCGTGACCTCGTCAATCTCATCGAGCGCCGCTACGCGCGGCCCGATTTCCCCGGCGTCTATCAATCCCTGCTGGCAATCTATAACGCCCAGGTTAAAAGCCTCCTCCAGCAGCGGATCGCGTCCTCCCCTTCTCCCGAGGACATCCTGGCCATCAGCCTGGAAAAGGGCGGGACGTCCGTCCTCGCCGACGCCTACCTCGTCGCCGGGCACCTGGAACCCGCGGACGAGGATTTCTGTTTCGGGTTCGGGACGTTCCTGCAGCTGGCCGACGACCTCCAGGACATCGCCGAGGACGCCCGTTGCGGCCATGGGACGCTTTTCTCCCGCCAGGCCGGACAAGCCCCGCTCGACGGACAGGCGGCCAAGTTCAGCCGTTATCTGGCGGCCGTATTGGAAAGGGCCAGGCCGGCCGCGACGGCGCGCCGGTCCGCCCTCTGCGACGCCATCGGGAGGGGCTTGTCCCTGATGTTCCTGGAATCCGTGGGAAAGCAGCCGGAATATTTCAGCCGGAGCTTCGTCCGGCGATCGAGGCGGTCTTTCCCGGTTCGCTTCTCCTATCTCCGGAAGCTGCGCCACCGTCTCGGGGAGCAGGTGCCGCCCGGACAAAGCCGACTTTCCGACCTCGACCCGGGCCTGGTCGCGCTCATGGCCCTTTCATCAAGAGCGTTCGCCCTGGACTGAAGCGCCACGGACTGACGTCGGGGGAATCCCGCCAAGGGTATGGAGCCGCGAGGCGGTCAGAGACCCTCTTTATCGAGGGGCTCGACCGTCTTGGGGTCCCGGATGGCTTTCCACTTGACGGCAGGGGCTTTCGGGTCGTCGGCCGGCTTGACCGTCCCCACGATCGTGTGGTCCTGGACCTTCCCTTCGTAGAGAAACGAGACCGTTTTCCCGTTGTCCTCGGCGTCGGCCCGGAACTTGATCGCGTCACCGGCAAGCTCGATGTCATGGATGGTCAGCGGCCGGTCGCCCGCCGTCCCCGATGCGGTCAAAACCTGGAACTGCTGGGTGGGCTGGAGCGTATAGTGGCGATTCTGCGGGCCGTCGGCGAGGTCCCACTCCCAACACCCCGTGACGTTGGCGGGAACGACCCAAAAATGAACGTCGCGCCGGTCGTCGTAGGACGTCGTGATTTCGCTCATCTTGTCGGGCTTCCACTCGCCCATGTCGAAGCTGTGGGAAACGAGCCGCGTGCCCGGCTTGAGCTCCGCCAAGAGCTTCGGCCGCAGGCGCCGGTTGACCGAAGTCAGGAGGTACATCGTGACGACCGTGGCGTCCTTGAAATCCGCCTCGAAAATGTTCTGCTGGATGAAGCGGACTTTACCGGTGACGCCTTCTTTCGCCGCGTTCTCGTTGCTCTCGCTGATCCGCACGGGATCGATGTCGATACCCACGGCCTTGATGCCGAACTTCTTGGCCGCGGCGATGACGATCCGGCCGTCGCCGCAACCCAGGTCGTAGAGGATGTCTCCGGCCTTGACGCCGGTCAAGCGCAGCATCTCATCGACGACCTCGGGAGGCGTGGGCACGTAAGGGACATCGTAACCCCTGTACTGCGGCCACTGGAGCTCCTGAAGGGAGGCCGACGAGGCCAGTGTCAGGAGCCCGGCCAACACGAAGATCCCGACACTCCCTTTTTTCTTCAACACATCCCTCCTCGCGCGAACTTGCCGCCCCGTTCCGGCAAGGCCAGGACTGGAAAGCCCGGCCTTGCCGGAACGGGGGCGGGCGATGGAGGGATGATAATCCTCGGCTCCCGGAGATGTCAAACAGGACCGGCGGAAGCCGGGCGGCCGGCGCAGTACTCGCCCGCGATTATATCTAGGGGCGAGTACTAGGACAGGACCTGGCCGTCGAAAAGGCGGATCGTCCGCTCGGAAACCGCGGCAATATGGTCGTTATGGGTGACCATGACAATGGTCCGGCCGCCCCGCCAGAGGTCCGTCAGGATGGCCATGATCTCTTCGCCGCTCCGCGAATCGAGGTTGCCCGTCGGCTCGTCGGCGAGCAGGAGGGGAGGATCGTTCGCCAGGGCCCGGGCAAGGGCGATGCGCTGTTGCTGGCCGCCCGAAAGCTCCGAGGGCCGGTGGTCGCGCCAGTCGTAGAGCCCGACGGCATTGAGGAGCTCCGTGACCCGCTCCCTGCGTTTCCGGCCGTTCTTCCCGTCGAAGAGCATCGGCAGTTCGATGTTCTCCCAGGCTGTCGCGTACGGCAACAGGTTGAAGTTCTGAAAAACGAATCCGATCTTCCGGTTGCGCACGGCCGCCAGCTGGTCGAAAGTCAGGCCGGACACGTCGTCGCCGTCGAGGACGTACTCCCCCGCCGTCGGCGTGTCCAGGCATCCGACGATGTTCATCAACGTCGATTTCCCCGAGCCGGAAGGGCCCATGATCGAGACGAACTCGCCCCGCGCGATCGTCAGGGACACGCTCCGGAGCGCCTCCAGGACCTGGCTCCCCGTCCGATAGACCTTGGTGATGCCTTGGAGTTCGATCATGATGACCCTCTATTCATAGCGGAGCGACTCGATGGGATTCGACCGGGCGGCCCGGAGCGCCGGGAATATCCCCGAAAGGAAGACGAGGACGCCCAGGATGGCCATGTAGGCGGCGAAGATCTGCAGAGAGAACACGGGCCTCAGCAGGTAGGCCTCGATCCCGAACGAATCGTAGTTGATCGGGGCCAGCCGGATGAGGTGGACGATGTTGAAAGCGGTGACGAACCCCCAGAACGTCCCCTTGGCGAAGACGAAGAGCGTCTCCAGGAAAAACTGCTGGACGATGACCCGCCGCCGGGCCCCGATGGCCAGCTTGATACCGATCTCCTTGGTCCGCTCCTTGGCCACTGCGTACATCAGGTTGGTGACTCCCACCGCCCCGATGAGCAGGGTCAGGGCGCCGATGATGCCGAGGAAGATCTCGATCCCCTTAAAAATGGCCATGCCCTCATTGGCGTTCTCGATGGTGTTCCAGAAGCTCATGGCATAGCGGTCGTCGGGATCGAAACGGTATTTCCTCCCGAGGAGGGTCTTGACCCGCGCTTCGATCAGCTTGGACTGGGCCGCCTCGCGGGGCTGGATGTGGATCTGGTTGATGCGCCGCCGGTTGTCGATCTGGCTGTAGGCGTAGAACGGGAGATAGATCTGGTCGGCGTCCGGACCGTTGTACATCGAGTCCTGGATCTTCTTCATGAGGACGCCGATGACGGTGAACGGGATTCGGTCGATGACGATCGGCTTCCCGATGGGGTCCTCGGCGCCGAACAGGTCCGCGGCGACCTTCCAACCGATGAAGGCGACCTTCCGTCCCTCGGCATCATCGCCGGCGTTGAGAAAGCGGCCGCCCATCCGGGGGATCTGGGTCCGCATCAAGGCGAATTCGGCCATGGTACCGTGGACGGTGCGATTGATCTCCTTGCCGTTGGCCGAGATCTGGAGAAAATTGTAGGACTCCGGGACGATCCGCAGGATCTCCGGGATCCTCTCCTTGAGGAAGTCGACGTCCTCGGGGTAAAGGGAGATCGGACGCCCCTTGGGCAGGCCTTCGAACTTGAGCGATGTCTGCCCGCCGTAGACCATGATGAGCGTGTCGCCCAGGCCGCTGAAAGCGACGCGGAATTGGGCGGACATGCCCTGGCCGAAGGCCATGAGGAGGAGGATGGAGAGCGTGCCCCAGAAGAGGGCGAAGGTGATGAGCGCGGCCTTCTTCCGGCGCTTCCGGTACTCGCTCCAGAAAAAACGGGGCAGGGTCAGGTTCATCCTATTTCCTCAAGGCCTCGATGGGGTCGGTCGACGCGGCCGTCCGGGCCGGGATCATCCCGGCGACGACGCCGATGACGAGGAGGATCAGGATCGTGGAGACGATGACGAGAGGGTTGAGGACGGGGATTCCGACAAACTCGGTGAAACCGCCGGCCGGCATGGCTTTGGTCGCCTGGAGAACGCCGGCCGAAAGGCCGAACCCGACGGCCCCGCCGAGGAGCATGATCACGAGCGATTCGCTGAAGAACTGCCAGAGGATCGTCCGGCGGCGGGCACCGACGGCCAGCTTGACGCCGATCTCCCGCGTCCGTTCGTCCACGACGACCCGCATGATCGAAGCGACGCCGACGCCACCGACGAGGAGCGTGAACGAGCCGATGACGCCGAGGAAGACCGTGAAGGCGAGGAAGAAGGTCGTGAACGTTTTTTCGAACTCCAGGGTGTCCCAGATGGAGAGGGCGTCCGGGTCGGCGGGGGAAAAGCCGGCGAGCTTGGAGAGATGCTTTTTGATGTCTTCGGTCACCGCTTTGCTCCGGCCAAGGTCGCGGGGACGGAAAATGAAATTCGAGACGTACTTGGCGCCGTAGAGTGAGGCGTAGGTCGTCCAGGGGATGAAGGCGCAGCGCTCGTCGCGCTGGCCGTTGTAGTTCGAGTTCTGGAGTTTGACCCGCATCACCCCGATGACGGTAAAGGGGACGCTGTCGATGAAAACGGCTTTCCCCACCGGCTCTTCGTTCTCGAAGAGGTCCGTCGCGATGACGTCCCCGATGAAGCAGACCCTTTTCCGGGCGCCCATATCCTCGGCGTCGATGAACCGCCCCTTGGCGGCGATCGTGTTGCGCATCAATTCGAACGCGGGGTTGATGCCCCGGACCGTGTTTCGGTATTCCTTTCGCCCGTAACTGATCAGGCGGCTGCCGACGAATTCGGGGCTGATGAGCTCGATGCCCGGGACCTTTTCCGGGATCGCTTCGACCGTCTCGGGAGTGATCCGCACGGCCTTGCCTTTCAGGAGTCCCTGCCAGGGAAGGGTCGTCCGCGAGGGGAAGGCCAGGACGATGCCCTGACCCATGCCGTGGAACCGCTTGATCTGGGCCTTGGACACGGAGTCACCGAAGGCGATGAGCAGGACGACGGAGAAGGTGCCCCAGACGACCCCGGACAGGGTCAGGGCGGTGCGCAAGGGCTGGCGGACGAGGTCCCGGAACAGGTTGCGGAAAAAGATCCCGATCATTTATTTGATCTCGCGGGGCGGCCTTTCGACGACATTATCGCCTTCTTTCAACCCGGACAGGATCTCGATGTTCAGGCCGTCGGAGAGACCCGTCTGGATCTCGACCTTGCGGGTCTTCGGTTCGCCCTTGCTTTCACCGTTATCGGCGACCTCGACGAACTTCTTGCCGTCCTCGAATGTCACCAGGCGCTCGGGAATGAGAACGACCTGCTTCCGCTCGCGGATCTGTATGCTCGCCGTCGCCGAGAAGCCGGCCCTCAGGGTCACGCCGGCCGTTTGCTTGATCCCGATCCAGATATCGAAGAGGGTGGCGTTGCCTTCCTTTTTGGCTTTAGGAAAGATCCGGTCGACGCGGGCCAGGATCTTCGTATCGGGCAGGGCGCCGATCTGGATCTCCGCGTCCATCCCGTCCGTGATCTTGCCGACATCGATCTCGTCGACCGTGCCCTTGAAAAGCAGGTTGGTCATGTCGGCGAGGGAGCAGAGTTCGGTGCCGGGCTGGTAGTTGGTCAGGGGGACGACGGGGTCGCCCTGGAAGACACTCTGGGACAGGACGATGCCGGTGATCGGGGACCTGAGCAGGGAGTCGATCTCCCTGTTGGACATGTGGATCCGTCCCTTTTCCAGGAGCTCGAGTCGTTCCGCGGCGGTCTTGTACCTCAGCTCGGTTTCCCTGTAGGAGGCCTCGGTGGCGTCCATTTCGGACCGGGAGATGATGTTCCCTTTATAGAGCTCGATCTGACGCGTCCAGTCGTTTTTGAGCTTCTGCATGGTCACTTGGGCCAGCTCCATGCTGCGGCGGGCCTCCACGTACTCGAGGGGGGTCGGATTAGGCGAGATCTTGAAGAGGGGCGCTCCCAATTGTACGGCGTCGCCGACCTTGAACAGGACCTCGGCGACGATCCCGGGGATGGTCGATTTGACCTTGGTTTCCTTCTCCGGTTCGATCGTACCTACGGCCAGGGCCTTTTCCCGGATGTCGCCCCGGGTGGCGGAGACGAGCTTCATCTCCTCCTTTTTCTTGCCGCAGGCGAACAGGAAATAGAAGAACGTCAGGAGGAGCACAAGGGACATACCGCGGAGAATCCATTTTTTCATGATACACCTCGAACGTCGGCTTATAACCATAGAGACGTAGAGGGAGGCAGAAAAGTTCTGTAGAATAATGAATTAGCGATACGCGGCTACGGGATTTTCACCGCCTGGGTCAGGACGACCTCGACCCGCCGGTTCTTGGCCCGGTTGGCCTCCGTGTCGTTGGGGGCGACCGGATTGTCGGGACCGAAGCCCTGGTATCTCATCCGGTTGTTGGAGATCCCCTGGCCCAGCAGGAATTCGTAGACCGAGCGGGCCCGGTCCGCGGACAGCCTCATGTTGAGCTCGATCGAGCCCGTGGAATCGGTGTAGCCTTCGATGCTCAAGTTCATGGTCGGAAAGACCGTGAGGATCCCGGCCAGCTTGGCCACCGAGAGCTGGGCGGCCGGCATGAGCGTCGCCTTGCCGACGTCGAAAAGGATGCCGGAGAGGCTGACGATGACGCCGCGGGCCGTTTCGGTGGTCTCGGCCACGGAAGACAGGGCGCCCTTGAGCATCCCAGCCAGGTCGTCGCGCTCCTTCTTGATCGCTTCCCGTTCGGCCTTGACGGCATCCCGATCGGCGGCGATGGCATCCTTTTCGGCGGTGAGCTTCTCCGTGAGCAGGGCCAGGTTCTTGGTTTCGCTGGCCAGGGCTTCCCTCTGGACCTCGACTTCCTTGAGCTCCTGGGCGATCCGCTGCGATTCGCCCTCGGCCGATGTCGCCCTATTCACGAGGGCCGCCTTTTCCGCCTGCCGCTTGGCTTCGGCTTCGGCGGCAGCCTTGGCTTCGTTGGCCTTGATGGTATCCTTGATGGCCTGGGAGGCCAGCTGGGCGGCGACTCGGGCCTGGTCGGCCATGACCTTCTTGTTGCCCGCCGCGGCCATGGCCTTGCCGAAGGCTACCGTCGCACCGTCCATGGCTTTCGGATTGACCGAGCCCGCGTCCATTTTTTTAGCGATCTCGATGGCTTTGGTGGCCTGCTTGACGGCCGCGGGCGTGGGGTCGTTGTACTGGATGCCGGATATCGAATTGAGGGCGGGCTTGTAGCCCGTCGAAAAGTTGGTGAAGGAGAAGGGCGTGTTTTGGATGTCCCCACCCCCGACCTCGCCCGAAACAAAGATGACGTACTCGGTCGGCCGGGTGACGGTGGCAAACGGCTCGGCCGTCACCATCAGGGCGAAGACCTTCTTGCCGGTGAAGCCCTGCAGGGAACCGGAGGCGCGCTTCTTGTCGGCGACGACCTCGCCCAGGTTCTGGACGGAACCGTCGATGGTCACGGCCCAGAGGACGAAGGCCGAGATATCCCCGGCGAAGAGGACGGCCGGCTCCATTTTCTGGTAGCTGAGCTTGACCGACGCCTGTCCGTTGTCATAGATGAGAATCGCCTTCATGGCCGCTTGGGAAGGGGCCCGTGATGTCTTGGCGAAATTGACTTCGATCGTCTTACCGGCCTGAAGGGTCAGGGCCGTCAGCTTGACCTCGGCCCCGGAGAGGGCGGTCGCGATAAAGAGGACGGCTAAAGCGAATATCGCGAGACTTCGTTTGGACATGGCTCCTCCTTGGGAAGCGAACTTCATAATATTTAGTCGGATCATCATCGCTCTTATTGCCAATAGGAAGGGGAAAAACCCACCCGGAATTCCTCTCGAGAAAACCGCTGAGTTTCCTGCGTTTTAGCGACAGGGGCCCTTTCGGAGGCTCAACCAGCTCTACCGTCTACCTGAAGATCCCGAGCCATTCGGACGCTGGCCTTTTCGGGAGACCTGGGCTTTTTCCTCATTTCGCCGTAGGCTCCGAAAAGCTGATGGCAATACGGACAGATCAGCAGGGGCGCGCAATCCTTGGGTAGGCCGGAACGCACAAAAACCGACCGAATTCTTTTCCCCATACTAGACTATATATAGCGTGAATTCCCGTTTGTCAAGCAATATGTTGTGTTTACGGGGAAAGTTTTGAATGATCCCATCGCTTGCCACGGCTCCACCACGTTTGCCAGACGGGTGGAACGGAGATAGTCGCACTCGAGTCCATGCCGGTGGAGGGAATCGAACCCACACCCGAGTTGCCCCGGACGGGATTTTGAGTCCCG
>CAZZCH010000015.1:0-51107 GCA_964652895.1 uncultured Eubacteriales bacterium
CGCACGTGGTCGGAAAGTTCACTCTAGGGCTGGTACAATGTTAGGGGGCAGGTCACTGGTTAGGCGTGGATTGGCCTCATTAGCTAAAGACAAACGTCAGGGGTCAATATTCTCAACGGAGGGGGCTATTTATGGCTTTATATAGTATCTTTAAGGGGAGCTGGCATCTGCAGCGTAAATCATCCAAACGGCCCATGGCCTCGAGCTCAGCGCTTTGTCGGTCATGGCGTTCATGACGCTCAACCTTCGCCTCTAGCCCTTTACATCAGCGTCCACAGGGAGGGGCCCTAGCTCGCGCCTCGGTCGGGCGGTCGCCGGTGGATCCGGGAGGTCGCCCCTTCCCGCCCCTTCTATAGGAGTTCTATAGGATTCTATAGAAGTTCTATAGAAGCTGTTAAAGGCCTATAGTAAGGAGGCCTACATAATCCAACTGTCAACTAATTTAAGAACGTTGCAGATTCTATTCCCCCCTTCGGTAGTCGTAAGTGGAGGGCGTCAGCGCAGTTAGCGTTTTTGGGGGTCTGTAAGTGGAGGGCTAAAAGGGGGATAAAGGGGGGAAGATCTATGATTGTCTATGGTCTGTAGAAGGAATATATTACGAGCAGGAGGGGAAATGAGAGAACATATCAAGTTGCGCGTTATTAGCTCAGATAGTCGCACTCCAGAAAACCCAAAATATCAAAATACTGTCCTTGAAAATGATTACAAATTAGGACTATTCGACATGGCATATCTCCTCGCGATATCAATTAATGGGGAATTCATGCCCAAGAATGAGAGGCGCTATTATTTTGGAGACCGAGAGGAGCTCAAAAAGGTAAGGCGATTACTCGATAAAACCAGAGCTCATTTACCGCCCCGGCCATTCTATAACCGGCTGAGAGATTTGATAGACGAGTATCTAGAGAGCATTAACAGAGGACTCGAAGTTACCCAACTGCCGCCGGGACGGGGATTGAACGCTAAGACGAAACTGATATTGCTTTGGACATATATGTTGAGGAGAAAGGATACGGCCCGCTACCCAGAAACAGAAGGCGTTTCGGATTCAAGGCTTAGGGAGGAGATTCTTGGAATAAGAAAATCAATAAATTGGGGCGATTATTATAAGCTATTATCATGGTTCTATCTGAAGCTAACGGGATGTCCATATGCGGAACTCTTCATGCCAAACAGGGATGCTCATAAAGAAAGAGAGCAAGCCAAGTTGGTGTGGGAAAAACACGTGGACCGAGGAGACAATACAAAAAACTGGTATTATGCAAAGGCCAGGATCTGGATTTATATTTCTCTTCAAAGACTGCTCTTCCTAAAAGGGCGAGGATTGGTTGATCACATTAAGAGAATCGAACGTTTTGAAGCACCATTTCCTATTGTTCTTGTGAAGTTCAATATGGATAGTATAGAAATCGGGAAACTGCGGAACGATAAAATAATCACGAGAAAATACACTTCGATAGAAAAGCGCAGCTCCATTGTTGAAGAATCCGAGAGTGTAGAATTAGGGAAGAATACTCCCACGATCATTTTTCCGGATGGGGAAATATTCGAATCCGAAAATTACCAGCCTCCCTTTCAGCATTTCGGCGGGCCCTTGCCTGATGATATCTGGGAACCACAAACACAATAAACATTCTTGGCTCTCGGTTTTCTCCCTCAATTCCCCTAATATTAATCCAATACCGGTATACCTTTAGAAAGTAAATTAAAGACCTTAATGGTATACCGTATCTAATTGATTCTATTCCATTTACAATTGACTTTGAGAAAAATAGGCGTATGCTAAATACGCTATGAAATCGAATACAGGCCATATCCGGAAAGCGGCCCTCCCATGACCGGTGAGCCTCGGTGGATCAGTATCAAAATTTGCGCGCGGGAAATATTGGGCGTTCATCCGATGACCGCGTATAAGTGGTTTTACGCGGGAAAATTGCCCGGGGCCCGTATTGGCCGCACTATCCGGATTGACCTGAAAGCCCTGAATTCTGCTCTAGAGAAAAAGGCGCAGGTGAGATGATGAAAGTCCAACTTTTCCATCGCCACGAAATTCTCAATGGGATGACATTTGTGCTCTTGACGCATGTCAAGGCTTTGAGTCCGGACAACCGACACCTGGCTTTTGCAAAGATTACTCCCGAGCTTTTGGAGTTCATCAGGTCTTTGGAACTCGACGTTCCCGAAGATCTGTTGTTCTGGAAAGGCAAACCCCCATGTTCCGCGAATATGCTAACAAATACCTGAAGCTCGGCATCTCAGTCTTTCCAGCCATGAGCAACAAGGTGCCGGCCATCCCGAGCTGGGCGCCTTATCAAGCTCGAATGGCAACGCTCGACGAGATCGAGGCTTGGTCGGAAACCTTGAGCGACGACATTAACATCGCCCTGGTTTGCGGGAAACTATCGAAACTAACCGTAGTCGACTGCGATAGCGAAGAGTCCGCAGAGACAGTCGAGTCGCTGCTTCCGGACCAGATGGAAGTCCCCATCGTATTTACTCCGAAGAAGGGGTGTCGCCACTACTATTTCCAATTCACTCCAGGCTTGCTGAACCGAGCGCGATACCAGGCAGGAATCGACGTGAGGACCGAAGGGGGGTATGTGCTTGCCCCGCCGTCACAAACCAAAAAGATGCCTGATGGGAAGTGTGTGGACGGAGAATATATTTGGCACAATGAATACCAACTTGGGAAAATATGCCCGCCTCCAATGCCAGCCGAGCTCCGCGATTATTTGCTCAGTGGCCTGAAGGGCGAGGGGCAGGTGAGGTGCGGGGAGAAAAGTGAGGACCGATCACATATCCTGGTTGAAGGGACGCGAGATCAGGACCTCTTCCACCTTGCACTCCAGTTCTTCAAGGATGGGAGGCCCGTTGAGGAGATCCAACGGAATATCCTTACCGCCGCTGCTATCTGCAAGCCACCCCAACCGGAAAAAGAAGCACTAGCAAAAATCAAATCAGCCAAGAAATTCTACAATGAGAAATACCGCAATAGGACTAAAAACGACGAAGACGCATCGGAAGAACCAGAATTCATTTGGACAAAGGCCTCAGAAGTCCAGACCAAAAAAATCAGATGGCTCTGGCCCGGAGTTATCCCGCTGAACATGAGTTCGACCATCGTCGGGGACCCAGGAGTAGGCAAAACATTCGTGGCGGTCGATATTGCCGCGAGGATCTCCACCGGACGAGCTTTCCCCATCTACTGGAAAGAAGGACACTTTGAGACAGAGCCCACGCCGAAGAATGTGATCTACATCACCAGCGAAGGCAACCCGAGCTATATCCTTGTCCCGCGCCTTGTAGCCGCCGGCGCGGACCTCGCGCGCATCGAAATCTACCAGGGCATCTACACTTCGGCAGGGGGGTTCGCCATTCTGGATATTACGAAACACCTGCCTTTCCTACAAAAGAAAGTTTTAGAGAACCCAGGTCTTTACGGAGCGCTCATTACCGATCCGCTCGTCTCCCACCTGCCGGGGAAATTTAATATGATCGATTCAATCCAGATGCGACAGGCTGTCGATCATTTTTCCCGGTTCACAGAAGCGACAGGATGCGCTTCGATAACGATTCAACACGCCAATAAGGACGAGAAAAAGAAGGCGGCCTACCGCACCTCTGGCAGTTCGCAGCTCACCGCTGGCTTCGACATCTCTTGGTTCGTCACGCTCGACCCTGACAACGACCCAAACCGCCGACTCCTTGTTCCCCAGAAGGTGCGCATGACGGCGGGGACGGGAAGCCTTCCCTTCTTGCTCACAGAACTCCCTGTAAAAACCGACGACGGGGAAACAAGTATGATCGGGAAAATTGAATGGGATCGAGAACCTATCGAAGTAGACGTTAACCAAGCCGTCAGTCCCGGCTACGGCGCTGCCACCACCCCCGACCGTGCCAAATCTCGGGACTTCCTCAAGGGACAACTCGCATCCGGTCCGAAGTTCGTCTTATTCCTTAAGGCGCGTGCTGAAAAGGAAAATATCTCCCCCTATCTGCTTTATCAAGCCAGAAAAGATCTTGGTATTAGAAAAGCCGGCGGAGGAGGATTCGGAGGTGCAGCCTATTGGTTTATGGCAAGCGACACGCGCCCGCCCAGTGGAGAGGAGGAATCATAAACATGGGCGCTAGCCTAAGAAAAGTGAACAAGCAGGGTAGCTCAGCGATTCGCCCTTGCTTACCTATCTCTCATTTCTGCTCTCTTCATATTTATGAGAAAGATGTTTAGAAAAATAAGAAACATAGCAAAAACGAAAGACTCCATACTTCACATACTTCTCATGCTTTTGAAGGGGGAATCTGATGACTAAGAGGAGAGCGATCAAAGTGCATTGCTTGGCCTGTGGGGGTGGCTCGGCGCTCGAAGCGACATTTTGCGGAATTACCGATTGCGCCTTGTGGGAGCACCGGCTGGGCTGTTTGCCAAAAAGCCGAGTATATCAGGAGCGAGTCGCACGGGCGCTCAAGTCTCATCCTGCGGTGGTCGAAGAACTCTGCCGAGCGGGCGTAGATATGGCTTTTTTCTCGTTTGAACACGCTAAAAAGGGCCTTCCTGGCGCAAACGACCCGCGGGCAAGGGTAGAGGCAGGGGATAATATTCATAAAGGTGGCGATACTTAAAAAAGCGGGATATGGGGCTCCCTCCGTGGGCATCCGTTCGCGGTGAGGTGTGCTTAAGATATTCGGACCTTCTCAAATGGATAAGCCGTAGCCTTATCCAGCCCATTTTTGATAGATCCTTTAGCCCGTGGACACGCTGGATATAGGGGGTAGAGGGCTGCGGAACGTGAAGACGAGCGAAAAGAACCTGAAGCTAAAAAGTGGAAAGTGGATCGTTGACATCTCGTTCACGAAGCCCAATGGTAAGCTCAAGCGGGTCCGGGCGGCCTTCCCGACAAAGACTGAGGCAAAGGCGCACCTCGACCTGGTCCGCGGCCAGAAGGCCTCGCGCCGGCTGGGGATCGAGGTCCCCGACGAAAAGAGGAAGGACGTTCTCTTTGATGATTACGCGAGATCCGTCCTGGCGAATCAAGCCGACCTCCGGCCGAACTCTATAAAGAGTATGCGCAAGCACCTCAACAATCTCCTTCGGTCGGACTGCTTCAAGGGAAAGATGCTAAGCGCCCTGACGACAGCCGAGATCTCCAAGTATCATACCGAAAGAGGCATTGAGCGGAAGATGGCCGCCAATGCTGAGTTATGGTTCCTGAGGATGGTTCTTCAGAAAGCCATCGACCTTGGCTTGCTTGCTAAGAACCCGGCGGCCGGAGTCAAGCGCTTCCGGCAAGACAAGACGCGGCTCCGGATCCTGACCGACGCCGAGGCGGCCCTGCTTCTCAATGCCGCCGGCCCCAAGCTGGTCCCCCTCATTCGGCTGCTACTGACGACGGGCATGAGGCCGCATGAGGCATTTGCGCTGCACTTCGAATATGATGGCTGGGACGTTGAGAAGAAGCGCTCCAAGGCCGTCGTCGATATTGGCCGGAAAGTCATCTCCATCCCGCACGAGCTGAGCAAGAACCACAAGGACAGGGAAGTCCCGCTCAGCCCCGAACTCGTGTCCATGTTCCACCAGATGCCGAGGAATCCCGAGTCCTCGAAAGTATTCCCCTGGGGCGAATGCCCGAAGGCATTCAACGAGGCCGTCAGGGCAGCCAAGCTAAAGGGCGTGTCGATGTATACGCTCAAGCACTCGGCCGCCAGCCGCATGATCAAGGCCGGAGTCGACATTGTGACGGTCGCTGAGGTCCTGGGCCATCAGGACATCAAGCAGACGATCCGATACTGCCACTCAGACCCTCAGTCGAAGCGCGACGCCATCGCAAAGGTCAGCCAGATCTATTTCAAGGACGCCCAGGTTGCAGACGCCCCGGCCAGTCAGGCCGGGGCCGAGGCGCTGGCATCCTAGCCCTGACTCGACACTTAGTCGACAATCCCCCCCGTTTCTAGCCATATGGCGGGATTTTGCGGTATAATCCTGTCTCCGACAAGGGAACAACCGTGAAAAAGCCGATGCTCTCCGGAAAGAGCCAGAGCCTCCGCAGGCGGGATTTCTGCAAGACGCTAAGCGCGGTGGCGCTGTTGGGGTGGCCGGGCATCCCCGATGTAAAGACCGGGCTTCCGCAGCCTCACTCGGCCTGCACCGGAGAAAGCCCGGGACCAGAGAAGGAGCAAAACATGGCCAAGAAAGTGAAAGAAGTTAGGGCCAAGGTGACCAGTGTCAAAGGGACGTGCGATCTCGGTCACAAGGTGGGTGACGTCGTCCGGTTCACGGACGGCGGGGTCGACGGGCATATCTGCATCCACGCCATGTACAGCATGTTGCCCAAGGTCTTCGCCATGATGTTCAACGCCAGCTTTCCCTGGGCCCAGAACCCCGACGTCCTGACCCACGCCTGCCCCGACGCGGCCAACCCCCTCGTCTTCGAGCTCACCCGCGTCTACGAGGACTGAGGAACTCTATTTTCTTGTCCAGTCCGGGAAAAGCTTGAGCGTTTCGACGGCGTGATGGCCGACCGGCAGGACGAGTCGGCCCTTGAGCGGCTTCAGCAAAACGCCTTCTTCTTCGATAAGGTTTGTCCGCTCCGCTCTTTTCACCGGGGCAAATAACTCGACCACCGCCTCCGTGTCCTTCCCTTCGATGTCATAGACCCGAAGAATTATGGTATCGTCGTTTTCCGCTTTCTTCATGGTCGAGAGGATGATGTTCGGTGCGGTAACGGGGAGAAAGCTCTTGACCTCCGGCAGGGATGCCCCGGGCCCAGCGGCCGGGTTGCCGACGACAATGAGGGGGCTGCCGGCGGCGATGCCTGCCCGGTAGCCGTTCCGCCATCCGGCGGCGTGGCTGGTCACGGAGAATCGGTAGTGATGGTCGCCCTCCTGGAGGTACCAGTTTCCTTCGCCGTGACAGCTCCGCCGCGAGGCGAAAAGGATGGGCTGGAGAATGGGGTAGGGGACGGGCGCGTCCGTCGGGTCCTTGTAGTCGTTGACGGCGACGCTCGTCGTCAGGGTGACCCCGAACTGCCCGTCGCCCGCATAGAGGAAGTTCTGGGCCTCACGCGGCCGGATATCGGAGAGGAGCTCGTCGTAGACGAGGTTCCCGTAAGCCGGTCCTCCGGTGCCTTTGGCCTCGCCCGAGCCGACTTCGAGTACGCCGAGCGGGATCTCGTAGGCGACCTGGCCGTCCTTTGCGGCGACCGGCAGGGCGAGACGGAATTCTCGGTAGGGCTCCCCATCCCAGCCGAGGAGGGAAACCTCGCAATCGATCTTTTTAATGCCGTTATAGACGATGAGCTTCTCGCGGACCGTGCAGTTGCGGAGCGGCTGTTCGAGGAGGTATACGGTCTTGAGCGGGCCCGATTCCCCGTCGACGAGGTGCCAGCGGGGCCGGTGGAGGCTCGTCTTGTCGAAGCCCTCCATCGTCGGCTGCTGGACCCGCCCGAATTCGCCGGCCCCGTTTCCGACTGACTGCATGGTGAAGACCTCGAACCCCAGGAATTTTCCCGTGTCGAGGACGTCGCGTCCGAGCTCCTTGTCGTAGAGACGCTTGACCCCGCCCGGGGCCAGTTCGATCCGGTAAAAGTCGTTCTCCAGGACCTGGGCGTCCGTCGCCGCGGATTTTTTAGGAGACGGCTTGGCCCCTTCGACGAGGTAGAGGGTTTTATAGCCCAGGGCGGGGACGTCCCGGGCGATGAACTCGATGAGAACAGCGCCGGGCGAGGCTAAGTCTCCCGACGGGAGTCGCTGATAGGGGACATCCGTGCCCACCGCGTCGACGAGGCGGAATGCGGCGGTCCGCGGCGTGACGAGCGCCGTCACCGGGTCCGTCCTCGGCCAGGAGAGCGAGTTGAAGACGATGAGGGGGACGCCCTTTTCAGGCCGGGTCCCGACCCGGGCGGCGATTCCGGCCAAGGCGCCGTAGAGGATCTCGCGGCCTTCGTCCCGGGCGAACTCGTATTTCTTGCGGAAGAGCCTGTCGGTGACCTGGCCCTCTTTTCCACCCCAGCCGTGGTCGGGATAGATGGAGGCTTCCCACGCCGCAGCGAGACGCTTGGCCGGATATGTATCGAAGTATCCCTCGAGCAATGCCAGGACCGTGCTGAAAGCTTCGGCCGCGGGCAGGAGCCGGGCGGCTTCGCGCGCCGCCGTGATGGCCCAATGGTGGGTCGGGCCATGGATGTAGAGCCACAGGCCCGGCCTTTCGCCCGTGACCGTTTCGAGTTTGGCCGTATTGACGTCGATCGCTTCAAAGAAGCGCCGGGCCGTGGAGTACTGCATGACCGCCGCTTGCGGCCCCTTTTGGGCCGCGGTCCCGTTCCAGTGGCGGATGAGGCCGCCGAAATCGGTCGGCTGGGAGAAATCGACGGAGTTGAGCAGGGGATACTCGGGCGGCAGGCCGCGGGCCGCGTAATAGCCCGACCATTTCATCAGCTTTTCGAGGATCGCCTTGGCCCCTTCGGCCGGCGGGGCGTTGAGGGTGGCGGCGGCGTTACCGTAGTGGCCGGGCGAGTAGGCCAGGACGGACGTCCCGTCGGGGCTGGCCCAGCGGTAGAAGCCCTCGTGATAGCGACTCATCACCAGGTAGGGGATGCCGGCCTTGGCCAGGATCTGGGGCATTTGGGCGGCCCGGCCGGGAACGTCGGGGTTGAAATAGACGCGGGCGTCGGCGCCGGGAAAATTCCGCTTGATCCAGAGGCGGCCGAAATAGGCCTGGCGGATGAGCTGTTCGCCGGAATAGAGCGATTCGTAGGGCTGATTGAAGGTGGCGCCCCATTCCATCCGGCCCTCCCGGGTCAGGCGGGCGATCTCTTCGGCGCGCTCCGGGTGGCGTTCGACGTATTCCATGAGGTTGAGCATGTTCTCCATGGTGAACGAGTAGGCCGGGTCCTTGGCCATCATGGCCAGCGCCGGGGTGATGCAGTTCGTGTCGCGGAAAACGATGCATTTCTCGGGCGAGTCCATCCAGGCGATGTCCTGGTGGCTCGACGAGATGATATGGAGACTTCCCGGCGCCGCGGCCGGGCTCTTCGGGGGGGCGTTTTTCTGGGTTTTCACGGGGTCCTCCACTGCCCCTCCCGGCACGGCTGCCGCGAAGAGCGACGCCGAGAGGGCCAGGAAAGCGATAAGGGCGGTTCTTCCGAGATGTCGCTTCATCATCATGTCCTCCCGTTTTTCCTGCAAGATGAACCGGCCGGCCGCGACTTCAGTCCTTGAGAATGGAGAGGTCGGGCCGGAGAAGCCGCCGGACCTGTGGCTCATTCATGTTTTCCGGCGTGGCCAGAACGAGCGCCGTAGCCACCGTTTTCTCGTAGGGTTCGCCGCGCAGATGGGCGACGGCTGTTTTCAGGCTCAGGTAGCCCATGGCGAAGGGATCTTGGAGGACGAGCCCGCGGATCTCCCCGTTTTCCAGCGCTTCGATGAGCTTGGCCGAGGCGTCGAAACCGATGTGGATGACTTTTCCGGCCAGGCCGCGGTCCTGCAGGGCCCGGAGTGCGCCGAACGTCGTCGATTCGTTCGGCGTGAAAACCGCATCGACCCCGGTAAACCGGGAGAGGAGGTTCTCCATGGTCTGGTAAGCCATTTCCGTGGATGTTCCCGCGTACTGGTTGTATGAGAGGATCGCGATCGCCGGAAACTCCGCCCGCAAGGTGAGGAGGAACCCCTCCTCCCGCTTCGTTGTGCCCTCGACGCCCACCTTGAGCCGCATGAGAATGACCCGCCCCCGGCCTTCCATCAGCCGTCCCATGGCCCGGGCGGCCAGGACGCCTCCCTGAAAATTATCGGTCGAGATGAAGGCGACGTGCTCGTCGCCTTGAAGGGCCGAGTTGAAGACGATCGTCGGGATTCCGGCCCTGAGGGCGTCGGTCACGGGGCGGACGAGGGCCCGGTCGTCGAGCGGAGAGAGGACGAGGGCGTCGACGCCGGCGCCGGAGAGGGTTTCGACCACCTGGACCTGCTCGTTGCGGTCGTCCTCTTTGAGCGGGCCCTTCCAGAGGACGTCGACGCCGAGCTCGCGAGCCGCCGTCAGCGCTCCGGCGTGGACCGACTTCCAGAATTCGTGGGTCGTGCCCATGGGGATGACGGCGATCTTCAACGGGCCCCGTTCTGCCCCCCGGCTCTCACCAGGGGCCCGGCAAGCGGCGCACCCGATGAGGGCGAGGATCAACGTGGAGAGGAGAATGCGGCTTGGCCCGGCCATCGCGGTACTATTGGATCTCGACAAGTTCTTTGTCGAGGTCGAGGGGCGGCTTGGCCCGGAAATATTCGCTCGTCTCCCAGAGTGTCATGGCCCGTGTGCCGACGCGGCCGTACCGGCCGCGGGCGTATTTGTAGCGGAAAACGACCGACATGGTACCGCCCTGCTTCCAATAGGTCTCGAGCTTGGGATTGCCGTTGTCGGATTCCCGGGCGATGAAGACGATCGTGCCGATGACGATCCCCCGGGCCGTGCCTGTCGCCGGGTCGTAGACGAGCCACTGGGGACCTCCGGCGGCCGAGGGAACGCCGCAAAGGACGAATTTTTCTTCTTTGCCGTTGCCGTCGAGGTCGAAAGCCACGGACCTCAACGGGCTACCGTCGTCCTTTTCGAACTCCTTGCGGATTTCCGGAGGCAGGGTGTCGTCTGGCTGGGCGGAACGGACGGTGAAGAATGTCCGCAGGGGCGGGTCGGTGGAAGATCCGGGAACTTCCTGCCCGGCCAAGGGACGGCCCGGGACGAGGCAGGACAGAACGGCCAGCACCGGAAGAAGACGCGTCATCCTTGTCATCGAAGGAAGTATATCGCCGGGCCGGGAAAATTTCAAACGCTCCCCCCGAGCCGTGAGGCGAGGCGGTTGACTTTCCGCGTCCATTCTATAGAATGGACATCTATCCTATCGGCATTCTCTGGGCCGAGCGGCCGCCGCGTCGGTCCGGGAGGAGGCGTCGTGAAAAAAAACGCCGGTTTGACTGTGACCGCATCGGCCGCGGCGGCGTTTATCCTGACCTCTCTCGTACTGGTCTCCGCGCAAAATGTTCCCTCCCGGCTCTCGCCGATCGAGGAACTCGGCAAGAGGCTTTTCTTCGACCGGAACCTTTCCGCCCCGGCGGGGCAGGAGTGCGCGGCCTGTCATGGACCGGCTGTTGGGTTCACCGGGCCCTTCGAAGATTTTAACAAGACCGGCGGCGTTTACGAAGGGGCGGTCAAGGGGAGGTTCGGCAACCGCAAACCTCCGGCCTCGGCCTACGCCGGTGACAGCCCCAGGCTCCATCTGACGCCAAGTGGAGAATTCGTCGGCGGGCTGTTCTGGGACGGCCGGGCGACGGGCGATGTTCTGGGCGACCCCTTGGCCGAGCAGGCCATGGGGCCTTTCCTCAACCCCCTCGAACAGAATATGCCGGATGCGAAGAGCCTCGTTCTGGCCGTCAAGAAGTCGAGCTATGCCGGCCTCTTCGAGAAGGTCTTCGGCCCGGGGTCGCTCGACGCGGACAAGAGCCCGGAGGGGACGTATGCCATGATCGGCCGGGCCATCGCCGCTTTCGAGCGGTCGGCCGAGGTCAACACCTTCAGATCGAGGTTCGATGACTTCTGGCGTGCCGCATCGGGGAAGGGGCTCGAGGTCGAGTCGATCGGCGAGTCCAACCTCGAGGATTTCCGAAACCTCGGCCTGGCCGAGAACGAGCTCCAAGGCCTCGTCCTCTTCAGCGCCAAGGGCCTCTGCGCCAACTGCCACCTTCTGACGCCGGCCGGCGGCAAGCCGCCCGTATTCGCCGACTATAAGTACGACAACCTCGGCATCCCCCGCAACCTTGAGAATCCGTTCTACGGCCAGGACAAGATCTATAATCCGGAAGGAAAGAACTGGGTGGACAAGGGGCTTGGCGGCTTCCTCGAGACCGTCGAAAAATATGAGAGATACGCAGAGGAAAATTACGGGCGCCATCGGACACCGACCCTGAGGAACGTGGACAAGCGTCCCTCACCGGGATTCGTCAAGGCGTTCATGCACAACGGCTATTTCAAGAGCCTGAAGGACGTCGTCCGTTTCTACAACACCCGCGACGTCGCCGGGTCCGGCTGGCCGCCGCCCGAGGTCGCCGCGAACGTCAACGATACGGAGATGGGAAACCTCGGCCTGACCGGCGACGAGGAAGACGCCATCGTCGATTTCATGAAAACCCTGACGGACCGTCGCTGACGGGCCTATCATCATTTCATCGGAGGAGAAGCGAATGACCAGAAACGAAAACGAACTCAAGAGAAGGGCGTTCCTCAAGAGGGGACTGACCGGATTGGCCGCGGTTGGGGCCATCCCGGGCGCGGTCAAGGCCGCCGCCTTCGCCTCGGCGGACTCCGGACGTGCCGGCGCGGGCGAGACGCAGGCCCCAACGAGCCCGATCGTCAGGGCCCTGGGTAAGACGGGCCTCAAGATCCCCGTCGTCAGCATGGGTGTCATGAACGCCGACAATCCCGCGGTCGTCCAGGCCGCCCTCGACTCCGGCATCTTCATGCTCGATACGGCCCACGGCTACCAGCGTGGCCGGAACGAGCAGATGATCGGCCAGGTCGTCAAGGGCAGGCCCCGCGAATCGTACATGATCGCGACCAAGGTCCCCGGCCCTAACAAGGACAGAACCATGCAGGGATTGGAGGGCGAAGCTCTTCAAAAGGCCTATCTGGAGAAGTTCGACCTCAGCCTCCAGCGGCTCGGGCTCGAACACGTCGAGATCCTCTACCTCCACAACAATACGACCAAGGAAGACGTGCAGAACCCGGTCCTAATCGAAGCGCTGCAGAAGGCCAAGAAGGCGGGCAAGGCCCGGTTCATCGGCATCACCACCCACTCCAATGAGCCGGCCGTCATCCGGGCCACGATCGAAGCCAAGGCCTATGATGTCGTCCTGACGGCCTACAACTTCCGCCAGGATTATCGCGATGAGCTGCGCAAGGCCGTCGCCGAGGCGACCGCGGCCGGGATCGGTGTCGTAGCCATGAAAACCCAGGCCGGCGCCTACTGGGACAAGGAGAAGCAGCAGCCGATCAACATGCGGGCCGCCCTCAAGTGGGTCCTCAACGATCCGAACGTCACGACAGCCATCCCGGGCTTCACGACCTTCGACCAGCTCAAAGAAGACCTGACGGTCATGACCGACCTGAAGATCACCCCGCAGGAACTCAAGGACCTCAAGCTCGGCGAGCAGGTCGCCGGCCTCTACTGCCAGCAATGCGGTCAATGCGTCCCCGGCTGTCCGAAAGCGCTTCCCATCCCGGACCTGATGAGAAGCTACATGTACGCCTACGGCTACCGGAATCTCCAGGCCGCCCACGAACTCGTCGGCTCCCTCGAAGTCCCCGAAAACCCTTGCGGCTCCTGCGCTTCTTGCTCGGCCGTCTGCGTCAAGGGCTTCGACATCGCCGACCGCGTCAAGGATATCTCTCGCCTGAGGGCCGTCCCCGGCGATTTCTTCGCCTGATCACCAGCCCGCCGATCTTTGCAGGCCCCCGGATCCCATTCCGGGGGCCTTTTTATTGGGGGGGATTTTCTTCGACTTCGCCTTTCAGCGCCGTCGGCAGGGTCACCGCGCGTTGACGGGCGAAGAGCTCGTCCCCGGCATCATTGTTGCTGTCCAGACCTTCGGGGATCGGATCAACTTCCACCCGCACCTGCATCTCCTGTTGACCGAGGGTGGCATGGACCGGGCCGGGATATCCTTATTTTGTGAGGGGAAGGGTTGATTTTGAGCCCGAGGCCGGCGATTCCATGCCGCGCCAATAAAGGAATTTCCTATCCTTCCCGGCCTCCGGCGGATTCCATTCCTTCCCGAAAATATGCTTTTGCATCCATTTGATCTCTTCTATCATCAAAATGCGCCGCAAGCGGGGTTCGCGCACTTGATGTCCTTGGCGCGGAAATTTAATAAACCGTGTAGGCACGTTTAAATCGCGCAAAGCCGTATAAAAGACCATGCTTTGGTTCGTGCTGCTGGTGATATCGTTTGATCCGTGAAGCAGAAGCGTCGGCGTTTTCACGTTTTTCACATATGTCAGAGAGGACCGATTACGCCACTCTTCGGGATTTTCCCATGCATTGCCGCCGATAAACCACAAAGAGACATCATAATTGAATCCGGGCCCGGATTCGGCCTGCCAGCTGAAGACACCCGCCCCGCATGAAGCAGCCTTGAAGCGGTCCGTATGAGTCACGACCCATCCGCAGCTGACGCCGCCCCAACTCCAGCCTTTCACTCCCATTCGGTTAGGATCGACATGACCCAATCCGATGACATGATCCACCCCCGTCATCAGATCCTCAAATTCCGCTCCCCCGACATCCCCGATGAGTCCGCGCATGATATCATCGCCATATCCGCTGCTGCCGCGAACATTGACGCCAAGAACGGCATAGCCGACACCCGCGTACACCTGAAAAAACGGATTAAATTCATTCCCCCAGTAACCATTGGGTCCGCCGTGGATGTCCAGAATCAGCGGGGCTTTTTGGCCTTTTTGGTGATTGACGGGAAAGATGAAGACGCCTTCAATCTCCGTTCCATCCATGCTCTTCCAACGAAGCACCTCCCCCTTGCCGAGCCGAACCTCTTTTTCGATCCGGGGGTTGGCCCAAGTCAGTCGAACGGCGTTTTGAACGGGTATATCAGACGCATAGATGTCTTCAGGCGTATTGAAGTCCGAGAAAGAATAAACCATTCGTTTGCGATCTTCAGAATAAGCCAGCGCCCGCAAGGTTCCCGTCTTTTCCGTTATCGGTATCATCGCATCATTCGCAAGATCGAAACGGAAAAGATTTGTATTGGTGCCGCGGACCTCATTCAACAGCAGGCTCTTTCCGTCAGGCGTCCAAACCACATGGTCGATTTCACCTTGATTCTGGGCGGTGAGCTTCCGGTTCTCTCCGGTTTCCGGATTCATTATCCAGAGGAATCCGTTCCGATAGTCATACTCTTTGTCGTCGGAAGCTTGGTATAAAAAAACCGTGCCGTCGGGAGACCAGGCAAAAAGCCTTTCCGGCGCCCGGTTGTCCGTCAATTTCTTGACCATTTTCGTGTCACGGTCGAAGACATAGAGTTCGGAATGATGCGGATAGTTTTGACGGTTATCAGGCCGGGCGGAAAACACGATTTGCCGGCCATCAGGCGAGACATCGAACTCGTCCACGATCCATTTCTCGTTTGTCAGTCGCGCTTCCTTTCCGGATTCGAGATCAAACATCCAAAGATTGCGCCATCTTCCCGTTACCTTGCCGTTCGGCCCCTCATCAACGCCATAGGCATCCGCCCCTTTCTCCCATTCCGCCTCCTCTTCCGGGCTCATGGTCTCCTCGGCGGCGAAGCATAGCCAACGGCTGTTTCCGGCCCATTCATACGCCTGAATTCCGCCTTTATGCCGGGTCTTCTGCAAAGCTTCACCGCCGGAAACGGGCATGAGGAAGAGTTGAGCCTCTTTGTCGACCTTTCTCAAAAAGGACAGGTTTTTCCCATCCGGAGAGAATCTGAAATCCTCGCCGCCCGATTTCCCGATGAATTGTTGAGGCGTTCCACCGCCGAAGGGAATTATATAAAAAGTTTTTTCATACGTGTTTTTATCCCAATCCAGCCGCGCTTCGGAGTAAAATACCTGCTCTCCGTTAGGGGTCATCATCATATCGCCGAGGCGCGCGATTCGAATCGCCTCGTCGGGCGAAAGGGGATGTTTTGCCTGAGCGCCCGCCGGCAGCGCGTTTAGGATGATCAGCAGGATGAAGATGAGGGTAGCGGCGCACCGGCACGTTTGTGACAGGCCGTTGAATTGATATTTTTTCCCGTCGGGCTCTGGAAGGATTTCGGATAATGCCCTTGTTGTCATATCTGATTCCTCCTTTATGTGGTCGACAGTCTATTTTCCTTTCCGCCATAGCAGAGAACTTGCCTGAGCGTGACCAGGCTGATTTTTTTCCCGCTGACAATCAGGACGACGTTTTTATTCTCATAATTCTCTCGCGTTTTTACAAACGCGGCAATCGAAAGCGCCGCCGCCCCTTCCACGAGAGTGAAGTGTTTTTCCAGCATCAAGAGAATGGCGTCCCTGATTTCATCCTCCGAAACCAGCACAAAAAGATCAACATAGCGTCTGCAGTATTCGAACGTTATGGCATCTTTTTCAATACCGCCCGCTGTCCCGTCGGCGAGAGTGGGTTTCGATGCCCTCTCAACGATTCTGCCTGCTTTCACCGATTCATACATCACCGGCGAGTTTTCGGGTTGGCAGCCGATGATTTGGATGTTTTGATTCATCGCTTTCAAATAGGCGGCAATCCCCGAGGCCAATCCGCCGCCGCCTATGGGTACGAAGACGGCATCGATCGAGGCAAGCTGTCTCTTGAGTTCAAGGCCCACGGTTGCCTGCCCGGCGACAATTCGCGGATGATTATAGGGCGGAACAAGCACCTGTCCATTATCTTGGGCCGTTTTGCGGGCATACATCTCGGTATCGCCCACGTCGGTTCCATAAAATTTCAATTTCACACCATAGGTCCGCAAGGACGAGATCTTGGCCTCGCTGGCGTTCTCGGGGATGATAAGGGAACCCGATATGCCTGTTTTTTGTAGCATGTGCGCCACGGCAGCCCCTTGATTACCGCTCGAGGCAGCCACTATGCCTCTCTCTTTTTCTTCTTTCGTCAGAGAGAGAATCATATTGGCGGCTCCTCGCAGCTTAAAAGAACCGCTGATCTGCAGATTTTCCATTTTAAGATGAACCCGGCAACGGCCGATCCGACTGAGGATATCAGACAATTCCACGGGAGTTTCGCGGATATATCCTTGGATTCTGTTCTCAGCCTCTTCGGCCGTTTTGGGCCAGTCTACGTTCATGCTATTCAAGCTCCACGGAATCAAGATTCCTCCCTGGACTTTCTCTTCCAATAGAAATACATGGGCAGCCCGAGCACAATGAATCCCAAACTGGCCAGGGATTCGACGGGAGCCGTAAACAGGGTGTTGATAAGGATTCCCGTGGAGATGATTATGAAAACGGCCGGAGTGACCGGATATCCCCAGGTTTTGTAAGGCCGGGGAAGATCGGGGTGTTTTTTCCGGAGAGTATAGACGGCCGCCGCGGCGCCGATCCAAAAAACAATGGAGATAAAAATAACATATGTAAAAAGCTGCTTAAATGTCCCGGATAACGCTAAAAGACAGGCCCATATCGCTTGAAGGACAATGGCAAAAGAAGGCGTTTTGAAGCGCGGATGAATGACGGCCGCTTTGCCAAAAAACAATTTATCTTTTGCCATGGCATAATAAACTCTCGCGCCGACAAAAATCGTTCCGTTTAAGGCTCCAAAAATTGAGACGAGGATTGCTCCAGAGAAAAGTCCGGTCATCGTTCTTCCAAAAAGAGCTGAAGAAGCTGATTCGGCAACGGCTACGGTTCCTGCCATTTCGTTCACCGGCAAGGCCTTGAAATAAACAACATTTATGAGCACATAAAGCACGGATATCACTAAGGTTCCAAGGATTAAGGCCAACGGCAGGTTCTTTTTCGGATTTTTAATCTCTCCGGCGACAAAACTGACATTATTCCAGCCGTCAAAGGTCCAGAATACGGCGACCATAACAATGCCGAAACCCGTCAAGACTTGGCCCAGACTGAAATTCATGGGATTTATTGAAAAATCTATGGACGAACCTTTGCCGATCGTGAACCCTAAAACGACAAAGGATATTACGGTTCCGATCTTAATGACCGTAAAAATATTCTGAATGAGTTTGCCAAAGGCCACCCCCACGTAATTGATCGCCGAAATCAATAAGATAGCGGCGACGGCCACCAGTTGTCCGCGGGAAATAGAGCACCAACCTGTTTTAAATAAATAATTATTTGTCGACAAGAATGGGAAGAAATGGCCGAAATATTCTGCAAAAGCAACGGCAAGCCCGGCGACAGAACCACTCATATACACTAAAAACGTAATCCAGCCATAGAGAAATCCTGTAAGCGGACCGTATGCCTCGGACAGGTAGACATACAAACCGCCGGCTTCCGGCATCGAGGCGCCCAATTCGGCGAATAAAAACGCCCCGGCAAGGGTGATCAGGCCGCCGGCCAGCCAGGCCAACAGCAGAAGGCTCACGGAGGGCAAAGATTGAGCCATAATGCCGGTCGTGAGAAAGATGCCGGAACCGATGACGATTCCGACCATCATCATCGTCGAATCGAACGGGCCAAGCCGCCTTTCGAGATTTCCCCGAGTTCTATCAAACTGATGTTCTTTATCGGCCATTTTCAAATTCCCGATCTCGTTTTTAGGGATATCACGTTCCCTGCCGATCCCGGGTCGGCGCAGAGGAACCATCCGGCGCCGGCGGTATCCTCAACGTCCAAACCAAGAAATCGAAAAAAACCGGAAACGGCTTTCTTTCGTCCATCTTCCCTCCGAACAGAGAGCCGGCTCTTCCCTTCCAACTCGATTAGGAAAGGAGCGCCTCATAAACGATCTTGGAAATTTGAATGTCCTGCACTGCCACGCCGGTCAAATCGGCGATTGTCAGTTGATCGTCCGAACTCCTGCCTTTTACCTTGCCGGCCGCGACGGCGCCCAGCTCGACGAACTGATCTTTCGTGATCGCCTTGTCTTGGATGGCATGAAAGATTTCGCCTCTCACCAGGCATTGGGAAATGCTGTCGGCGACGATCACATCCGCTTTTTGAAATATTTTCGCATCCAGTTCCTGTTTTTCCGGCGTGTCGGATCCGACGGCCGTGATATGCGTCCCTTTCCGGATTTGATGAGCCTGAAGAAGCGGCCTTTTTGAGGGCGTGGCCGTCACGATCAAATTGCAGCTGGCCGCGATTTCTCCCGTATCAAGCGTTGTTTTAATGTCGAACCCGGAAGATTTCATCTCCTGTCGATAGGCCTCGAGTTCATCCTGATGAAGACCCCAAACGATAGCCTCTCGGCAATTCACCACGTCTTTCAAGTAAATCAGCTGTAATTTGCCTTGAATTCCGGCTCCGACGATACCGATACGGTTTACCTTTTGGGGAGCGAGATACTTGGCCGCGATGGCTCCCGCCGCCGCGGTGCGCACATTGGTCAAGTGCCCTTCATCCAGCAGGATGCACAGCAACTGGCCGGTTTTTTGACTGAAGAGCAGCATCAATCCGTTGCTGGAAGAGAGGCCCAGCTTGGTATTTTCGTAGAAACCGGAGGCGATCTTGACGACGTAATAGGCGTCTCTTTTGAGATACCCATACTTGATGTGGACATCTCCCGGCGGTTCATCGAACAGCAATTCGGCGACGGGAGGAATGACGGCCTGCTTATCGGAATAGGCGACGAACCCGGCCTCGATGGCGGGAAGCGGATCAACGGCCTGCAGGACTTTTTTAATCTGATCAAGATCCACGATTTTCGGTTTTTCATTTTTCATCGGATTTCCTCCAATAATTCGCCGATCCGGTTGAGACCGGCGGCCAGATACTCTTTTTCCGAACCAATGCCGATGCGGACCCAGTGATCCATCCCAAAACAATCGCCAGCCACGATAAAGGTGCTTTTTTCCTTTCTGAGTCTCGTCACGAGCTCGGTGGAATTGATGTCCATGTTGTATTTCATGAAAACCATGCCGCCGGCCGCGGGGGGGATAAACCGGAAGAGGCCCTTGCGGCTGTCCGCCCAGGCCTTCAGCACGGCAATGTTTTCCTTGAGCATTTTTCGGTTGCGGAGAAGGATTCTGGCTCTCATTTCGGGCCGGAGGGCCAGGGTGGCGATGCGGTTGCTGAGAATGGCCGTCGCAATCGTCGTGTAGTCGCGGCGCGACCACATCCCGGCGATTTCAGGATGGGGCCCCACGAGCCATCCGATTCGCAGTCCGGGCAGGGCATAGGCCTTCGAAAGACCGCCGGCCACGATGACTTTTTCGTACGTGTTCCAAAAGGAAGGGGTCTCCCCGCCTGACAATTCCGCGCCCCGGTAAATCTCATCGCCGTATATCCAGGCATCCGCCTCCTTCGCCATTTGAACAATCGCTTCCCGGGCCTTCTCGCTCAGCACGGCGCCGGTCGGATTATTGGGATTGCACATGGCGATCATTTTGGTTTTCGGCGTCACCAGCTTTTTTAATTCATCGAGATCCGGCTGCCACTGCAATTCTTCTTTCAGATAAAACGGCTTCACCTTGATATGGAAGGCATTCGCAAGTCCCCAGATCTGCATATAATTGGGGAGCATCAAAACCAATTCGTCCTGCGGCTCAAGGAGACTCCAAATCGTCACGAAATTCGCTTCAATCGAACCGTTGGTGACCAGGACATTGTCCCTGTCTGTTCCAGGATACAGGGCGCTGATCGCCTCCCGCAATTCGATCGAACCGTTTGTCTGGCCGTAACCTATTCTGAGGGCCCCCAATTTTTTAAGCTCGCTTTCATCCAGCAATTCCTCCAAGGCAAACGAATGAATGCCGGTTTCGGTCAAATTGAAATCGACGGTGTTTTCCCATAACGACTGGGTTCTCTCCAATTCAAAGGTTTCGATTTTCATGACAAGGCTCCTTTAGAGGGATTCTTTTAAATCCACGCCATGGCGGCGGGAGAAAATCATCAGGTGTTTGAAAGAAGGCTCGATTAAAAGAAGAAGGAAATTGAATTTGCGATCTTTTGTTCCACATACGTCAACCGGCTAAAATCCATCGCTGATTAGGGTATGCAGAACCTGCAAGAAGCGTTCGTATTTCCCCAGTTTTCTTCCCTGATGTCGGGAAATACAACGGACAGCGAGGGCTGTCAATCTTCCTCTGGCGAAATCATAATATTGTTTTTTCCCGATTTCAAGCCCTTTTTCGGACCGATATTTTGGTGAACGTTAATAGGGGACAGATTACTCAACCCCCGAATTCATTCGGGGGTTGAGTAATCTGTCCACTATTTCTTATACGGCCCACGGCTACCAGCGTGGCCGGAACGAGCAGATGATCGGCCAGGTCATCAAGGGCAGGCCTCGCGACTCCTACATGATCGCGACCAAGGTCCCCGGACCCGGCCGGGACCGGTCCATGCAGGGGCTGGAGGGCGAGGCCCTTCAGAAGAGCTTTTCGACCAAGGAAGACGTGCAGAACCCGGTCCTAATCGAAGCCCTGCAGAAGGCCAAGAAGTCGGGCAAGGCCCGGTTCATCGGCATCACCACCCACTCCAATGAGCCGGCCGTCATCCGGGCCACGATCGAAGCCAAGGCCTATGATGTCGTCCTGACGGCCTACAACTTCCGCCAGGATTATCGCGATGAGCTGCGCAAGGCCGTCGCCGAGGCGACCGCGGCCGGGATCGGTGTCGTAGCCATGAAAACCCAGGCCGGCGCCTACTGGGACAAGGAGAAGCAGCAGCCGATCAACATGCGGGCCGCCCTCAAGTGGGTCCTCAACGATCCGAACGTCACGACAGCCATCCCGGGCTTCACGACCTTCGACCAGCTCAAAGAAGACCTGACGGTCATGACCGACCTGAAGATCACCCCGCAGGAACTCAAGGACCTCAAGCTCGGCGAGCAGGTCGCCGGCCTCTACTGCCAGCAATGCGGTCAATGCGTCCCCGGCTGTCCGAAATCGCTGCCCATCCCGGACCTGATGAGAAGCTACATGTACGCCTACGGCTATAGGAACCTCCAGGCCGCCCACGAGCTCGTCGGCTCCCTCGAAGTCCCCGAAAACCCTTGCGGCTCCTGCGCGTCCTGTTCGGCCGTCTGCGTCAAGGGCTTCGACATCGCCGACAGGGTCAAGGATATCTCTCGCCTGAGGGCCGTCCCGGGAGATTTCTTCGCCTAGGCCGCGTTTTATCGGAGTCCCCCCAACCCCCGTCCGCCTCAGGCGGCGGGGGTTTTTCTATGGCTAAAAAATAACTTGACAAGATGATATCATAATAATATTATAATGCTATTACAGGAGGCTGGCATGAAAGACATCCAGGAAAAGAACGTTTTCAGCACGAACGGCTGGGTCATGGTCCTCGTCGACCTCGGGGTCTTCGTCCTCTGCGGCCAGTACATCATCCGTCACGCCGTGCGGGCGGGCGTAACGGCCGGCATGATCCTCTCCGTTCTGGGGATGATCCTCGCCTTCATGACCTTCGGCGGGTTCTTTCTCATCCACCCCAACGAATCCAAGGTCTTTACCTTCCTCGGAAAATATGTCGGCAGCGCCCTGACGGCCGGCTTCCACTGGACCAACCCCTTCGCCGTCAAGAAGAGAGTAACCCTGCGCATCTTCAACTTCAACAGCGAGACGCTCAAGGTCAACGACGCCCTGGGCAATCCCATCGAGATCGCCGCCGTCGTCGTCTGGCACGTCGTCGACTCGGCCAAGGCCCTGTTCAACGTCGATAGCTACCAGCATTTCGTGGCCATCCAGAGCGAGACGGCCATCCGCCAGCTGGCCACCCATTACCCCTACGATGCCCACGACACGGATACAGAATCCCTCCGGGCCAATCCCGACGAGATCGCCGGGAAGCTCAAGGACCAGGTCCAGAACCGCCTCGAAGTGGCCGGCCTCCACGTCGTCGAGGCCCGCCTGTCTCACTTGGCCTATGCCCCGGAGATCGCCCAGGCCATGCTCCGCCGCCAGCAGGCCGAAGCCATCATCGCCGCCCGCCGCCAGATCGTCGACGGCGCCGTCGGCATGGTCGAGATGGCCATCAAGGGCCTCGAAGCCCAGGGCGTCGTCCATCTCGACGAGGAGAGGAAGGCGGCCATGGTCAACAACCTCCTCGTGGCCCTGGTCTCCGAATCGGAAATGCATCCCATCGTTAACACGGGGACACTCCACACCTGACGGAAAGTGAGTCGTGAGTGAAAAGAAAAAGTTCCTTCTGAGGCTCGATGCCGCGCTCTACGACGCCCTGGAAAAATGGGCGGCCGACGAGTTGAGGAGCATCAACGCCCAGATGGAATATGTCCTCAAGGAGGCGGTCCGCAAGGCCGGCCGCCTCCGTCGAGGACAGGAGGACAGAAAATGAAAACGCTCATCCGGGTCACCCTGCTGGCCCTCGCGGCGCTGGTGATCGCCGTCCTGGTCGTTTTCTAGCCGGGAAGCGCCGGCATTCATGCTGGTGAGCCCCGGGATTGACTTCGCTCCCGGGCTGTTTTACCTTGGGGCCGATGAGGAAAAGCGTCCGAGCCGTGGGGACGTCATGAAGCGGGCCATCGAGGCCGGGCTGGCTATCGCTTTATTAGCGTTGGCCGCGGTGGCCATATTCGTCGTCCACCCCGCTCGCGAACCGGAGAACAGGGTCGACCTCAACCGGCGGCCTTCTTCCGGCATTGTGTTCATGGCGGAGGCGACCCTCCGCAACGTCATCAAGCGGGACATTGTCTACACCATCAAGCCCGGACCGGGGGGAGGCGCGCCGCGCGTCCGGACGCTCCACGTCGGCGCCGTGGATAGGCTCGCCACCGACCTGCCGGTCGAGATCTCGTTCGACAACGGCAGGAGGACCGCGGTCTACCTCGTCCATCCCGGGAAACCCTATTCGTTCCGATACGATAAGGACGATATCATCAAGATCTTTCCCGGCTCGCACGGCCGGCCCGACGCGGCCGACCTGGCTCCCTTCGTCCCCACGCCCCAGTCGGTGGTGGAGCGGATGCTCGAGATCGCGGCCGTCGGCCCGAACGACGTCGTCTACGACATCGGTTGCGGCGACGGCCGCATGGTCATCACGGCAGCAAAGAAATATCGGGCCCGGGGAGTGGGCATCGATATCGACGCTGTCCTCATCAAGGAGTGTCGGGCTGGCGCCAAGCGGGAGGGCGTCGAGAAGTTCGTCCGGTTCCTCCACATGGACGCCACCAAGGCCCGGGTGACCGAGGCGACCGTCCTGGCCCTCTACCTCCTGCCGGAATCCTTGGAAATTCTCGAACCCCTCTTTGACAAGGATTTGGCCGCCGGCGTCCGCATCGTCTCCCACAACTATAAGATCCCCGGATGGGACAGCCGGCTCGTCAGCAGCGAGGTCGTGACCGACGAAAAAGACCGGGAACATAAGATCTATCTCTATCGCATCCCCGGGGCCAAGTGAAGAAGCCCGGCCCCGGTCTTGCCCCCGCAACTGGCGGTGCTGGCGAAGCCGGCAAGACCGGGACGGGGAAGCCCTTCCCGCCAAACGCCACGGTCCGCTTCCTGGCCGGCTTCTGCCGCGAGCATCCGCTCGACGAGAAGATCTTCCTCTGCCCCTCTTTCGTCGTGGGGAGGCAGACCGGCGAGGCGCTGGCTCGCGAGACCGGGTCCTGGATCAATCTCAGGTTCGTCACTCCATGGACGCTGGCCGGAGAGATCCTGGAAAGGAGCGCGGAAGCAGACAGGGGAAAGCCGATGACCTCGTCGGCGGAGCTCGCCCTGACGGACCGGCTTTTCAGGGAGTTCCATGCCGCCGGAGAGCTCGAGTATTTCGGCCGGGCCGGTATCTCCCCCGGCCTGGCCAACGCGCTCCACCGCGCCATCCGGGACCTGAGGCTCGCCGGCCTGACGAGCGCCGACGTCCGTCCGGAACGCTTTCTCGTCGAGCGGAAAGGAAGGGAGCTCGCGCTTCTCGTCGGCCGCTACGAGCGGGCCCTCGAAGAGGACGGGCTCCTTGATTCGGCCGCATTCCTCGCGGCCGCCGTGCGGGCGGCCGACCGGACGTCGTTCGCGCCCGCTTGGACCCTCTGCCCGATGGATACCCGCCTGAGTCGGCTCGAGCGCGACCTCGTCCGGCGGGCGGCCGGGAACCGCCTGGTCCTCGTCCCCGGCGACCCGGTCTTCGGATTGGAACGGCCGCGCCACTGCTGGCCGGCGTCCGCGACCGGCGAGGCTCCTGAGGCCGGGCGGCTATCCTGGCTTTTCGCTCCCCGCGAAGCTCCCGACGCAAGGGGGGACAAAGGCATCGACATCTTCAAAGCGCTTGGGCCCGCCAACGAATGCCGCGAGGTCCTGCGCCGGCTCTACTCCGAAAAGGTCCCGTTCGATCACGCGGAGGTCCTGGCGCCGCCGGGGGCGGCCCATGCGACCATCTTCCACCTTCTTTCGGCCCGGACACGCCTGCCGGTGACCTTCGGGGAGGGCGTCCCCGTCTCGTTCACTTCTCCCGGACGGCTCTTTTTCGGTCTCCTCGACTGGCTGGGGAACGATTTCTCCAGCACCCACCTATGCCGCCTGCTCGAGAACGGGGACCTCGTCCTGCCGGCCCGCCCGTCCGGGACCCCGCTCGCCGCCCGGACGGCCTGCCGCCATCTCCGGAGCGCGATGATCGGCTGGGGAAGGGAGCGCTATGTCGCCCGGCTTCAAGCCCTCCGCGAAGCAAAGGAGGCCGATCTTGCCTTGAAGGAAAAAAGGACCGGAGAAGAGGGGGATGAGATCGACGAGGCGCGCCGGGCGGCCTTGTCGGCGGCGATCGCCGAGATCGACGGCCTCGCCACCGCCGTCGGCCGGCTCCTGGCCGCCTTTCCCGACGAAACCGCGCCGGACGCGTACGACGTCGAGGCCCTCTGCGCGGCCCTTTCCGGGCTCATCGGGGATCCCGGCCGAGCCGATACCGAGATCGACCGAAAGGCCCGGGATGTCCTGCTCCATCGCCTGGCCGAGGTCCGGCAGGAAGGCCGCTTCCCGGCACTCCCTCTCAAGGATGCCCTGGATCTCGTCCGGTCGGCGGGCTCGTCTCTCCGGGTCGGCGCTTCGCCGCCCCTGCCCGGACACCTCCACGTCGCCGGCTTTTCGACGGGAGGGCGATCCGGTCGGCCGGTCACGTTCGTCGTCGGGCTCGACGAGGCGACTTTCCCGGGTCGCGGCCTCCAGGACCCCGTCCTCCTCGACGAGGAACGGGCCGCGCTCTCGGATTCCCTGTCGACGGCGGCCGACGCCCTCCGTTCCGACCTCTTCGAACTGGCCGCGGCGCTCGCCTCCGTCCGCGGCAAGGTCGTCTTCAGCTACCCGTCGTTCAACGTCGTCGAAGGACGGGAATCATTCCCGTCCTCGGTCGTCCTACAAGCCTTCCGACTCCTGCGGGGCGAGCCCGACCTCGATTACGCGGCCCTCGATCGGGAACTCTCCGAGGCGGCCGGATTCCTTCCCGGCGACCCCGATAGGTCCTTCGACGAGATCGACTGGTGGCTGGAGCGGTTGGCCGGGAACGATCCGGCTCCGGACGGCGCGGGCTCCGTGGCCGCCAACTTCGCCGACCTCGCCGCGGGCCTGGACGCCGCAAGCGCCCGGGCCGGCGACACGCTCACGGAATACGAGGGGATCGTCGACATCGACTCCGTCCGCGGCGACGTCGATCCGGTGGCCGGAGGGAAGGCCGTCATGTCCGCGTCGCGCCTTGAGCTCCTGGCCAAGTGTCCGTTCGCCTATTACCTTCGGTACGTCCTGAAGGTCAGGCCGCCCGAGGACGTCGAATTCGACCGGTCGCGCTGGCTCGACCCGCTCCAGCGCGGCAGTCTCGTCCACGAGATCCTTTGCGATTTCATGACCGAGGTCAGGAGGAGACGGGAAACCGTCGCGTCGGACCGGCACGCCGGGCTCATGGGCGGATTCGCCGCCGGGAGGATCGCCCGGAGAAAGGAGGAGATCCCGCCGCCTTCCGAAGGGATCTTTGAGAGTGAACGGCGGGACATCCTGGAAACGCTGACCATCTTCATGTCCGCGGAAGAAAAGCGCGAAGAGAGGGGCGAGCCGCTCGAGTTCGAGATGGAGATCGAGCGGCAGGAGATCGGGCTCGGCGCCGGCCGTTCATTCCGGCTCAGCGGTTCCATCGACAGGGTCGACCGGCTCGGACAGGATACCTACCGGATCCTGGACTACAAGACGGGGAATCCCTCGGACTTTGAGGAGCTGGTCGAGTTCGGTCACGGGCAGAAGATCCAACACGCCCTCTACGCCGTGGCCCTCGAGAGGATGCTGGCCCCGGCCCTCGGCGGCGGGACGCCGCGGGTCACCCGGAGTGGCTATCTTTTTCCGTCGCGCCGGGGCGAGGGTCTGGAGAGGATCATCAAGGATTTCAACCGGGATCGGCTGACGTCTCTGCTCAACGATCTCCTTGGCCTCCTGGAGAAGGGCTATTTCATCGCCGGCCCCGAGGCTAAGTGCAAATACTGCGATTACGCCTCGGTCTGCGGCGGCGACGCGCCAAAAAGATCCGGTCGGAAAAGAAAGGGAAGCCCGGAGGTGTTCGAGGCCTACGACAGGCTCCGCGAGTATAAATGATGAGCGCGAAGAAAAGGATGCTGCCCGACCAAAGGGCCCGCGACAGGATTGTCGAGGATCTCGACACGACGTTCCTCGTCGAAGCCGGGGCCGGCTCGGGCAAGACGAAGAGCTTGGTCGATCGGATGATCGCCCTGCTCGCCTCGGGCCGGGCGGAGATCCACACCCTGGCCGCCGTGACCTTCACCCGCAAGGCGGCGGCCGAGCTCCGGGGGCGGTTCCAGGTCGCGCTCGAGCAGGCGCGGCTCGTAGAGAAGGACGCCGCGGTCCGGACCCGGCTCGACGCCGCCCTGACGGGCCTCGAGAGGTCGTTCATCGGGACGATCCACTCGTTCTGTTCCCGCCTCCTCCGGGAGCGCCCCGTCGAAGCGGGCATCGATCCCGAATTCCGGGAACTTGAAGAGCATGAGGATCGCGTCCTCATCGAGACCTGCTGGGACGAATATCAAGCCAAGGCCCGTATCGAGAACGAAGCGGCCCTGCGCGGGCTCGACGAGGCCGGGCTCGAACCGGCCGAGCTCGAGTCGGCGTTCAAGATGCTGGCCGAATTTCCCGAGGTCGATCCGGTCCCCGGGTGCGCCGAACCGCCCGACTACAAGCGGCTGCGCAAGGCCCTGGAGAAACTCCTCGACCTGGCCCGGACCCACGTGCCGAAGGAGCGCCCGGAGAAGGGCCGCGATACGCTCCAGGCCGTCCTCGTCCGTTCGTTCCGCCGGAAGAGCAACATCGGCTTCGAGGACGGAAGGCGACTGATGGAAACGATCGAGCTCTTCGAGAAAGAGCTCGGCGTCACCAAGAACCGCTGGGCGACCAAGGAGGACGCGGAGACGATGTTGGCCGCGGCGGATAGCTTCAAGGCGAAAACCGCCGTCCCCGCGCTCCGCGAATGGCGCGAGTTCCGCCACACGAAGGCCCTGGCCTTCCTCCGCCCGGCCGTCCTGTTCTACGCCGCGAGGAGACGGGCCGAGGGCCGGCTCAACTTCCAGGACCAGCTCATGCTCACCGCGGAACTCCTCCGTGAGAATCCCGAGGTCCGGAGCTATTTCCGGAAGCGGTTTCACCCCATCCTCGTCGACGAGTTCCAGGACACCGACCCCATCCAGGCCGAGATCCTGTTCTTCCTCACGGGGGAGAGGAACGACGCCGAGCGCGATTGGACCGGGCTCTCGCCGGCGCCCGGATCCCTCTTCCTCGTCGGCGATCCCAAGCAATCGATCTACCGGTTCCGGCGGGCCGACATCGACATCTACAATCTGGTCAAGAAGCGGATCGTGGAGGGCGGCGGCGAGACGCTCGAGCTCAGCGCCAACTTCCGGTCCCTCCGGTCGATCGCCGATTGGGTCAATCCGCTCTTCGATCCCGGGCGGGAGGGGCTTTTTCCGCGAGAAGCGGACGCCACCCAGGCCGGCTACATGCCTCTCGAAACGATGCGCGGCCGGGGGTGCCAGCCGCTTTCGGGAGTCCGCAAGATCACCGTCCCGGTCGTGCCCCGGCACGCCAAGGAACCTATCGCCGAATTCGACTCGCGCCGGGTCGCCGAGTTCATCGCCTGGGCCCTCGGCGGGAACCTCATGCTTGAGGACGGGGACGGCGGATCGCGGCCGGCCGAGCCGGGTGATTTCCTGGTCCTCTTCCGCTACAAGGACCGCATGAACAGGTACGCCCGGCGGCTCGAGGAGATGGGCCTCCCCTTCGAGATCGCCGGTAGCGACGCCTTCGCCGACAACGGAGAGATCGGCGAGGTCATGAACCTCCTTCGGGCCCTCGACGATCCCGACGACCCGGTCGCCACGGTGGCCGTCCTGCGCGGGCTCTTCTTCGGGCTGAGCGACCAGGAACTCCTCGAGCACCGGGCGGCCGGAGGAGGATTCTGTTACGTCGACCCGGCCTGCGGTGAGCGCGGCTTGGAGCGGGTGCTGCGGGCGTTCGGTGTCCTCCGCGGCTGGCGTGAGCTCGCGGCCAAGGTCCCTCCCTCGGCGGCCCTGGAGACGATCCTGCAAAGGTCGGGGCTTCTCAACCACCTGGTGACGGCGGAGATGGGCAGCAGCCGGGCCGGCAACGTCCTCAAGCTCATCGAGATCCTGCGCGGCCGCGAGAGCGAGGATATGACCTCCTTCGCCGCCGCCGTCGAGTTCATGGGCGAGTGGGTCGGCGCCCAACCGGTCGAGGAGATGAGCCTCACGCCCGGCCGCCGCAACGCCGTCCGTCTGATGAACCTCCACAAAGCCAAGGGGCTCGAGGCGCCGGTCGTGTGGTTGGCCAATCCGGCCGGCGTCCGCGATTTCGAGCCGGACAAACATGTTCGGCGGGTGGACGGGAGGCCGTGCGGACATTTCCGCTTCACCAAGCCGTTCGGTTACCGGACGAAAACGATCTCCCAGCCGGAGGGCTGGGAAGATGTCGCGGCCGAGGAGAAAAGGTACGAAGCGGCCGAAGAGAACAGGCTGATGTACGTGGCGGCGACCCGGGCCCGGGATCTCCTCGTCGTCAGCGCCTACGCTGGCGACCTGGGCGAGAGAAAGGCCTGGGGGCCGCTGGAAAAGGGCTTTGGAGGGATCCCTGAGCTGCCCGAATATCCTCCGGTCGGGGGAGGGGAGGCCCGGCGTCCGGCCCCGCGGGGCCGGAAGTCGGATATCGTCAGGCCGGACGAAGCGATGAAGGCCCGGGCGGCCCTGCAAAGGAAGTTGGCCGAGGCTTCGATGGCCGGCGCGCTCCACGAAACCGTGACTTCCGCCGCCCGGCGCGACCGGGAACCGCCCGCGTGGGCCAAGGGCGGGCTGGGGAGATGGGGCTCCGAAGTCCACATCATGCTGAAATCCCTGGGTGAGGCGTGGCCGTCTTTCGGGGGCGGGAAGCCGGGTGCCAATATCGGAGAGGACGCGTTCCTCCGCATGGCCCGGGACGTCCTTGTCGCCGCGGACCGGAACCCGACGGATTCCCGGGACCTCGCCCGCCACGTCGCCGCCATCGTCCGGTCCGAATTCTGGCTGAGGGCCATGCAGTCCGAGCGGCGTCTCTTCGAAGTGCCTTTCTCAGTCAGGGTCGAGCCGGAGGACGCCGAATACGGGGGACTGGTCTCCCGGGCCGGCCTCGTGCCTTTCGCCGGAGGAAAGCCGGTGGTTCTCGTTCCCGGGGCGCCCGTCTTCCTGTCCGGAGCCGTCGACCTCCTCTTCAAGGAAAAGAACGGCTGGGTCATCGCCGACTACAAGACCGACCGGCTTCCCGAGGCCCTCTCGGGCGGCGGGGATGAGGACGTGAAGAAAGCGCTCCGGGCCTTGGTGGACTTCTATCGTCCTCAAGTCCAGCTCTATACGCGGTTCTGGGCGAAGATGACGGGGGAGCCGGTCAAGGAATCGGGACTCTACTTCACGGCGCACGACGCCTGGTTCAAGGTCGAAAAACCCTGACCTCCGGCCGGTCCGTCCTTCAAACGACGGGGTGCGGCCGTCCGGCCTCGAGGCTGGTGTAGCCGAAGTAGGCCTGGAGTTCCGCGACCTTGTCGGTCTTCTCCCAGGTGAAATCGGGAAGTTCCCGGCCGAAGTGCCCGTATGCGGCCGTCTGCTTGTAGATGGGACGGCGCAGGTCGAGCATCTTGATCATCCCCGCCGGTGTGAGCCGGAAGATCGAGCGCACGGCCTTTTCGATGGCCTCTTCGCTGACCTTCCCGCCGCTGTGGATGTTGACCATGAGCGAGAACGGCTCGACGACGCCGATGACGTAAGCGAGCTGGACGGTGCAGTGGTCGGCCAGTCCGGCGGCGACGATGTTCTTGGCGATGTAGCGGGCCGTGTAGGCCGCCGACCGGTCGACCTTGGTCGGGTCCTTCCCCGAGAAAGCCCCGCCGCCGTGGGGGCAGCTGCCGCCGTAGGTGTCGACGATGATCTTGCGGCCGGTCAGGCCGGTATCGCCGACGGGGCCGCCGATCTCGAAGCGGCCGGTCGGATTGACGAGGTATTCGATCGTCTTCGACCGCAGCTCGGCCGGGATGACCTTTTCGATGATCTCGGCGATGACGCCCTCGTGGATCTCCTTGTTCTCGACGTCGCGCGAATGCTGGGTCGAGAGAACGACCTTTTCGACGGCCACGGGCCACTTGTCCTCATAGCGGATCGAAACCTGGGACTTGGCGTCGGGCCTGAGCCAGGGGAGGAGGCCGCTCTTCCTGACCTCGGCCTGTTTCTGGACGAGCCGGTGGGCGAGACGGATGGGCAGGGGCATGAGCTCGGGTGTTTCGTTCGTCGCGTACCCGAACATCAGACCCTGGTCGCCGGCCCCGACCTCGCCGTTGGCCTGGTCGACCCCGCGGGCGATGTCGGCCGACTGCAGGCCGAGATGGGTATGGATCTCGCACGTATTCGCGTCGAAACCGATCAGGGGATCGTCATAGCCGATCTCTCGGGCGGTTTCACGGACGATGGACACAGGGTCGATCTTCGCCGTTGTCCGAAACTCCCCGGCGATGACGGCCACGTTCTTGGTGACGAGCGTTTCGCAGGCGACCTTCCCAAGGGGATCCTTGGCGAGGATCGCGTCGAGGAACGCGTCGGAGATGAGGTCGGCCATCTTATCGGGATGGCCCTCGGACACCGACTCCGAGGTGAAGACGAAATCTTTGGCCATCGAAGCCTCCTTTTCCGGACACGGGAAGTCGATCGTCTTGCTCAGGGTCTGGGAAGAGGCCGGCGAGGGGCGCCTTTCGCCCTTGGACACTTGGTTGCCGCGTGCGCTTTCGCGACCGCATCCTCGCTGCCGGCGAGTGAGCACCTCGGGTGTCCGTCCCAGGTTGCCGGGCCCGGCCGGTTAGGGTCGGGCCTCTCCTGATGCAGGGTGAAATCATACGCCGAATTTTCCCGGATTTCAAGGGACCGAAAAAATCAGCGGCAGACCCGTCGCCTAGCGAATGACCGGATCGGGAGGCTGGACGTTGATCAGGGCTATCTCGGCGAACGCGGAAAACGAGAAGGGGAATTCGACCAGCCGGTCCGCCCCTTTTTTCATGACGAAGGCGGCGTCCGTCTTGAAGTCGAGGCGGTATTCGGAGAACCAGCCCTTGTCGATGTGGAAACGGAGGCTGCCCGCGCCCGCTCCCTGGCCCTCGAAGACCCCCTGGGTGTCCCCGAGGTCCTTGGCCCCCGAGACGGCGACGCGGTAGGCGGCGGAGACCAGGGCCAGCCGCCCGTCGTCAGCGGCGATGACGTCCTCGAGCGTGTAGTCGATGACCAGGTTGACCTGGAGGTCGAGCCCCTGAAAGGGAATGGTCAGGCGCCGGCTTTCCGTCCAGGTGTCACCGCGCCCGACCGGCTGGACGGGGAAGGCCGGAAAATAATCGCGCAGGATCTGGGGAAGGGAGATATTGAACGGGTTTCCCGATCCGAGGGCTTCGGGATTGCGGATGGACTCGACCTTGCCCGTCCGGTTGAAGACGACCTCGAGGGCTTCGCCCTCCGTCGTTCCGAGCTTTTGGGACAGGACGCGGTCGGAGAGCCGGACGTTGACCTCGATGCCGGGGCTGGTCAGGTCGGCCCGGACGGTCTCGTGGGTCGAAGGCTTGGCGAACAGCCGGATCTCTCCGCGGGAATCGGCGTTGAGAGCCAGGTCCTTTCCGAGAAAGCTCTTGCCGTCCACGTTGACGACGCTCGTCAGCGTATAGGTCAGCCGGGTGCCTTCGGCGGGGGCGAACCGGAGCGCGACCTTCTCTTGGGCCGCGAGGGACCCCGAAATTCCGGCCAGGGACACGACAATCAAGCTCGCCGCCAGGATCTTTCGAGCTGACATGGATTCCTCTCTCCTCGGCCCCATCCGTGCTTCCGGCCTAGAAACCGGGGTCGGTGATCTTTTTCTCCCGCCAGTTCCCGTATTTCGCGAGCAGGGGGCGGATATCCGCCGCCTTGCCGACGACGACAAGCACGAAATCCTTCTGGGGGAGGAGCGCCGCGGCCGCGGCTTTGACCGCGGCCGGTGTGAGTCGGCCGACCTCGTTCAAATACTTGTCGTATTGATCGAAGCCCAGCTTGTAGAAGGCCAGCCGGACATAGGCGGCGGCCTTGCTGGCGTTGGTTTCGAGCGTCGGCGGGAACTGGCCGAGGATGTAATTGCGGCTGCTCTCGACCTCCTCCGCGGAGAACCCCTCCTCCGTCCCTTTCCGGAGCAGGTCGAAGACGATGTCCAGCATCTCACCGATCTTGGCGTTCTGGGTGTAGGAGCTGACGGTGAACAACCCGCCCGCCCCCCAGGTGCGGGCGCTGCTCCCCGCTCCGTAGGTCAGGCCCCTCTTGATCCGGAGCTCGGTATTGAGCCAGGAGGTGAAACGGCCGCCAAAGAGGGTGTTCATGGCCGAGGCCGCGGCGGTGACCTTGTCGCCCACGGCGTAGCCCGGGGCCCCGAGCAAGAAGTAGGCCTGCGTCGCGTCGGGCTTGTCGACGAGGAGGAGCTTCCGGCCCTTCGGCCGGGGGAGGGCCGGGATCGCGTCCGAGGGCGCCGCGCCGGCCGGGTTGACCATCCGGCCGACCGTCGCTTCCAGGAGCGGGACGAGCTTCGCCTTGTCGATGTCGCCGACCACGGCGGCGACCGTCCGGTCGGGCCGGAAGTGTTTCTTGTAGAATTCTTTCACCGCCTGGACCGTCATCGTCTTGAGGGACGTCTCGGTGCCCGAGGCGAGATAGCCCATCGGGTGGCCGCCGAAATAGGCCTTCTGGAAGTAAAAGCGGACGGCCGCTCCGGGATTGTCCTTGGCGGACTTGAGGCCGTCGATCGTCAGGGACCGTTCTTTCTCGAACTCGTCGGCGGAGAAGGCCGGGTCGGTCAGGCAGCCGGCAGCGATCTCCATGAGGCGGGGAAAATGCTCGGCCAGGCTGCTCCCGGTGACCTGGGTGAATTCTTCGGCGGCGGAGATGCCGAAGCTTGCCCCCATGAAGTCGAGGGCCTCGGCGATGGCGTCGGCGTCCATCTTCGACGTCCCCTTCATCATCAGGGACGCGGCGAGGCCGGCCGCGCCTTCGGACGCCGCCGGCTCGAAGGCCGAACCGGCGCCCCCTATGACCATCCGGAAGCTCACGATCGGCAGGTCGGAATTCCTGAGATGGTAGACGGTGAGGCCGTTCTTAAGGACGAATTTTTCCGGTGCCGGCAGCTGACCGGCCGCCCCGAGAGGGAGGGCCGCCGTGCCGAGGATGAAAAGGGCGAGGACGAGCGCCGTGCCGTTGAAGCGTTTCATTTCGCGCCTCCCTCGGGGATGAGCTTTCCGATGGTCTTGTTGTTCGCCGTGAAATATTTCCCGGCGGTCAGCTTGATGGAATCGATCTTGACCGCGGCGTAGTCGTCCATGACCGTGAAGAGCTTGGCGAAGTCGCCGTAGATGAGCTCGGTCGAGCCCAGCTGGCCGGCCTTGCCGGAGATCGTCTGCAGGCTCATGTAGAAGTCGTTCCGGATGATGTTCATGGCCTTGGCGTATTCCTGTGGCGTGATGCCGTCGGCCTTGACCTTGGCCAGCTCCTCCTCGATGATCCGGTCGATCTTGTCGAGGTCGACGCCCGGCCGGGGCTTGACGTTGATCGAGAAGAGGAACGGGTCGATCGTCTCCTGGATGCCGCCGCCGATGTCGATGGCCAGCTCTTCCTCGCGGACGAGGCGCCGGTAGAGACGGCTGCTCTCTCCCTCGAGGAGGGGCTTGGCCAGGATCGCGAGCGGCAGATAATCGGTGTCCTTGGCGCTCGGGGCGTGCCAGACGGCCAGGAACGACGGCGCTTGGGCCTCCTTGCGGACGATGACGGTCTTTGTCCCCATCTGGGGCGGTTCGATCGTGCTGACCGGAGGCGGGGCGGGCGAGGCCTTGACCGGCCCGTAGTATTTCTGGATGAGTCCAAGGGTCTTGGCCGGGTCGATGTCGCCGACGATGATGAGGATGGCGTTCCCCGGAGCGTAATAGGTCCGGTAGTAGGCCATGACCTCGTCGCGGCGCCAGCTTAAAATGTCGCTCATCCAGCCGATGACGTCCCAGTGGTAGGGGTGGGCCATGATGGCCGTGGCCCGAACGTTCTCGTTGAGGATGGCGTCGTTGTCGTTCTCGACGCCGAGGCGGCGCTCGGAGGCGACGACGCCGCGTTCGGACTCGAAGACCTCGGGCACGAGGGCCAGCCCCTGGATCCGGTCGGCCTCCATTTCGATCATGGCCTCGAGGGCGGCGGGCGGGAACCAGTCCGTGTAGGCCGTCATGTCGTCCGCGGTGAAGGCGTTGTTGCTCCCGCCCCGAAACTCCATCCGCCGGTCGAACTCGCCCGGGCCGACCTTCGGCGTCCCGTTGAACATCATGTGCTCGATGAAATGGGAGACGCCCGTCAGTCCGGGCCGTTCGTTGCGCGACCCGACGCGGAAGAAGGTGTAGAGGGCGACGCTGGGGATGTTGTGATCCTCGACGAGCAGGACCTTGAGGCCGTTGTCGAGCTTGTAAACCTTGACGTCCTCCTTCTTGAAGGCCGCCGATAGGGACAGGGTGAAAACCGCCAGGAACAGGACCGGCAACCAGGCTCTTTTCCTCATGCCGTCACCTCCACGGAGAATAAAAAACAATTATACCATTATTTCCGGGGATGAGGGGACCACCCGAGAGAGCATAAGCGGTGATTTAGTCGGGCGGCGTGACGGACGAGGGGAGTTTCAGGGGAAACCGCCAAAACGTGTCTGAGCTCGGCGTAGCGTACGCCGAGCGAGTTGTTTTGGTGCCGAGGCCGACTCGCTGACCGGCGTTAAAAATCACTGCAGCGAACGAGGATGATCCCCGAGTCCCCTCTTGACGGGGGGAGAGGAGTGGGATATAACTGGCCGCAAGTCCGAGGCCGACATGAGCAAGCCCGACACTCCATTTGAATATCAGAAAGCGCTCAAGACCGTTTCGTCCTACCCTTTCCTCCATAAGTACCTGCCCATCGACCGCCTTTTTGTCCGCCCGCCAGCGTCCCTCATTGTCAGGGCCGTCTTCAAGACCTCGGTGACGCCCAACCAGCTGACAGTATGCGGATTCCTATTCAGCTTGGTTGCGGGGGCCGCCTTTTTCCTCGGAAAGCCCGCCTTCTTTACCCTCGGGGGTGTCCTGGCCATGATCTCGATGATCTTCGACTGCGCCGACGGCATGCTGGCCCGGGCCAAGAACATGACTAGCCGCTACGGCGCTTTTCTGGACATTTTCCTGGACCGGATCGCGGATTTCGTCGTCCTCCTGGGAGCGTCCTTCGGCTATTCCAAATTCAAGGGGGACACCCGGATCCTCGTCTTCGGGCTCCTGACCATCGCCCTTTATTTTCTCCAGGTATCGCTGTATTACATCAATAACGTCTACACCCGTTCCGAAAAAAGCGGAGAGGGCGCCGAAGCGAAGAGCTTGGCGGTCTTCGTCATCTTCGTCTTTTCCCTGCTCCACCGGCCGGACGGATTCCTGCTCGGCGTCTTCTTGATGGCCTCTGCCGGCACGGTCATCAAGCTGATCAGGTTTTTGAGGAAGGGCAGGGGCCAGGCGGTGGTTCCGGCTCCGCTACCGTGACGGGACTGTCGCAAGGCTCCGGCGCCTTGATCCGCCGAGCCGCCCTTTTCTTCACCAGGGGGATGAGTCCGATGCCCGCCCAGGCGAGCCCCACTACCCGCCGGATGAGGATGACGGCCATGCCGGCGTGCATGTCGATTCGGAGGAGGGCGAACAGGGAGACGTAGGTCAGCTCATAGACGCCCATCGAACCCGGCACGGGCAGGAACGAGTAGAACGACCCCAGGGTGACGATCAGAAAGCACTTGAAGAACGTCGTGGTGTTCCCGCCGAGGAAGAGGAAGGTCAGGTAGATCTCCGTGGCCCAGAGCCAGGACTGGGCGAAATAGGACGCGAACAGGGCCATGAAAAGCCGCCGGTTTCCGCTGTAGAAGTCGGCGATGTGGGCGTCGGTCTCGAGGATCTTGTCCCGGCGGTTCTCGAAGAAGGGGATGCGGATCTTGATCTTCCGTAGCGTGTCCAGGGCCCAGGTGAACAGGCCCTGCTTCTGCTTGAGGACGAGGAAGATGAGGATGAGGATGAGGGCGGCGATCGCGGCGAAAAGTCCGATCTTCTGGCGCCGGGGGAGGGCGAACTCGGTGATGAGAAAGACGACGGCGAGCGCGATAGTGGACAAGCCGGCCAGGAATTCGATGGTCTTGTCCACGACGACCGTGGCCAGGGCCTTGTTGCGTCCGACGCTGTCGAGGACGAAGATCCGGACCGTTTCCCCGCCGATGTTCCCGGCCGGTGTCAGGTAGCTCACGGCGTAACCGGCGATCCGGGCGCCGAAGATCTCCCGGAAGGGGACGCGTTCTCCCGAAGACACGAGGAGAGCCCGCCAGTTCAGCGCCCGGATGAACCAGTAGAGGAAACGGAGGCCCATGAGGGCGGCGATCTCGGGAAGACTCAGCCGGCCGAGGGCTTTCAAGATCTCCTTCGGGCCGGTCTTGATGATGAGGAAGACGAAGAGGGCGAATCCGGCATAGCCGAGGAGCCGCACGATGAGGATCCGAACGCGGGCCCGGCGCGACGGCGGCGGGCTTCCGTCCGGACCTAGCTGCGACAACTTGAACATGGCTTGACTCGGCCTATCGAATGGCATATTTTATTCTCTCTTAAGAGAAAATCAAAGCCGGAAAATATGAACGATAAACTCGTGGCCGGCGTCCTGGCCCTGATCCTGGGTATTTCCATCGCGGCACCGGGGCTTTGTGACAGTCCCGTCCGCGCGCGCTTTTCGCTTGCCGGCGTGTCGGGGCCGGAGCCTTGCGACAGTCCCGACCGGGCGGTCTTTTCGCTTATTTCCGTATCGGGGCAGGAGCCTTGCGACAGTCTCGTCTTCACGACGGGGCCGGAGCATCGCGGAAGCCCCGTCGTGAAGACGGGGATGCCCAAGAACTGGCGGCGGGCCATGCTCGAACTGGGAGGATTCCTGACCTATTCCACCATCCGCTATTGGCTCGAATACCATACGTGGATCGAGGATTGGCAGTACGAACTGACCTGCGAAGACCAGTACCGGCGCTTTCTGACGACCGAGGCCATCCGCTTCGACTCGAACGCCTACATCGTCAATTGGACGCACTCCATGGGCGGGGCCCTCTACTACGAGCTGGCCAGGACCAACCACCTGACCTGGGCCGAATCCCTCCTTGTCGCCTTCGGCGGGGCGATGTTCTACGAGTACATCTCGGAGTGGCGGGAGGTCATCTCGGTCAACGACGTTATCGTGACCACTTCTGGCGGCTACACCGTGGGCGAGCCCTTTTTCCAGCTCTCCTCTTATTTTTCCCACCAGAAGTCTCCGGTCCGGAGATTCCTGGGGTGGATGAATCCCTTCCTCAAGTTCAACAAATGGCTGGACCGGAAGAAACCGGCCTCGAAAGTCTATTCCGACCCCGGTTGGCACGACTTCGTTCTCTCGGCCGGATGGAGGCGGACCTCGGGGGCCGGCCGGGACGCTATGGACACGGGCTTCGTCGGGCTCGAAACGCAGCTCATCCTCACGCCGGAATACGGCCGGCCCGGAACTGTGCGCAGGACCCTCCGGGACACGTCCCTGAGCGAGCTCACGCTCGACGTGGCTTTGAGGCAAAGGCCTGCGGGCGAGGAGCAACTGCGGACCGGTTTGGATGAAGAGGTCAACTTCTTCACCCGGGTCGTGGGCCTGGCCTTGTTCCGGCAGAAGATCGACAAACTCGGCCGTGGCTATGCCTTATCGATCGGTCTGGGCTCCGCCTTGACTTATGTCCGAAAGAGACCGACCCTCTACGATTCGCGGAACGCGCTCGCCCGCCTCGACCCGCCCCCGGCGACGCCGACGGACTTCCGGGATAAAATGACGGTCGCCCACCTCGCCGGCCCGGTCATCGACTGGACGCGGTTCTCCCGTCGCCTGAAGATCCGGGCCGTGGCCGACGCCTACCTCGATTTCGCCATGATGAACGCCTACGCGTTCAACGCCTACTCCGCGGTTTACCCCATCGAGGGGCTGAAGACGACATTGACCTATTACGGCTACCACTATGCCTTGGGCGGGAGCGTTTCCGGGCGGGTCGATCTGGATTGGCGGAACCTCTCGCTCCGCGCCCTCGTCAGCGCCCACGTATGGAATTCCGTCGAAGGCCTGGACAGGTTCCAAGCCGATCTCCTGGACGATGGGAATGTCACCGACACCCGGACGCGGTTTCTCCTCAGGGCCGGCTGGCGCGTGCCCAAGTCTCCCCTGCGCGCGTATTTCACCCTGGAGGGCATCCACCGCTGGGGCAAGATGAAGGACATCGAGGCGGGCGGCCAGGAAACACGGCTGTTCGCCGGACTGGCCTACTTTTTCTGAGGTCTCAGCCGATGATCTCCCAGCCCCTTTGCCGGGCCAGCTTGCGCAGCTTGCGGTCCGAATGGACGGCTACCGGGTGGCCGACGAGCTCGAGGACGGGCAGGTCCGATTTCCGGTCGGCCAAAGCCCAGGAACGGGGCCAGTCGATACCGTCCGGGTCGATCTTCTGGAAAAGGGCATCGACCTTCATGCGGCCGTAAGGGAAAATACCCGTTTTCCGGCCCGTCAGCTTGCCGTCGTCCACCTCGAGGTCCGTTCCGATCAGGATCTCCGCTTCGAGCCGCTCTTTGAGCTGGTCGACGAGGAGTTGGAGCGAGCCGGACAGGAGGACGATTCGGCAGCCCTCCTGTTTGAGACTGAGGATCTTGTCCCGGAGATCGTCGGGGACCGCCTTTTTAAGGAAGACGCGGCCGAATTCGCGGGCCCACTGCCGGACCGCCTCGGGCGTCTCGCCGCGGAGGATCCGGGCGTTCGTGGCGATCGTCCGGCGGAAGCCCAGGCGCAAGAGGTCTCCGAGGAGCGTCAGCAGGAACGTGGCCATCCGCATGGCCCCGACCCGGCCCTGGACGAGAAGATGCAGGTAGAATATCCGCTCCGCGTTCATCCCCTTGAGAAGCGTGCCGTCGAGGTCGATGACGGCTAGGCGCGTCTTTTCCGCAAAGGAAATCCTGGCTTCTTCACTTGGCGTCATGGCTGGCAACCGCGCGAACGAAAATCGTGAGGGAAGATATAACACACAAGCCGGAACGAGTCAAAGACGGACAAGGCGGCTCGGCGCGTCTACCGGGCCCGGGCCCGGACATCCTTGGCGATGAGGAGTGTGGTCGGATCGAGCTTGAGCCGGAGGTCCTTGGGGACCAGCCGGTCGTGGTCCTTGACCAGGCGGAAATGGACGTGGTCGCCGTGGTGCTGGAGGGAGATGAGGACGTCGACGACGCCCAGGTAATCCGCGAGCTCGAAGGGGATGCCGCGGTCGTCGAAGAGGGGGTCGTCCTTCTTGAGCGAGGCGCTGAACCAGACCTCGAGGCCGAGGCGCCCGGCGAAGTCCTTGAATTTCCGGAGGTCTTCCGGCCCGGCCTGGGTGAAATCCAGGCCGTCGACGATGACCGTCTCGGCCCGGAAATTGGCGTGGACGATCATGGCCTCGAGGCTGCGCAGGACCTGTTCCGTCTTGGCCCCGTCCTGCTTGAAGTTCATGATGACCCGGTTGCGGATGAGCTCGTCGAAGGTGTCCAGGGCGGATTTCATCTTCGGCTTCTTGGCGATCTCCTTGAAGATGTCCTCGTACCAGGTGATGATGTAGTCGACGCGGCTGGCGTAGGAGACGTGGATGATCGGCTTGTTTTGGAGAAGCTTGTCCGTGGCGATGTGGACGAGGCAGGCCGTCTTCCCGACCCCCTTCCGGCTGGCCAGGACGCCGACGTTCCCCTTCCCCAGCCCGCCGGAGATCGACTTCTCCAGGATCCTCAGGGGGCTGCGCTTGATGAGTTCTTCCTTGACCGTGAGCGTCATGGGTGTCTCCTCTGTTATTTCTGGGACTCTTTCTTCTTTTTTTCGAGGTGCTGTTCCGTCAGGAGCTCGGCGATATAGGCCGGCACGCGGCCGTATTTCAGGAATTCCATGGTGAACTCGGCCTTGCCCTGGGTCAGCGAGCGCAGGACCATCGAGTAGCCGAACATCTCGCTCAGCGGGACCTCGGCGTCTACCCGCGAAAACGTGCCGTCCTCGACCGAGCTGACGATCGTCCCTCGCCGCTGGCTGATCGTGGCGAAGACGTTGCCGGCGAACTCGGTCGGCCCTTCGACCGAGACCTTCATGATGGGCTCGAGGATCTGGGGCTTGGCCGAGGCGTAGATCTGCCGGAAGGCGCCCTGGGCGGCGGTCTGGAAGGCGATGTCGGACGAGTCCACGGGGTGGTACTGGCCGTCGGTCAGGACGACCCGGACGCCGGTCACCGGGAAGCCGATGAGCTGGCCCTTCCGCATGACGGCCTTGAAGCCCTTGTCGCAGGAGGGGATGAATTCCCGGGGGATGCGGCCGCCCCGGACCTCATTCGAGAACTCGTAGGCGCCCTTCGCCAGGGGCTCGAGGCGGCCGATGACCCGGGCGTATTGGCCCGAGCCGCCCGTCTGCTTCTTATGCGTGTAGTCGAAATCGACCTTCTGCCCGATGGCTTCGCGGTAGGCGACCTGGGGCATGCCCGTCTTGACCTCGGCCCGGTACTCGCGCTTCATGCGCTCGACGTAGACGTCGAGGTGGAGCTCGCCCATGCCCTGGATGATGGTCTCGTTGGATTCCGGATCGACGTGGGTCCGGAAGGTCGGGTCCTCCTTGGTGAACCGGTTGAGGGCCTTGGCCATCCGATCGGCGGCGTTCTTGTCCACGGGCTCGATGGCCAGGGAGATGACCGGCTCGGGGACGTAGATCGCCGTCATGGCAAGGTTGAGGCCCGGGCTGCAGAAGGTGTCGCCCGAGGCGCACTCGACGCCGAAGAGGGCGACGATGTCGCCGGACCTGGCCTTCAGGATCTCGGCCATGGTGTCGGCGTGCATCCGGACGAGGCGGCCGACCTTGATCTTCTGGCCGGAGCGGGTGTTGACGAGCTCGTCGCCTTTGCGCAGACCGCCCTGGTAGATGCGGATGTAGGTCAGCTGGCCGTAGGCCCCGTCCTCGAGCTTGAAAGCCAGCGCGACCGTCTTGGCCGCAGGGTCGTTGGTGAGAACGCGCTCGGCGCCCTCCTGGTCGAGATCGATGGCCCGGTTCTCGACTTCCGAGGGGTTGGGCAGGTAGTGGACGACGGCATCGAGCAGGGTTTGGATGCCCTTGTTTCTGTAGGCCGAGCCGACGAAGACGGGGACGAGCTTGCGGGCGATGACGCCCCGGCGCACGGCGGCCCGGACGAGTTCCTCGGTCGGGCGGCCTTCGAGCACGACTTCCATCAGCTCGTCGGAAAACATGGACGCGGCGTCGAGCATCTCCTCGCGCTTTTCCGCGGCTTCGGCGGCGAGCTCGGCCGGGATTTCCTCGACACGGATGTCCTCGCCCTCCGGCCCGTCGAAATAGAGGGCCTTCATGGTCACGAGGTCGACGATGCCCCGGAAGGCGCTTTCGAGGCCGATCGGAAGCTGCATGAGGACGGAGTTGTGGCCGAGCTTGTCGGCGATCTGCTCGCGGACCTTGAAGGGGTTGGCCCCGACCCGGTCGAGCTTGTTGACAAAGGCGATGAACGGCACGTTGTACCGGCGGAGCTGGCGGTTGACGGTGATCGTCTGGGATTGGACCCCCCCGACAGAGCAGAGGACGAGGATGGCCGAGTCGAGAACGCGCAGGGAGCGCTCGACTTCGATGGTGAAATCGACGTGGCCGGGCGTGTCGATGATGTTGATGGAATGGTCGGCCCACTCGACGTAGGTCGTGGCCGAGGTGATGGTGATGCCGCGCTCGCGCTCGAGGTCCATCGAGTCCATGGTCGCGCCGACGCCGTCCTTGCCCTTGACCTCGTGGATCTTGTGGATCTTCTTGCAATAGAAGAGGACCCGCTCCGTCAAGGTTGTCTTGCCGGAGTCGATATGGGCGCTGATGCCGATGTTGCGCATTTTCGCGATGTCGGTGCTCATGGAACGATGCCTTTCAAAGATTCACGCCTGTCGGGATGTTCGGGGTGTTGCCGGCGCGGGACCAACGGGTGTACCGAAATCGAACAGTCGAAACCTTATTATAGCGGAAAATCGGAGCGGGCTCAAGAGGGATTCGCCAGCCGCTCCCGTCCACGACTCGGTCCAAGCCGGTTGTATCGGGCAGGCCGGCGTCATATAATTCCCGGGAACAAGCGAGGAGGCCCGCATGAAAAAAGCCCTGTTCGCCATTATTTTTATCGCCCTGACACTTCCGGCCCTGGGCGCCGCCCAGGTCCAGCCGCCTTTCGACGAGTATTTCCTCGACAAGGCCCTACGGATCGACCTCTACCAGGCAGGGGACGCCTCGGACGAGACCGTTACCGTCCACCAGATCTATGAAGAGGGGACCTGGCCCGAATCCGTGTCCGGCCTCCTCCCGCCCTTCGAGTACGGCCGCTACGTCTTGAAGCTCTACGACGTCGCCTCGAACCGGCTCCTCTTCGCCCGCGGCTTCGACACGATGTTTGCCGAGTACAAGACGACCACACCGGCGCTGGCCGGGACGGGGCGCGTGTTCCAGCGCTCCGTCCGCGTCCCGTTGCCCAAGCGTCCGGTCCTTTTCGTCGTCGAAAAACGCGACAAGCGCCACCTCCTCCATCCGCTTTTCAACCAGGTCATCGACCCGTCCGATTACCATATCATCCGCGAAAAGCCCGCCTCGGGCGATTGGCTCTATGAAGCTCAGGTCACGGGTGACCCTCACGACAAGGTCGATTTCGTCTTCGTCGCCGAGGGCTACACCGCCGAGGACAAGGACAAGTTCAAGGCCGACGTCGACCGGATGGCGGCTTTCCTCTTCACGGTCGAGCCCTATAAAAGCCTCAAGGAGAGGTTCAACATCCGGGCCGTCTTCCGCCCATCGCCCGAACGAGGCATGGACGAGCCCCGTCAACGCATCTATAAAAAGACCGTGCTCAACGCCTCATTCAACGCCTTCGACCTCGACCGCTACATGCTCATCGAGGACGACCACCGGATGCACGAGATCGCCGGCCAGGTCCCTTACGACGCCATCATCGTGCTCGTCAATAGCAAGCGCTATGGCGGCGGGAGCATTTGCCTCGACTATTGTGTGACCACCGTCGACCACCCCCGGAGCCCCGAGGTCTTCGTCCACGAGCTCGGGCACTCCTTCGCCTACCTGGCCGACGAGTATTACCAATCCGAGGTCTCCTACAACGATTTCTACCCCAAGGGCATCGAACCCCTCGAGCCCAACATCACGGCCCTCCTCGATCCGGCCAACGTCAAGTGGAAAGATCTGCTTGCGCCGGGGATCGGCGTCCCGACCGAATACGGCAAGGACAAGATGGAAGCCCTGCAGGCCGAGCGTCGGGCGGTCCGGGAGGCCCAGGCCAAGGAGACCGAGGAGGCGAAGCAGAGAGGAGCTCCGGAAAAGGAGCTCAAGCGGATCGTTGAGAAAGTCAAGGTGGACGACGCCGCCCTGGCCGCGAAAATGGAGGCCGTCCGCAAAGAATACGCGACCTTGAACGACAAGGTCGGCGTTTTCGAAGGCGCGGGCTATGCCTCGAAGGGCCTTTACAGGTCTCAGGTCTACTGCATCATGATCGGAAACCCCAAGAACGAATTCTGCCGGGTTTGCCAGCGGGCCATCGGCCGGATGATCGAATTCTACAGCCGGTGAGCCCGAAGCCGGGCTATTCCGCCGTTTCGATGATGCCGCCGCCGAGGACGATATCCTCGAGATAGAAGACCGCCGACTGACCCGGGGCGACGGACGAGACGGGCTCGGCGAAGACGGCCCGTGCCCGTCCCTCGTCGAGCGGCGAGACCGTCGCCCGGACGAGCCGGCCGCCCGACCGGACCTTGACCTGGACCTCCGCCGGGGCGGCGAGCCTTTCGACCATGACCCAGGCGCAATCCCGGGCCAGGCACGACTGTGCGTAGGTTTCCTCTTCCGGACCGACGACCAGCCGGTTTCTCTTGGCGTCGATGGCGATGACATAGAGTGGGACGGGATGGGCGATCCCCAACCCCTTCCGCTGCCCGATCGTGTAGTTACGGACGCCGTGGTGCCTGCCGAGCACTCGCCCGGCGCGGTCAACGATCTCGCCCTCGAGGCCGTCCCGCCCGAGAATATCTTGGAGGTCGCCGCCGTAGAAATCCTGGCTTTCCTTCCGGTCGTGGACGGGGAGATGCTCCTTCTGGGCGATCGCCCGGACCCGGCTCTTCGTGAGTTCCCCCAACGGGAAAAGGGTCGACCCGAGTTGCTTCTGGGACAGGCGGTGGAGGAAATAGGATTGGTCCTTGCGCGCGTCGACGGCCTTTCTCAGCAGGAACCGCCCGAGCCTGGCGTCATGCTCTACTCGGGCGTAGTGCCCCGTCGCGAAACGGTCGAAGGCGAGGCCGGCGTGCCTGGCCGCGTCCGGAAGGATGCCGAACTTGACCAGCGGATTGCAGCGGACGCAGGGGTTCGGCGTCGTGCCCTCCAGGTATCCTTCCCGGAAATAGCGGAGGACGAGGTCTTCGTAGCCGGACGAGCAGTCGAAGACGTGGAACGGAATGCCGAGCCGGGCGCAGACGTCCCCGGCCGCCCGGATGTCCTCGGCCTTGTCGGGGCCGTAGCAGGAGCTCCGGACGGCTCCCGGTGCGTCCGGACCGGGCCAGATTTTCATCAGAATGCCGGAAACCTCGTGCCCCGCCCGGACCATGAGGAGCGCGGCGACGGACGAATCGACGCCGCCGCTCATGCCGACGGCGATCTTCATCAGACCTCCGGGCTTTCCAGGAAGCGGATGAGGTCCCGGGTGAAGCGGGCCGCCTCGGCCCCGTCGATGATCCGGTGGTCGAACGACAGGCAGAGGGGGAGGGTCTTCTTGACGACCACGGCGCCGTTCTCGACGCGGGCCCGGTCGGCGATCTTCATGGTCGCCAGGATGGCCGCTTCGGGGTAGTTGATGATCGGCGTCGCGAAGTCGCCGCCGATGACGCCGACATTGGTGATGGAAAAAGTGCCGCCCTTGAGGTCGGCCAGGTCCAGGGTCCGCTCCCGGGCGGCCTTGGCTAGGGCCTGGATCTCGGCGGCGATGTCGAGGACGGATTTCTCGTCGGCCATTTTGACGACGGGGACGATCAGCCCGTCCGGGACGTCGACGGCGATGCCGATGTTGTAGTATTTCTTGACGACGATCTCTTCTTCCTCATCGTCCAGGGTCGCGTTGAGGGTCGGGTGGAGCTTGAGCGCCTCGATCAGGGCCTTGACGATGAACGGCAGGTAGGTCAGCTTGACCCCGGCGGCTTCGGCCTCGGCCTTCATCTTCTCGCGGAGAGCGACGAGCGCCCCGGCATCGGCTTCGTCGCAGTGCGTCACGTGGGCGGCCTTGTCCAGGGACTCCCGCATCTTCTTGGCCGTGGCCCGACGGACGCCTCGCAAGGGAATGCGCTCGAGCGAACCGAAGATGTCGTACTTCGCCTTGATCTTGATCGCGGGTTTCTTTTCGGCCGGTTTCATCTTGGCCGCCTGGACGTCGTCCTCGGTGATCCGGCCGGCCGGTCCCGTGCCGGGGACGGCACCGATGTCGATGCCGAGTTCCTTGGCCAGGGCCCGGACCTTGGGCGTGGCCAAGATCTCGCCGGTCGGGCCGGGGGCCGCCGCCCGGACCGGAGCCGCCGGGCGGGCGCCCGGCATCCCCGCCGGGGCCGGCCGCGGCTCGGGCACGGCTTCGCCCTTTTCGCCGATGGTCACCAGGACCTGGCCGACCTTGATGATGTCCTTTTCCTTGAAATGGAGCTTGAGGACCGTCCCCGCGTAGGGCGACGGCATTTCGACGACGGCCTTGTCGGTCTCGATCTCGGCCAGCGTCTCGTCGGCCTTGACAACGTCCCCTTCCTTGACCAGCCAGCGGACGATCTCGCCCTCGGTGATGCCCTCGCCGACGTCGGGGAACCGGAACTCTTTGGCCATGTCAATACTCCATCAATCGGTGGATGGCGCGCAGGACGCGCTCCGGGCCGGGGTAGTAGAGGTCCTCGCTTTTCGGCAGGGGGACCGTGATATCTTGCCCCGTCACCCGGAGGACGGGAGCGTTGAGGCTCAGGAGCGCGGTCTCGCCGATCGTGGCGGCGATCTCCGCCCCCAGGCCGCAAGTCTTCGGGGCCTCGTGAACGACGAGGGCCCGGCCCGTTTTCTTGACGGACGCGACGAACGTCTCCCTGTCCATGGGCGAGAGCGTCCGCAGGTCGACGATCTCCGCTCCGACGCCCTCAGCTTCGGCCGCTTCCGCCGCTTTCCGAACGACCGGGACCATAGCGCCCCAAGCGATGATGGTCAGGTCCTTTCCCTGGCGGACGACGGCCGCCTTCCTCAACGGGACTTCGAAGGGCTCCTCGGGGACATCCTGCTTCTCCGCCCGGTAGAGTTTGGCCGGCTCGAGGAAGATGACCGGGTCGTCGCTGCGCAGCGAGGCGGTGAGAAGCCCCTTGGCATCGTAAGGAGTCGAGGGCACGACGACCGTGAGCCCCGGGATCTGGCAGAAGAGGGCTTCCGTGCTCTCGGAATGGTGCTCGAGGGCCTTGACCCCGGCGCCGTAGGGCGTCCGGATCGTCAGAGGCACGATGAACCGGCCCCGCGTTCTGTTCCGGAGCCGGGCGACGTGGGAGACGATCTGGTTGAAGGCCGGGTAGATGAAACCCATGAACTGGATCTCGGGCACGGGCCGGAGGCCAAGGGCTGTCATCCCGATCGACGCCCCGATGATACCCGACTCGGCGAGCGGCGTGTCCATGACCCGTTCGGCGCCGAATCGCTCGAAGAGGCCTTCCGTCGTCCGGAAGACGCCGCCGTCGCGGCCGACGTCCTCGCCGAGGACGATGATGCGGTCGTCCCTTTCCATTTCCTGGGCGAGGGCCCGGTTGATGGCCTGGACCATGGTCATGATCATCGGCGTCCCTCCGCGAGGAAGGCCTTGAGGTCGGCGAGCTGGGCCTCGAGCTCCGGCGGCATCGCGGCGTAAGTGAAGGCGAACAGGTCCTCGGGCGCCGCGGCCGGCCGGGCCTCGGCCACGGCGACGGCTTTCTCGACGAATTCCACCGCGGCGTCCTGGACGGCTTTTTCGTAGGCTTCATCCCAGAGCGCTTTTTTAGCGAGGTGAAGCCGGAAGCGGAGGAGCGGGTCCCTCAGCTCCCATTCCTGGACTTCCTCCTTGGACCGGTAGCGGGCGGCGTCGTCCGAGGTCGTGTGGTCGCCCATCCGGTAGGTGAAGGCCTCGATCAAAGTCGGCCCTCGGCCGCTCCGGGCGTTGGCCAGGGCCTCGCGGGCCGCGGCGTAGACAGCCAAGACGTCGTTCCCGTCCACCTGAACGCCGGGGAAGCCGTAGGCGACCGCCTTCTGGGCGATCGTCGCCGCGGCCGTCTGGCGTGCCCGCGGGACGGAGATGGCGAATTGGTTATTTAGGCAGAAGAAGACGTTGGGCGTCCGGTAGACGCCGGCGAAGTTCAGGCCCTCGTGGAAGTCCCCTTCCGACGTCGCGCCGTCGCCGAACGTCGTCACGATGGCGATAGGAAGTTTCCGGTATTTGGCGGCCAGACCCGCCCCGACGGCCTGGGGGATCTGCGAGGCGACGGGGATGGCGATGGGAAAGACATTCAATCCTTCGGGAGTTTTCAGGCCGGCCTCGTTGCCCATCCAGAGATGATAGTAATCGGCCAGGGGATAGCCCAGCGTGATGTACATCCCCAAGTCGCGGAAGTAAGGGAAGAGCCAGTCTTCTCCGGCCATGGCCGAGGCCAGCCCGACCTGGCAGGCCTCGTGGCCGCGGCTCGGCGGATAAGTGCCGAGGCGGCCCTGCCGTTGGAGCTTGAGGGCCTTGGCGTCGGCCGCCCTGGTCCGGACCATGCGCTCGTAGATCGTCCGGAGTTCGGCGTCCGCAAGGCCTGGGTCCAGGCCGGCCACGATGCCGCCCGTTTCGTCGAGGACGCGGAGCCTCTCCCCCTTGAGCGGGTCGAACATTTCGATCATCGGTCACCCTCCCGATGCGGGGCCGGCCCTTGGCCCGCCCGCCGGTCTTTAGGACTGCTTGAGAGCCCAGTCCTTGAGCTTTTCGTATTCCATCTCGCCGCAGACGGCGTCGTTGGCGTCGGGGTTGATGAACGTTGGGACCTTGAGCTGGCCGCCGCACTTGGACGCGATGATGGGCCGGTAGGACCTCATGAGGTCGGCGTTCTTCTCTTCGTGCCAGACTTCTCGTTTGTCGAAGCGGACGCCGGTCTCCTGTTCGAGCTTTTCGACCAGGGGCATCATTTTTTTGCAGTGCGGGCATTCCCGCCCGTGGAACATGAACAGATTGGCCATCATTTCCTCCTGATAAAAAGCCCGCACCAGCATTCGCCGTCCGGGAGGCCCTTGTAGGTTTCATGGATGAGGAAATTGCAGGGGCAGACGATCTTCAAATCCTCGTCCCAATCCTTGCAGCGCAGCCGGCAGGGACAGTACTTGAGGCCGTGGTTGCGCTCGTTCTCGAAAATGCCGCTGAGGAGCAGGTCGACTTTCTCGCGGTCGGGATTGACCTGGAACTCGTTGCCGGCCGTGAACCGTTCGATGGCCGCCAGAAACTCGTCCGCCGTCAAGGTAACGCCGGGCCCGCCGCCGAGGATCTTCCGGGCTTCGTCCGCCGAGATCTCGACGTAGGCGTTGAGGACCTTGCACGTGGGACATAGTTCCGGCGGGGCGATGCCGTAGTGGATGTCGTTGCAGACGAAACAGCGCCAATAGCGTTTTTTCATGGGCCCTCCACCCGATATTCTCGACTATAATACTAGGAAATTAAGAAGGGGTCAAACGAACAAGAATTAGAAATTGATGACGATCGAGGTCGTCATCAACGTGTCGAGGTTCTTGAGGGGGACCCGGACGAAGAGCCCGGTCGGCAGGCCATCGAGGTCGAAGAGGGCCAGGCTTTGGAGGGCGGGAACATGGGCGTAAAGCATCCGCAGGCTGATCTTGAGGGCCAGGGACTTGGAGATGGAGGCCGACACCGAATTCGTCCAGTCGAACCGCCAGTCATCCGTCCGCTTCAGGTTGTCGTCTAAGATGAACTGCGTCGAGACGGAGGAGTTTTCGAGGATCTTCTGGTCGGCGAGGAAGCTGAACCGGAGACCGGCGAACGAGGCCATGTCCTGGCCCACGTATTGCCTCAATGTATAGGTCACGGCTGCGGCCGTCCTGACCTGGGTCCGTGCTTGATCGACCAGGGCGCAGCCGAGACCGGTGGTGAACATGACCCGGTCGTCGACGCCGGCGAAGCGGTTGCGGTCCCAGCTCAGACCGACCTGCCCGGAGAGCTTTTTGGAGATCCGGCGGTCGTACTGGCCGGCCAGCAGGTAGTTTTCGGCGACGAGGCGGTGGATCTTATCCTCGATGATCTCGAAATCGGTCTCCGTCCCTTGGGCGGTCCGGGTCGTCGTCGTGGAGTTGCTCCTCAGGATGTAGGACTTGAACAGAAGGGTGTCGTTCGTCCACTTCCGCGTGAACGATGTGCCGAGGCTGAAGGCGGAAGTCGCCGTGTTGCCGCCCGTGACCACGAAGCTGAGTTCGGCCTTGGCATTCCAGGGGCCGAGAAGGCCCGGCTTTTTCTCCTCGCCGCGGATGAGGGCGGGCGAGATGGCGAAGACCGCAAGCAGGCCGAGAGCTGCCGCTGCATTGAAGGCGTGTTTTTCTAAGCTGTTCATATCTATTTCTCCAGATCGGCGAGTCGTCATGAGTTTCCTAAAATACCCGTTGGCCGGATGGCTGTCAACAGCGGCCGGGGCAGGGCTTCCCCGTCCCGGCCGGGACCCCGGGCTTGGCCGCCCTCATTCGCTTCGCGCCTGAGGACTGCAAAGCCCGGGGGTCCACTTCCGCCGCGAAGGCTCGTCCCTT
>CAZZCH010000016.1:0-50284 GCA_964652895.1 uncultured Eubacteriales bacterium
GGGGGTCAAACCTACCTTTTGCTGCAAAAGGTAGGTTTGACCCCCTCCTTTATTTTCGTCCCCTCTCTGCCCTTCGGTTGACTTCGGCCGGGGTTCGCCCCTACAATCCCGTTCGACGGCAAGCATCGAATCCCCTTCGACAAAGGAGGTCCCATGACCGAATCCGCGTTCCAAGCGATGGCCATCCTGCGCGACGGCAGCCAGTTCCAATGGTATGTCGTCGTTCTGCTGGCGTTCGTCTTCTACGTCTATACCGTGGAGGCCGAGAAGCGCAACTGGAGCCTCGTCCTGGCCGGCCTCGCCTTCTGGGGGAGGGACTGGTTCAACGAGATCTGGAACGGACTGGTCATGCACTTCACGGGCTACGCGTCGGTCTGGGGGCCCCGGGCAAGACCGCCTACCTCATCCTCGTCGGCTTGAACATCGAGATCATGTTCATGTTCGCCGTCTCGGGCATCATTTGGACCAAGATGCTCCTGCCGGATAAAAAGGCGAGGATCCTCGGCCTGCCCAACCGCTGGTTCGTGGCCATCGCCGGGTCGGCTTTCTGCGTTTTCGTCGAATACCTGCTCAACGGCGTCGGCGCCCTGACTTGGGACTATCCCTGGTGGAACCGAAGCGCGCCGTGGCTCATCTTCCTCATCGGCTACCTGACCTTCTTTGTCGTCGCGTTCTGGGTCTACGATATGAAGACGCTCAAGGCCAGGCTAATCACGGTCGGGACGATCTGGGCCGTCGTCATCGCTTCTTTGATCCTGTTCATCCCCATCCTGCATTGGATCTGGGCAGCCGTTTTTTTTGAGCCAGAACGTTTTTGCCCTTGTAGAAGACCTCGGGCTTATCCTAGAATAGGGCCGAAGGGTTTTCGGAAGGCGTATGAAGAAGCTCCGCATCGCGCTCATCTACAACGCCTACGAGGACTCTCAACCCGCCGAAAAGGGCGACGAGAGCAGTCTGCATCACCTGCGTCAGATGATCCGCGGCATCGCCCGCGGCCTGCGGCGCTCCGGCCACGAGGTCGTCGTCATCCCCATCGCCGGCGACCTCTCCCGGCTCCAGCGCAAGCTCATCCGCCTCCGGCCCGACATCGTCTTCAACCAGTACGACGACGTCGTCCACGGGGCTCTCTACGAAATGCGCATCGCCGCGTTCATCCGCATGCTCGGATATCACATGACCGGCTCTCCCGCGCTCGGACTCGGCTTGAACCGCTACAAGTACATGGCCCTGAGCCTGCTCAAGGGCGCGGGCATTCCGATCCCGCACTCGACGGTGATCATCGAGCGGGTCTCGGACGTCAACGGGCACAAGTGGGTCTTCCCCCTCATCGTCCACGCCGCCCAGGAGCACGCTGGCATCGGGCTCGACCGCGGCTCCGTCGTCCACACGAAAAAGGCCCTCAAGGAGAAAGCCAGGGAAGTCCTGGCCACCTACAAGCAGCCCGCGCTCGTCCAGCATTTCCTGCCCGGCCGCGAGTTTAACGTCGGCCTCATCGGGGGCCGGAAGATCCAGGTCATGCCGCTGGCCGAAGTGGACTATTCGCGGCTTCCCCCGGCCATCCCGCCCATCATGTCCTACGCGGCGAAGTGGATCGAGACGTCCGTCGAGTACAAACGGACGGAAATCATCTGCCCAGCCAAGGTCGACGCCGGGCTGACCGCGCTCATCAGCAAGACGGCTGTCAAGGCCTTCAGGATCGTGGGCGGGTGGGGTTATGGGCGGGTGGATGTCCGGCTCGACGAAGACGGCCTGCCCCGGGTCCTCGAGGTCAACTGCAATCCCTGCCTCGACAGCGGCATGGGCCTGGCGCGTTCCGCAGAGCAGGCCGGGATCGACTATCCCCATCTTCTCCAGGCCATCCTCAAGGCGGCTTTCGAAGGTCCCCCCTTCGACATGCAGCTGCCGATTTTCAACACGAAGAGCGGGGGGAGAAGGCTCGGGCGCTAGGCTTCAACCCGTCAAGCGGCCCGTGTAGGCGTAATCCAGGGCCAACGCGATCACCAGGGACATGACGTCCATCAGCCTCTCCCCTTCCGCGCCCGGCCTGTAGCTCAATCCGAGAGCTACGGATCGGGCTTCGAGTTTGCGGACGAGGGTGGCCGCCTCCGGAGGTGTCAGCACGGACCAATGGATCACCCGTTCGACGAGGCGGTCGCGGTAGCGCTTGAAAAGCGCCGAGGCCGGCCGGAGAACCTGTCCCCGGGAGGCCGGGAAGGCCTCCTGGAGACTGTCGTCGACGTAGCCGCGCGCATCCCGGCGGAACCGCTCGGCCTTCTTCCCGTAGTGTTCGGCCAGGGTCATGTTCATCCGGTCGACGGGACGGAGGAGCCGGCCCTGGAGGCTCTCGGGCGCGTCCCGCCGGATCTCCCTCATGAGCCGGTCGACGTAGAGGAGCTTGCGGATGACCGGCCAGTTCTGGTAGCGCCGCCGCCACTCGGAACGGGGCGTGAGCCAGACGGCGAAGGTCTCCGCAAAATCCTCGTCCGGATGCTTCTGGGCGTAGGTTCGGCCGTAATGAAAGGCGGCGATATGGCGGACGTAGTGCCGGCTCATCCTGTCCGGCCGGAAGGAATCGCGGTAGGGCTTGGTGAACGGCCCGAAGATCTCGGCCCAGCTCGACCGCCTCCAGAGGCGGTAGGCGTAGTTCACGGCGTGGCCGGCTTCGTGGCGCAGGAGCATCATGATCGTTCGCGGGTCCTCGATCTCGTCGGTCTGCTCCTCTTCGAGGCGGGATAGACGCTGGTCGGCCAGGTAGAACGGGATCCCGATGACGGGGGTCCTATCCGGGCAGCCCCAGCCGTCCGTCAGGTAAATCTCGGGCCTGAGGCGGAATTTCCGGACTTCCATCTCCCGGCGCAGGCGGAGGACGAACCTGTCCACGGGAGAGCCCTCGATCGTCAGGTTGAGGCTCGAGATACGGGTATTCAGGAGCTCGAACCTGACCGTCTCCCAGCTCTGGACAAGAGATTGGATGGTTTTAGCGCTCATAGGGGTCTCGAGGACGGAGAGAAAATAAGGCAATGAGGCGGCCTTGTCAAGGCGGAATTTCATCCCTCGAGAGGGGCCCGTCAGAAGGAGGGACGGCCGGCCGGGGTATCCCGGCTTGAGCCGACCCCGGGTTTTATGGTAATATAATCGTCCAATAGGAATACAGGACGGCGACGACGCGGAAAGAACCCCCGCCCGTGAGATCACTCCCTGCGGTACTTTGCTCCCCCAGGGTTGACCCCCAGTCCAAAAAGGAATGAACATGCGTTTTACCGAACTCGACCTCGATCCCAGGCTCCAGCAGGCCATCGCGGAGAGAGGTTATACGGAATTGACTCACGTCCAGGAATTGACCCTGGACAAATCCCTGCAAGGCCAGGACGTGGCCGTCCAATCCCAGACCGGGACGGGAAAAACAGCGGCCTTCCTGATCACCCTCTTTTCGCATATGCTCAAGCAGACCCGCGGTTCGAGAAAGAAGGCCCTGATCATCGTCCCGACGCGGGAGCTGGCCGTCCAGATCGAAGGCGAGGCCCGACTCCTCAACCGGCCCCTGGGGCTTCAGATCGGCTGTTTTTACGGCGGCGTCGGTTACGTCGCCCAACTGGCCCAGATCAAGGCCGGCCCGGATATCATCATCGGGACCCCGGGCCGCCTCCTCGACCTGGCCGAGAAGAAGCGCCTCAACTTCCGCGAGTGCGGCTTCCTGGTCATCGACGAGGCCGACCGTCTCTTCGACATGGGCTTCCTGCCCGACCTCCGCGACCTCGTCCGCCAGATGCCCGACCGCGGCGACCGCCAGAGCATGCTCTTCAGCGCGACGCTGAACAAGCTCTCGCGACGAGTGGCCGAGGCCTACCTCAACGCTCCGGCCTTCATCGAGGTCACGCCCGAACAACTGACCGTGGACACGATCTCCCAGGAGCTCTACCGGGTCAAGAGCCACATCAAGCTCAACTTCCTCCTCGGCCTGCTCAAGCGGCGCAATCCCAAGAACGCCCTGATCTTCACCAACATGAAGCACACCGCCTTCCTCCTGGCGAAACAGCTCCAGGCCAACGGCCACCGGGCCAAGTTCCTCAGCGGCGACCTTCGCCAGAGCGAGCGGCTGCAGACCATCGAGGATTTCATGGCCGGGCGCTTCCCCCTTCTCGTGGCCACGGACGTCGCCTCGCGGGGACTCCATATCGACGACCTGGAGATGGTCATCAACTACGACATCCCCCAGGATTGTGAAAACTACGTCCACAGGATCGGCCGGACGGCCCGGGCCGGGGCCCCGGGCCTGGCCATCACGCTGGCCAGCGAGGCCACGTCCGACCACCTCGAGGCCATCGAGAAATTCATCGGCATGAAGGTCCCGGAGCTTCCCGTGACCGACGACAGCTTCGCCCGGGACCTGAGCCTGGAGAAACTGGCCGGCCAGCGCCTGGAGAGACGGCGTCCCTCGGACCGGGGAGGAAGCTCCTCGGGAAGGCGTGGCGGCGGCGGGGCCGGACGGGGACGGACGGGGACCGGAAGCCGGACGCATTGACAGGCCGGGAGGGCTTCGTTAGAATGGGCGCCTGACCCGGGGGGGCCCGGGCTATCGAGTGCCGAGGTCGTCCATGGACAAGAAGCCGCTGCCCGAACTGGACAGGATCTGCGCCGCCTTCGCCGTCGAAGGCCGCTGGATCTCCTCGTGCCCCATCCCTTCCGGCCACATCAACGACACCTACTGCTCCGAATTCGAGAACGCGGGGCGGCGGGTGAAATACGTCAACCAGAGGATCAACCACCTCGTTTTCCGCGAGCCGGAAATGCTCATGGAGAACATCGAGCGGGTGACGCGTTTCGCCCGGGAACAGATCCTCGCCGCCGGCGGCGACCCGGACAGGGAAACCCTGACCATCATCCCCACCCGCGACGGAAAGACCTTCCACCGAACTCCCGAGAGCACCTACTGGAGGATGTTCAGCTACATCGACGGGGCCCGGACCTATGACCGGGTCGAGGACCTCCGGCATGTCTACTCGGCTTCGAAAGCGTTCGGCAACTTCCAGAAGATGCTGGCCGGACTGCCGGGGGAACGGCTCCACGAGACCATACCGGACTTCCATCAAACCCGTAAGCGCTACGAAGCGTTCGTCGAGGCGCTCGAGCACGACCCCTCCAACAGGGCCGCCGCCGTCAAGCCCGAGGTCGATTTCGTCGTCGCCCGGGAGAAGGACACCGGGGCGGTCGTCGACGGCCTGGCCTCCGGCCGCATCCCGGAACGCGTCACCCATAACGACACCAAGCTCAACAACGTCATGATCGACGACCGGACCGGCGAGGGCGTCTGCGTCATCGACCTCGACACCATCATGCCGGGGTCGGTCCTCTACGACTTCGGCGATTCGGTCCGGCTCGGCGCGGCGACGGCCGTCGAGGACGAGCCCGATCTGGCCAAGGTCGGCTTCGACCTCGGGCTCTTCGACCGGCTGGCCGCCGGCTATCTCGACGCGGCCCGGGATTTCCTCGTCCCCGCAGAGACCGACCTTCTCGCCTTCTCGGCCAAACTGCTGACGCTCGAGTGCGGCATCCGTTTTCTGACCGACCATCTCAAGGGCGACGTCTACTTCAAGATCCATCGCGAGGGCCACAACCTCGACCGCTGCCGGACCCAGTTCAAGATGGTCGCCGAGATGGAAAAGCAAATGGCGGCCATGGAGGACGTCGTCCGCAAGTACCTCTAGCTCTCCCTCCAGGCCGTCGTCCGGGCCGAACCCGCGAAATAACAGACGAGCCGCAAAGGCTGAAAGAAAGAGGGCCCATGAACAAAACAGCGCTGCGCCGTTCCGTGATCGCCGCCATCTTCGTCCTTCTGCCCGCCTTCGTCATCGCCCTGGTCCTTATCCCCGGAGGGGATGAGGGCATGTGGCCGGTGAGCGAGATCCGCAAGCTCGACCTCCGGGCCAAGGGCCTCGAGACCGCGCCCGAGGACATCTTCAGCCCGGACAGGATCGGCCTCGTCTACGGCATCGTCCAGCTCGGGGCCACGGGCTCGTTCGTCTCGCCCGACGGCCTCATCCTGACCAACCATCATGTCGCCTTCGGCGCGGCCCAGGCGGCCAGCACGAGCGCCAACGACTATATCCATGACGGATTCCTGGCCCGGACCCGCGGCGAGGAGATCGAGGCCAAGGGCATGACGGCCAGGATCACCGAATCGTTCCGCGACGTCTCGGCCGAAGTCCTCGCCGCCGTCAAACCCTCCATGGACGCGGCGGCCCGGACCAAGGCGGCCGAACAGCGCGCGAAAGAGCTCGTGGCTTCGGCCGAAAAGGCCAACCCGGGCAAGAGGGCCGAGGTTTCCGAGATGTTCGCCGGGAAAACCTACGTCCTCTTCCTCTATACCACCTTGAAAGATATCCGCCTCGTCTACGTACCGCCCCGATCGATCGGCGAGTTCGGCGGCGAGGAGGACAACTGGATGTGGCCGCGTCACACGGGCGATTTCTCGTTCCTCCGAGCCTACGTCGGGCCCGACGGCGGGCCGGCCGATTTCGCCAAGACGAACGTTCCCTACACGCCCAAGCGTTTCCTCAAGGTCGCCCCTCAGGGCGCCCGGGAGAACGATTTTGTCTTCCTTCTCGGCTATCCCGGCCGGACCTACAGGCACACGGCATCACCCTTCCTGGCCTACGAGGAAGAGGTCCGCATGCCCTACGTCGCCGACTGGTACGCCTGGCAGATCGCCCTCATGGAAAAGATGGGCGAGGCCGACCGCGCCGTCGCCCTCAAGCACGCCGCCCGGATCAAGGGCCTGGCCAACACGATGAAAAACTACCGCGGCAAGCTCCAGGGCATGAAGCGCGTCGGCATCGTCGACCGCAAGAAAGAGGAGGAGCGCCGCCTCGAGTCGTTCATCGCCGCCGATCCGGCGCGGAAAGCGCGGTACACGGGGCTCTTGGCCCGGTTCGCCGCCGTTTACGACGAGATGCGCGCGAGCGCCGAATACCGCATTCTCCTGAACTATCTGCGCTCGAACGTCAACCTGCTCAACTTCGCCGCCGTGATCAACGAGGCTTCGCTCGAACGACCCAAGAAGGACATCGATCGCGAGCCGGAATACATGGACCGCAACTTCGCCCAGACAAAGCGCCGCGTCGAACTGGCCTTGGACAATTATTACGAACCGACCGACCGGGCCATCTTCAAGGAACTCCTCGTCCGGGGCGCCCGCCTCGCTCAATTCCGGGCGATCCCGGCGTTCGCGGCGATCGCCGCAGCCGCCGACAAGGACAAAGCCGCCGAGGCCTTCGTCGCGAACCTTTACGGCCGGACGCGGCTTCCCGACAAAGCCTTCGTTCGGGCCGCCCTGGACAAACCGGCCGCGGACCTCAAGGTCATGAACGACCCGCTCGTCGAGCTGGCCGCGTCCCTCTACCCGGAATACAAGAAACTGCGGAAACAGGAGGACGCCTGGAGCGGCACCCTCGACGCGCTCTATCCCCTGCTCCTCGAGGTCAAATCCCAGTTCCTGGCCAAGGACTTCATCCCCGACGCCAACAGCACCCTCCGCCTGACCTTCGGCCGGATCAAAGGGTATTCGCCCGCCGACGCCGTCTATTACGGCCCGTTCACGACCCTCGACGGCGTCCTGGAGAAGACCACCGGCCGCGAGCCCTTCGACACGCCGGGCAAACTCTTCGATCTGCGCCAAGAGGAGGACTTCGGCCGGTTCAAGCCCGAGGGCTTCAAGAGCGTTCCGGCCTGCGTTCTTTACGACGCCGACACGACCGGCGGGAATTCGGGGAGCCCCGTCCTCAACTCCCGCGGCGAGCTCGTCGCGGTCAACTTCGATCGCACCTACGAGGCGACGATCAACGACTACGCCTGGAGCTCCGACTACTCCCGGTCGATCGGCGTCGACATCCGATACGTGCTCTGGATCACCGAGAAATTCGCCGGAGCGGGCTTTCTGCTCGAAGAGATGGGGGTCGGAACCGGGAAGTAGGGCGAAGCGCCCGGAGCGGCTTCGGGCTCAGGCACTCCGGGCGGACGACCGGACGGCCAGCCAGACGGCCTTGCTGATCTGGATGTCCTGGACGGCGACACCCGTCAGGTCGGCCACGGTGATCTCGTTTTCCGACCCCCGCCGCAGCTTCTCGTCCGTGATGACCTGTCCGAGCTCGACCAGGCGACCTCTCCCGATCGCGCCGGCGCTGACGGCTTTAAAGACTTCCCCGCGCAGCTCCGACTGGCCGAGGCTGTCGACGACGATCCGGTCCGCCTTGGCCAGGATCCCGGCCGCGAGCTCCTGCTTCGAGGCGGTATCGGATCCCACGGCCGTGATGTGCGTCCCCGGCCGGATCCATTCCGCCCGGAGAATGGGGGTTGTCGCGGGCGTGCAGGTGACGATGAGGTTGGCCGCGGCCGCGACCTCCGCGGCCCGGAGAGTCGTCCGTATCGTCAAACCGGAAGAGGCCATGTCCCGGCGATAGGCGGCCAGCTCTTCCTCGTTGACCCCCCAGACGACGGCCTCATCGAATGCCCGAACCCGGCGGAGCCAGTCAAGCTGCATCCGGCCCTGGACGCCGGCGCCGATGATGCCCACGGCCGTCACCTCGCGGGGGGCCAGATACTTGGCCGCGACCGCCCCGGCCACGGCCGTCCGCAGATTCGTTAAATAGCCCTCGTCGAGCAAGATGGCTTCGAGAACGCCGGTCTTCTGGCTGTAAACGAGCATCAGGCCGTCGCCGGAGGGCAGGCCGAGCTTCGGGTTGTCGGTGAAGCCCGAAGCGATCTTGATGACGTAGAGATCGTCGCCCTTGATGTAGCCGTACTTGATGTGGACATCGCCCGGAGGATCCTGGAAAACGAGCTCCCCCACCGGCGGCACGACGACCTCGCCGCGCGAGTAGGCGGAAAAACCCTTTTCGATGAGCGGCAGCGGATCGACGGCGGCCAGGGCTTTCTTGATCTCGGCAAGGGGAACGACGGCGGGCATACTGAACCTCCTTCGCCCTCGAGCGGCCCGGCCGCGATCCTAGGGCTTGCGGACGGACAGGCCCAGCTTCTCGAGCGTCTTGACGGCGACATCGAGCTTCTGGTTCTTCACGAAGACGTGGTCCGTGGTGTAGGCCGAGATGGTGAAGATGTTGACCCCGGCGTCGGCCAGGGCCCCGGAAACCGCGGCGAAGAATCCGACCAGGCTGAGCGGCAGGACCATATCGAAGGTGATCATCCGCCAGTCGCCCTCGAACCCAAGGAACTTCTGCGTGCCGATCCGCGACTCGTCGATGATGCAAGTCGTCTCCCGGTCGTCCTTGATGACGGCGAAGGCGTTGGCGCAGACCCGCTTGGTCTTGATGATGGCGTAGGTCCGGGAAGAGACCAAGGCCCGGCCATTCTTGAAATAGGTCCGGATGTCGTTTCGTTTCATGGCCGTCCCCCCCCGTTCTTTTTCTTCCGCTCCCGGACCCTCTCCAGGACCCAGCCGGGTTTTTCCACCTGACGGGCCCGGGCGATGGCCAGAGTTCCGGCTCCCACGTCCTTGGTGATGGTCGAGCCAGCGGCGACATAGGCGCCCCGCCCGATCTTGACCGGGGCGACGAGCTCCGTCCCGGAGCCGATGAAGGCCCCGGCGCCGATGTACGTCGGGTTCTTGGCGACGCCGTCGTAGTTGCAGGTGATCGTCCCGGCGCCGACGTTGACGTCTTCCTCGACCCAGCTGTCGCCGATGTAGCTCAAATGCTGGGCCTTGGAGCGGGAGCCGAAGACCGTGTTCTTCATCTCGACGAAATTGCCCACCTTGGCCCCGGCGCAGACCCGGGTCTTGGGCCGGAACCGGGAGAAGGGCCCGACCTGCGTGTTATCCTCGAGGACGGTGTCTTCCATGACCGTGGAACTCCGGACCTTCACCCGTGCGCCCAACTGCGAATTCATGATATGGACGTGGGGATAGATGCGGCTGTCGGCGCCGACACGCGACGGCCCTTCGATGACGACGGAGGGATAGACGACGGTCCGCGGGCCGATCGTCGCGGCCCAGTCGACCCAGGCCGAAGCGGGATCGAGGAAAATCACGCCTTTGCGGGCAAGGGAAAGGTTCTTCCGCCGGCGCAGGAGGCCGGCCGCCCGGCCGAGATCTTCTCCGTTCTCGACCGGCACGACGTCTTCCGGATCCGGGCATTCATAAAAGCCGACCTTTTTCCCCGCCTTGGTCAGGCGCAGGGCCAGAACTTCGAACCCGGCCGCGCCTCGCGACGGGGAGATGCCCCGGAGCAAGGGGAAGGCGTCGGCGGAGCGCAAGGCCAGGATCCCCGTGAGACCGGCCTCTCCGCACCCGCTCAGGAAAGTCAGGGCGCAGTCCTTGGAGGCGTGAACGCGGAGGAGCGCCTTCAACGTTTGCGAACGGAGAAGGGGCAGGCCGGCCGGAACGGCCAGGATGTCGCGGTCAGGGTACTTTTCAAGGACGGCCCGGGCCGTGACGAGGGCCGGGAAGACGCCCGCGCGCCGTCCTTCTTTCCGCCCCTCCCCGGCGAACAAGAAGACGGGCGTTTTCGTCTCGACGCCCTTGATCAGATCTTCCCAACCGTCCTGGACCGCGGGGCCCGCTCCGGCCAGGACCAATACGGCCTCCGGGTCGATGCCGCAGATGGCTTCGAGCGCGTAGGCGCCCAAGGGCCGACCGAGCAGCGGTTGGAAGAACGCGCCGGCCGCCGCGCCTAAACCCACGCCCTCTTCACCCCCCAGAAGAAGAACGACGGCTTTCCTTTTCATACCAATTTGACGATGAGTTTGAACTTCTTGTCTTCCCAGAGCGACTCGAAATCGGGTTCGTTCTGGGCGACGACGGAGAACGTCTTGTCTTTCTGGATGGCCTTTTTCAAATAATCGAGGGCGGTGTCGGACTGGCCCATCAGGCTGTGGACGTCGGCCAGGAGAAAATAGACGAGCCCTTCCTTTTCCTTGAACTCGAGGGCTTTCTCCAACATCTTGACGGCCCCGGCGTGGTCGCCCTGGTTGATCTTGACGATCCCGAAGCGGTAGTGGTCCTCGAAAGCCTTCGGGAACACGCTCTCCTTCTTGGGCCGTTTCTGGGCCATGGCGAGGTACGATTTGGCCCGGTCCACGATCTCTTTGTCCACCGGGAATTTCTCGATGAAGCCCTTGAGGAGTTCGGCGGCCTTCTCGAAGTCGCCCTTGTGGAATTCCTTGACGGCCTGGCCGTAGGCTATCAGAGCTTTCTGGTACTCGTCCTTTTTCGATCGTTGTTCGCGCACGGTTCTTCCTCTCAGAATGCAGTTGGGGTTGCCCTATTTTACACGAGCCGGCCCGCTTTGACAATAGAGTTGCCGCCCCTCCGCTACGGGGGCTATGAACGGCCCCCATCACCGCTCGGGCGGCAACTAAATCTAAGCTGTGTCGGGGCTTGGCGCCTGTGGTAAAATGGGGGGGTGAAAAAGCGGCTGAAAGAGATCCTGGAGAAGGTCCACGCCGGAAAGATCACGCCGGCCAAGGCCCTCGAGCTTCTCGAGGGCTACCCCTACTGCGACCTCGAGTTCGCCAAGGTCGATCACCACCGCGAAGTCCTCAAGGGTTCCCCCGAGATCGTCTTCGGCCTGGGGAAAACCCCGGCGCAGATCGGCCGCATCTCCCAGGAGATCCTGAAGAAGGGCTCGAACCTCCTGGTCACGAGAATCGAACCGGAGGTCTGGGCCAAGATCAAGACCAAACTCCCGGGTGCGGTCTATAACGCCGCGGCCCGGACAGTGTGTCGGAAACAGTCCAAGCCCCCGGCCGGCCGCGGGACGATCGTCGTCCTGACGGCCGGGACGTCGGACATCCCGGTGGCCGAGGAAGCGGTCGTAACCGCCGAGGCCCTGGGGAACAAGACCGAGCGGATCTATGACGTCGGCGTCGCCGGCCTCCACCGGCTCCTCGACCAGTTCGACAAGATCCGTCAGGCCCGGGTCATCATCACCGTGGCCGGCATGGAGGGGGCGCTCCCGAGCGTCGTCGCCGGCCTGGTCAAGGTCCCGGTCATCGCCGTGCCAACGAGCGTCGGCTACGGGGCGAGTTTCAAGGGGCTGGCCGCCCTGCTGGCCATGCTCAACGCCTGCCCGGGAGGCGTCGGCGTGGTCAACATCGACAACGGTTTCGGCGCCGCCTTCCTGGCCAGCTCCATCAACCACCTCTAGCGCGGAAAAACGGGCGGGAATCGTCCGAAAGAATAATGAATAGAACAGCTTGACAAGGCCGACTCCCGTCCCTATATTCTATGAGAACGCGCGGAACGCATAACATTCATGGAGATCATTGACCAGGTCAGACAGGCCTCGTCCATAGTCGAGATCGCCTCCCAGTATACGACCCTGAAACGGAGGGGCCGGAAATGGGTCGGCCTCTGCCCCTTCCACACCGAAAAGACACCCTCGTTCACCGTCGACGACGAGAAACAGCTCTACCACTGCTTCGGGTGCGGAGTCGGCGGGGACATCTACTCGCTGGTCATGGAGCGGGAGAACCTGACCTTTCCCGAGGCCCTGAAGCACCTGGCCGAGAAGTACCACGTGCCTCTGCCGGAACAACAGAGGGTCCGGCCCGAGGTCCTCAAGCTCGAGGAAAAGCTCTTCAAGATCAACGACCTGGCCCTCGGCTACTTCAAGAAAAACCTGTACAACACCCAGGAGGGGACCAAGGCCCTTGAATACCTGAAAAAACGGGGCCTGACGGAAGAGACGATCCAGACCCTCAAGATCGGCTACGCTCTGAACTCCTGGACCGCCTTGCTCGACTTTTTCCAGGCGAAGAACGTCCCCGTCTCTCTTCTCGAGAAGGGCGGCCTCGTCCTTCCCGGATCCAGGGCCGGGGAATACCGCGACCGCTTCCGCGGGCGGGTCATCTTTCCCATCTTCAGCCTGACGGGAAGGACGGTCGGCTTCGGCGGTCGGACGGTCATCGATGCCGAGCCCAAATACCTGAATTCGCCGGACACGCCCCTCTACTCCAAGGGCAAGCTCCTCTACGGCCTGAACTTCTCCAAGAACGCCATCCGGGACGCCGGGACGGCCATCCTGGTCGAGGGGTACACGGATTTCTCCGCCCTTTATCAAGCCGGGATCCGCAACGTCGTCGCCTCTCTGGGGACGGCCCTGACGGCCTGGCAGGTCGGGCAGGCCATGCGCTTCGCCTCGCGGATGGTCATCAACTACGACGGAGACAGCGCCGGGAAGGCGGCGGCCGCGCGGGCCGTCCCGCTCGGCTTTGAAAAGGGACTGAACGTCGAGGTCCTCGTCCTACCCGAAGACAAGGACCCCGACGCGTTCATCAAAAATAACGGCCGGGATAAATACCTGGCCCTGCAGAAAAAGGCCGTCTCCGGGCTCAAGTTCCTGATCGATTCCCTGGCCAAAGGCGTTTCGATGTCGATCCCCGAGGAGAAAGGACGGATCGTCCGGGCGGTGGTCAAGGAGATCGAGAAGGTCCCCGATTCTACGGCCAGGAGCGAATACCTCCGCATGGCGAGCCAAGAACTGAAAGTCGAAGAGGACCTTCTTCGCAGCATCATCGAAAATAAGCCGGCTCAAAAAGGCATGGATGATGCAAGGTCCTTTTGCCCGGGTGAGAAGCGCCTTCTCCAGATCCTGATGGAGGACCGGTCGGTGGCGCCCTACGTCTTCGCCGAGTGCGGCGAGGAGGTCTTCCAAGGACTAAGGAGCGAGCCCGCCTTCCGCTACATCCTGGACTGCTTCAAGAACGACAAGGATTGGAATATCCATGAGCTCAAGGACAAGGTCCCGCCGGCCCTGATGGCCCCGCTGGCCAGGGCTCTCTATGAAAAACAGCCGGGGTCGTCGGTCGAGGAAGCCCAGGAGTGCCTGGAATCGCTCCGGAAGCTCCATCTCCAGAACAGGCTGAAGGACCTCCAGCAGAAGATCTCTCATCTCGAGAAGCAGGGAGAGAAGGAGGAGCTTGTCGAGCTCCTCTATCAGAGACATGACATCACCATGCAGATCATGTCGATGAAGTAAGGGAGGGAAGAAAGACCATGGACGTCCGTCATTTAGGATTCCCGAGGAAAAGAGGTGCGCGACGTGTCTCTGACCACTAAATTCCACAAAGACGAGATCTCACAGCTCATTTCGAAGGGCCGCAAGCAAGGTTATCTCCTCTTCGAGGAGATCGACAAGACCTTCACCGAAGACCTGAATTCCGCGGAGGATTTCGACGATTTTCTATCGTCGATGGGCGATTATGGGATCAAGATCCTGGACGCGCGCCAGAAGGAGATCATCCCCCAGCGGCGGAAGAGCGACCTTGTCTCGACGCACGGGCTGGAAAGGACGACCGACCCGGTCAAGCTCTACCTCCGCGAGATGGGCAACATCTCGCTCCTGACCCGCGAGGGCGAGATCGCCATCGCCCGCGAGATCGAACGCGGCGAGAAGAACATCATCAAGTCCCTCAGCCGGACACGCCTCGTCCTCAACGAGGTCCTGGCCCTGGAGGAGCGGATCCGGGAGAACCCCTTCATCATCCAGCAGATGTTCGACGTCTCCGAGGATGACATCGCCGAGGGCAAGCTCGAGGAAAAGAAAAACCAGATCCTGGCCAAGATCAAGAAGATCAAGGAGCTGACCCGGAAGCTCGACCGCATTCCGGAGAAGAAGAAAACCCTGGTCAGTCGCGGCCGATTCATCGTCAAGATCAGCCGGACGATCCGCGATCTCAACCTCCGTTCGGCCCACCGGGAGAGGATCATCGACGAGCTCCGCTCCCGCTTAAGGACCATCAACGACCTCGAGGACACTCGCGACGATTGGATGACGGCCCTGGCCAAGAAGAAAAAGGTCGACCCCGTCCTCAAGCAGAAGATCCGGGACGTGAACAGGGAATTCAAGAGGGAGATGGCGGAGATCGGGCTAGATCCGGAGGCCCTGAGGCGGGTGGTCCGGGCGATCACGGCCGGAAAGAAGGTCAGCGACCAAGCTAAAAAGGAGCTTGTCGCGGCCAACCTCCGGCTCGTCGTCTCCATCGCCAAGAAGTACAGCAACCGCGGCCTCCAGTTCCTCGACCTCATCCAGGAAGGCAACATGGGGCTGATGAAAGCCGTCGAGAAGTTCGAGTACCGCCGCGGCTACAAGTTCTCGACCTACGCCACGTGGTGGATCCGCCAAGCCATCACCCGGGCCATCGCCGACCAGGCCCGGACGATCCGCATCCCCGTCCACATGATCGAGACGATCAATAAGCTCATCCGCGTCTCCCGGGCCCTCGTCCAAGAGATCGGCCGGGAGCCGACGAGCGAGGAGATCGCCAAAAAGATGGACATGCCGGTGACCAAGGTCCGCAAGATCATCAAGATCGCCCAGGAGCCCATCTCCCTCGAGACGCCCATCGGCGAGGAGGAGGACAGCCATCTCGGCGATTTTATCGAAGACAAGCTCATCCCCTCCCCGCCCGACACGGTCATCCACATCAACCTCAAGGAGCAGATCGAGGAGGCCCTGAAGTCGCTGACGGAGCGCGAGGGACGGGTCCTCAAGATGCGCTTCGGTCTGGGCGATGGCAACGAGCACACCCTGGAAGAGGTCGGCCAGCAGTTCAAGGTGACCCGCGAGCGCATCCGCCAGATCGAAGCCAAAGCTCTGCGCAAGCTCAAGCACCCGAGCCGCAGCCGCAAGCTCAAGTCCTTTACTAACAATCAGTAAAAACGGGGGCTATCCATCTTCTCTTAATTGACGCCGCATCAATATTTTGTTATAAAGAGGGGCCGAGGGCCTATAGCTCAGCGGTAGAGCCACCGGCTCATAACCGGTTGGTCCCAGGTTCGAATCCTGGTAGGCCCATGGACCGTGAGACCGAGGACTGAGGGATAGTGGACATTGACTACGATCTGATCATCGAGATCCAGCGGCTGGACACCGAAATACGCGAAGCTTCGCTCGTCCTCGAAGGGATCCCCCGTCTCGTCCAGGACATCGACAAAAAGATCCAGACCGACTCGAAGCTCGTCGCCGACGCCAAGGACAAGATGTCCCAGAACCAGAAGAAGCGCCGCGACCTCGAGACCGAGGTCAAGGACATCAAGGTCCAGATAGGAAAATACAAACGCCAGCTGAACGAAATCAAGACGAACAAGGAATACACCTCGCTCCTCAAGGAGATCGAGGAGGCCCAGCACAAGGTCGACACGCTCGAAGAGACCATCATCGCCGAGATGCTCGCCGCCGACGACGTCGAGGAGGAGATCAAGGCCGCCACCCACCGCCAGGGACAGGACGAGGAAAGCCTGAAGAAGGAGAAGCTCGTCCTCGACGAGAAAATGAAGGAGACCGAGGCCAAGTTCGCGGCGCTCAACAGGGAACGGGAGGCGCTCCTCCCCCGCATCCCCCGCGAGCAATTGATGCTCTACGAGTCCCTCAGCCAGAAAAAGGGCGGAGCCGCGCTCTCCCCCATAACGGGCGAGTTCTGCGCCATGTGCCACATGCGCGTCCGCCCGCAAATGCTCAATGAGATCCGCGACAAGGTGAACGTCATCCTCTGCGAGAACTGCGGCCGGATCCTCTATTGGACGACGAAACCCGAGCCGGCAAAGCCCGAGCCGCCGGCACCTAAGTAGGCCTCAGCCGACCGCCCCCCCGTCGTCGCGTCCATCCTCCGCGCCTTCTTTGTACATGGCGTCGATCAGGGCCTGGTATTCGGCCGTGACGTTCGCCCGCCGGACCTTGAGCGAGGGCGTGATCTCGCCCCTCTCGATCTCGAAATCGCGCGGCAGGACGGCGATCTTCTTGATCCTCTCATAGGACGCCAGGAGCGGTGTCGCCCGGTCGACCTCGTCCTTGAGGAAATCGACGATGCGCCGGTCCTGGCAGAGGTCGTCAAGCGAGGAGTAGGCGATCCCCTGAGCCTGGGCGTATTCCCGGAGTTTGTCGAAATCGGGGACGATCAGGGCGGCGATGAAACGCTTCCGGTCCCCGATGACCACGCCGCTCGTGATGAAGGGGCTCGTTTTGAGCATGTTCTCGATGGGCTGGGGGGCGATGTTCTTGCCGCCCGAGGTGACGAGCAGGTCCTTCTTGCGGTCGGTGATGACCAGGAACCCGTCCGGATCGAAGCGGCCGATGTCGCCGGTGTGGAACCAGTCTCCTTCGAGGGCTTCCCGGGTCTCCGCTTCCTTCTTGTAATAGCCTTTCATGATGTTCGGCCCCCGGGCCAGGATCTCGCCGTCGGCAGCGATCTTGATATCGATGCCGGGACCGGGTTTGCCGACGGTCCCCAGCCGGATGTGCTCGAAGGTGTTGATGGAGAGAAGCGGGGACGTCTCCGTCAGGCCGTAGCCTTCCAGGATGACCAGCCCGATGGCGTAAAAGAATTCGGCGATGCCCTTCGAAAGCGGGGCCCCACCGGAGACGAAGAAACGGACCCGGCCGCCCGTCTTGGCGACGATCTTGGAGAAGACGAGCTTGGCGGCGATCGAACGGCGGAAGCGGAGACCGCCGGAAATCGGCTTCCCGTCGAGCTTGGCCGCACCGTAGGCCTTGCCGATCTTGAGCGCCCAGAAGAAGATCTTCCGGCGCAAGGGGGGGCTCGCCAGGACTTGGTCCATGACCTTGGTGTAGATCTTCTCGAAAACCCTGGGGACGCTGACCATGATGTGGGGGCGGACCTCCAGGAGGTTCTTGGCGACGGCTTCGACGCTCTCGGCGAACGCGATCGTGCAGCCCTTGTACATGTAGGTGAACATGACCATCCTCTCCAGGATGTGGGACAACGGCAGGAAGGATAGGATGGTGTCCTTCTCCGTGAACTCGATAAGGGCCGCGGCCGTTTTGATGTTGCTGACCAGGTTGTCGTGGGTCAGGATAACGCCTTTCGGCACACCCGTCGTTCCCGAGGTGTAGATGAGGGTCGCCTCGTCCCCGGGCTTGACCCGGGCGACGAACTCGTCGAACTCGCCGGGCTTCGATTCCGCCGCGGCCCTCCCCTTTTCCATGACCTCCTTCAGCGTCAGGACGCCGGCCGGGGCTTGGTCGGCGAAGGTGATGTAGTGCTTGACCTTGGTCAACTCGGGACGGAGGGTCTCGACCTTCTGCCAAAGGTCGGCGTTCGAGACGACGACGACCATGGCATCCGAGTCGTCGATGATGTAGCGGATCTGCTCCGAGACAAGGGTCGTGTAGATCGGCACGGTCAGGCCGCCGGCGCAGAGTGTCGCCAGGTCGGTCATGGTCCACGCCGGCCTGTTCTCGGAGAGAAGGCAGAGCTTCTGTCCGGCTTCGAAGCCGAGGGCCTTGAGGCCGAGCGCGAGGTGCTTGACGCCATCCCCGAATTCCTGCGTGGAGATAGGCGTGTAGGCCCCGTCCTTCTTGAACAGCATGAAGTCCGGTTTGGGGTAGGTCTTGACCGTGTTGACGATAAGCGCCGCGAGAGTCGTTACCATGCTTCCCTCCTATTCCAAAAGTGGCCCGATTGTAGTTATTGCCGGCCGAGGTGTCAAGCCGTGTGGATCTTCCCGTCCCTGAGCTCGATCGTCCGGTGGGCCAGCCGGGTCAGACATCGAAGGCGATGCGGCCCCGGAAGATGACGATGCCGTTGCGGGAGAAGGTCAGTCGGACCTCCCAGTCGCCGGGCATGACGACGTTGACGGGCAGGAGGTAGTCTCCGGCCTTGTTGTTCTTGAAGGCGACCTCACCGGAGTCGTAAGCGCCGCGCATCGAGGGCATGTCGGAACGCCCGGCAATGTCGACGTCCGTGACCCTCTTGCCGTCGCGTCCGTAAAACTTGATGATGAGGATCGAAGTCCCCATCTTGGGCGTTTTATCGAATTCCCAGGTAAAATAATTCACTTCGCCGATCCAACACTTCCTGCCCGACTTGGCCAGGTCCTGGAAGACGGGCTCCTGGTTCTGTGTACCGCTCGGCGTCAGGCCCGGGGAGCAGCATTGCTGGGACTCCCGTGCCCCGGCGAAACCGATCAAGACGGCCGAAAGTGTCAGGAAGGCAAAGAAGGCCGCTCGTCCAATATTCATGAGATCGTCTCCTTCGCGTCCATAATTCGCTTAATCCTATATATTATATAGGATTAATGGACGGCATGCTAGGGGCGGGCCCAAAAAACGCCCGCCACCAACACCCTCTTGATCAGCGCGTGCTGCCGGGCGGTCAATTGAGATTCCATTAGCGAAGCCATGGGGACTCCTGGCAGTTAAGATCCATACGGGCCTCATCCATGTCTTGATGAACCGACTCTCCGGAAATCAATATATCCGCGGTCAACGTCCACGGCCACGAGCTTCACGTGGATCCGTTCGCCGACATCCATGCCCTCGAACCCGCGCACGACCCTCCCCTCAACAGGGATGGCGAGCAACCTGGCCCAGACGCCTTTATCCGAAGCCCCCGTGACGACGGCGTCGTACTTTTCGCCGATCCTCGATTCGAGGAGGAGCGCGGCCGCGGACTTGCCGACCTGCCGTTCGACCTTGTTGGCGGCATCCTCTTCCGCGGTGAAATGTTTGGCCAGCAAATCCAGTTCGGCATAGCCGTACGGCGCGGCCCGGCCGGCCATGGCGGCCTTCAATAGGCGTTGTGTGATCAGATCGGTGTAACGGCGATTCGGGGCGGTGGAATGGGCATAGTCCTTGACGGCGAGGCCGAAGTGTCCGGGGGCCGGGTCGCCCGGCATTTCGGCGACATATTCGCCCGCTCCGAGAAGCTTGATCACCGAAAGGGAGAGGTCGGGAAAGCGCAGCGGATGAGCGGTCTTCTCTTTGACGAGGAACGTATCGAGGGCCACGGGATCCGGATCGACCGGCAGTCGGAATCGGTGTTCCAGGGCGAGCTCGACGATCCGGCCCCAGCGTTTGGGAGTGCGCACCACGCGGCGGATCGAAGGGAATCTCCTTGCGCCGAGATACCGGGCGGTCACGCCGTTGGCGGCGATCATGAAGTCTTCGATGATCTCCTTGGCCCGGTTCTTCCGTTCGACCTCGAGATCGAGGATCCGGTCGCCGTCAAAGACCGGCTTGGCCTCGATGGTCTCCAGACTCAGCGCCCCACGGACATGCCGCAAATTCTTCATGTTTTGGGCGACCCGGTCCTGCAAGCGCAGATTCTCCGTCAGCCCCTTGGCGGCCGCGATCCCCTCGGGGACGGCGCCGCTCCCTTCCAGCCAGGCCGCCACACCGTTATAAGCGAGTTTCGCTCGATTGCGGACGCTCGCCCGGTAGATATCCGAACCCTGCAGGGCGCCGTCCGCGCCGACGACCATTTCCACGACAACGGCCAGGCGTTTCTCGTCGAAATTCAGGGAGGTCAGATCGTTGGAGAGTTTTTCGGGCAGCATCGGGAAGATCTCGGCCGCCGTGTACACCGAGGTCGTGTTGTGGCGCGCGTGGACGTCGATGGCGGAGCCGTTCTTGACCAGCGCGTCCACGTCGGCCACGGCCACGCAGATCTTGACCTTATCTCCGGGCAGGGTCTCGGCGACCGTGAGCTGATCCAGATCGCGGGAATCATCGTTGTCGATGGACGCCCACAGGAGGCCCGTCAGGTCGCAGATCTCGGAGGGATCCCCGCCGGACTCCCTGTTCGCGCTTGCAGGTGCCTGGATCCTGTCGAGTTCGGCAAGCACCGCGGCCGAAAAGTCGGGGAGCAGGCCTCTCTCGCGCATCGCTCTCCGGGCAATGCGTCGCAGGATGACCCGGTGTTGTTGATCCGTGTGCGGTGTTTGTGGCATGGGAGTTTCTCCAGTATGTCCGGCTCGGCGAGGGAATGCCGCCCGCGCCCGCCCGGAAGTCTTACCTCATCGGTCCCAGGATGTAGAGGACGCCCATGATCACCGGCTGATGGACGATATAGATCAGGAGCGAATGGCGCCCCGCGGCGTTGACAAACGTCACCGGCAGGGGCCAGGGCAGCAGGCTGCGCCTTGAGACGTAGACCGACTTGCCGAGGGCTGACCCGATCAGGAAGACCCCGAGCCAGGGGATAAGGGGGAAGTAATCGAACGAAGAGAACGAAGGACTGGTGATCCCGAGCGGCAGCAGCCAATCGAAGCGGATGGCAAGCCCTTTTTTGAGGATCGGCAGGACCGCTCCGAGCCCGAGGACGAACGCGCCCCACGCAGCACAGATGGCCGGACCGGACTTTTCAAAAACCGCGCCGTAGATGAGCATCGAGACCGCCAGGCACTGGAGGATGCCGAAGTAGATGGCCGACGATGGATCGAAGACGTAAGTGGCCACGCTTACGGCGAGCGATACGGCCAGGAGCTTCAGACCCCTGCGGACGTTGTTCCGGCTCAACGTCGAGCTGATCCCCGACAGGACGACGAAGAGTCCGGCGAAGAAATACTGGGCCACCGTCCAGGCCACGCTGGAGAGATCGGTCGAGAATCCCAGGAATCTTTTGATCCCGCGGAATTCTCCCAGGTCGAAGAGGAGATGGTAGCCGACCATCAGGATGATGGCCAGCCCGCGCAGGAAGTCGATCTCCCAGACACGCTCGACGCCGCTCGCTCTTGTCACGCCGTGAGAATATTACGGACCGCCGCCCGGCGTCAAGGAACCATGCGATCCGGACCCTCCTCAGTCTTCCCGAACCTTGGCGATGGAGCAGACGCGGTCCTTGTCGTCGAGGTTGATGAGGCGGATGCCCCGGTGCTTGAAGCCTTGCCAAACGGCGTCGGCTAAATTATCATGAAGGAGTGATTATTCTTTTTTACTTTGACACATCCATGTGCGTCCGGTACCCTGTCGGAGGAGGTGAGGGGAAATGACCGAAACTCGATCACTCAAGCGCCGGGACTTCCTCGAACGGTCGGGCGCGGCCGTGGCGGCCGGGCTGGCCGGAAGAGTCTTCGGCAAAACCCTCTTCGCGGATGTCGACTCGATCGAAGAAGCCGCCGCGAAGGTGGGCCGGATTCCGCGCCGGAAACTTGGGACCAGCGGACGCGAAGTCAGCGTCATCGTCGGATCCGGCGACCTGGCCTCGGCCCCGGCAGAGGCGGCCATCCTCTGCGGCGTCAACTATTGGCACAAGGCCAACCAGTGGGCGCGGGGCCACGTTCCGCCGGCCATCCTCAAAAACCGGGAGGCCCACTACTGCCAGGTGACCGTGGACAGGGTCGGCGGAAATCAGGAAAAAGGCCGTATCGACGAGGAAGCCCACTGCAAGTTCGTCAAGGACATCCTGAGGCGCACCGGCCTCGGCTATTTCGACGACATGCAGTTCCACTTCGGTTACCACAGCAAGGAAGAGTTCAAGACAGAGCGCGGCTTCGTCCGGGCCTTCGAAAGGCTGAAAAAGGAGGGCCTGGTCAAGCACCTCTGCCTGTCCCAACACGGGTATGCCGGGCGCGTCCCGGGCGGCGAGAGCGCCGCCGAGGTCCTGACCGCGTTGGTCGAGGACGGAATCCACGAGCACGCCCAGATCATGTATTCCTACGGCCAAGACCCTGAAACCGACGATTTCCTGAGCTTGGCCCGCAAAAAAGGCTTCGGCACGATCGCCATGAAGACCGCCAGGGGTTTGGGCCGGATGAGGCAGGACACCGAGTTCATGTCCACGCTTCCGGAGGGGACGGCCCCTCACAATGCCCTGGTCCGTTGGCTGACTACGGCCACGGATATCGACGCGGCAGTCATCCGCGTCCGCAACCTGGACGAATTCGTCGAAACTTTCTCCGGGGCGGGGAAAGATTTGAAGGCCGGGGATGCTCTGGCGCTCGAAATGATGACGGCCAGGGCCGACAAGACGGCCTGCCGCCTCTGCACCGCCTGCCAGCCCCACTGCCCTCAGAACGTCCCCATCGCCGAGATCCTGCGCTTTGAGCGCTACGCCCTGGACGACGGGGATTGGAGGAAAGCGAGGGCCCTTTACGCCGGGCTCGACCGCAAGGCCGACGCCTGCGCCGCCTGCGGGGCCTGCCTCTCGCACTGCCCGCAGGGGCTGCCCATTCCAGACAGGCTGGCCGCCGTCCATACTCTATTGAGCCCCGTGTAATCCGGAATCGCGGAAGAATCCGCTTGTTCCGTAACAAGCTCCCCTGACCGGAGGTCGAAAAAGGTCTCGGGAAACAAACGGGCTATCGACGGTAGCGGATGGCGATGCCGAAGCGAGACGTGTCGGGATAGAGCTCGCTCAAGGCCCGCGAGTTGGGTTGCTGGGGGGCATTCCTGTCCGATAAAGAGACTGTGCGGTGTCCTCTACCGGGGACAAGTTCTCGAGGTTCGCGTGTCAACCAAATCTCTTGTCCGCTCGTTGACGTTGAACGGTCTTCCGGGCTTCTTCAAGCCACCCCGTCCGAATCTCTCCATAGCTGTCAAACTCCGGCACGTAAGGCTTGATGTCGAGCAAGGGGGTGCCGTCCAGAATGTCCACGTTCTGGATGTGAAGGATTCCGTTCTCGATCCGGTCCAGCCGAACCACCGAGAGGCCGATGGGATTTGGTCTCCTGGGGGCGCGGGTGGCGAAGAGGCCCCGGGACCGGGTGTCCATGAAGGGAACGACCCGCAGCCTGAATCCCCGGCCGCGGTGGAAGTGGTAGAGCAGGATGATGTGGGAGAAGCCGTCCAGGTCCTTCAGTCCCGGCCGGTACTCTTCAAACACTTCGACCGTGCCGCGGACATCCGCCGCGCCTGAGGGCTGAATGGGCATTCCCTTGGGCTCAAAAAAGGGGGAATGAATGATTCCAATAGGCGCGTATTCGATCTTCATGTTCTCCCGGAGAGCTCTTACTTTATCATGTGTCGTCTTCGATTGGAATTTCTCTGATTTTGAACCTCGATAGGACGTGCGGTATATTAAGGGCTGTCCGATATGTGGAAAAAATCATGAAGAACGTCTGGATCGCCATGGGCCTGACCGTTTTTGCGGGAATGGCGACCGGCATCGGGAGTGTCATCGCATTCGCGGCAAAGAGGACGAACACCCGCTTCCTCTCGGTCGCCACGGGTTTCTCCGCGGGAGTCATGCTCTATGTTTCGTTTGTCGAGATCTTTGTGAAAGGAGCCGATCAGCTTACGGCCAAGTACGGCGACTACTGGGGGCACTGGGTGAATGCGGCCGCGTTTTTCGGCGGCATGCTTCTGATTGGCGTGATCGACAATCTGATCCCGGCCGCGGAGAACCCCCACGAAACGCACTCGGAAGAGGAATCGGCGCCCCTTCACGATCCCTCGGCACCCCGGCCCGACTTTAACGCAGTTTTGAGCAGCGGCGAGAGCAAATTGGCGCCGGGGGTCCACGTCCATGGCCTCCGGCAGAGGAAACTTATGCGGATGGGCCTGTTCACGGCCATGGCGATCGGAATTCACAATTTTCCGGAAGGCCTGGCGACGTTTCTGGCCGCGCTCCAGGATCCGACCTTGGGCGTGGCCGTCGCCGTCGCCGTCGCCCTGCACAACATTCCCGAAGGAATCAGCGTCTCCGTGCCGATATTCTACGCGACCGGGAATCGTAAGAAGGCGTTTGTCTATTCATTCCTGAGTGGTCTAGCCGAGCCTTTCGGCGCCGGAATCGCCTACCTGGTCCTACGCCTGTTTGTGGGCGGCGGCGCCGGAGCGATCCCTTCGCAGGTAACGGGAATTCTCTTCGGCATCGTCGCCGGCATCATGGTCTACATCAGTCTCGACGAGCTGCTGCCGACGAGCCGGGCCTACGGGAAGGGCCACGACAGCCTCTTCGGTCTCGTGGGGGGAATGCTGGTGATGGCCCTGAGCCTCCTCCTGATGAAGTAGGGCATTCTCAGCCGCCGTCGTGGAACTTGATCCGGAGAACGAGGATCTCCGAGCGGCCGACCGTTCTCACCGGAGGACCCCAGCCTTGAACCCCGCTCGTCACGAACAAATGGATTCGGCCCCTGAAGATGGCCCCAGCTGAGCGGATACTGGCGGCTCGTCATGAAGTTGGCCGGGAAGAGCTGCCCGTGGTGGGTGTGGCCCGAGAGCTGGATGTCGACTCCCGCCCGGACGGCTGTCCACGAAGGAAAAAAGAGGCGCCGGAGCTCAGCTTTCCCGGACCTTGGCGATGGAGCAGACGCGGTCCTTGTCGTCGAGGTTGATGATGCGGACGCCCTGGGTGGCCCGGCTGTGCGGCCGGACCTTGTCCGTCGGGATGCCGATGACCTTGCCCTCGACGGTGATGACCAGGAGATCCTCCTCGTTGATGCCGACCATGCCCAGGGCGTTGCCGATCTTGGGGGTGATGCGGAGGTTGAGGACGCCCTGCCCGCCGCGATGCTTCAGGGGGTACTGCTCGACGGCCGTCTTTTTGCCGTAGCCGCGCTCGCTCGCGGTGAAGATGAACTTCTCGTCCGGGCCAGCGACGATCATGCCGATAACCTTGTCCTTTGGTTTGAGGCGGATGCCCCGGACTCCCGAAGCCGTCCGGCCCATCGGCCGGACGTCGCTCTCCTTGAAGCGGAGGGCCCGGCCGAGCTTCGTCCCGACGACGATGTCGTTCTTGCCGCCCGAGAGCTTAGCCGAGAACAGGTCGCTCTTCGGACGCAGGTTGATGGCGTTGATGCCGCCCCGGCGGACGTTCTTGAATTCGCTCAGGCGGGTCTTCTTGATGATGCCATCCGTCGTCAGCAAGACAACGAACTGGTCCTCGCGGAATTCCTTGACGGCCACGACACTGCGGGGCTTCTCGTCCGGCTGGAGCTCGACCAGGTTGGCGATGGCCTTGCCCCGGCCGGAGACGCCCACGTCCGGCACCTCCAGGGCTTTGAGCCAGTAGAGGCGGCCCTGGTTGGTAAAGACGAGGAGGTAGCTGTGGGTCGAGCAGATGTAGAGGTCCTCGACGACGTCCTCGACCTTCATCTCGATGCCCTTGCGGCCCTTGCCGCCGCGGGCCTGGAACTTGTACGAGGTCAGGGACGTCCGCTTGATGTAGCCGCTCGAGGTGCAGACGATGGCGACGTCCTCCTCCTTGACCAGGTCCTCGGGCCGGAGCTCCGAGATGGCTTCGTCGCGGATCTCGGTCCGGCGCTCGTCGGCGTACTCCTCCTTGACCTCGCGGAGCTCCTTGACGATGATGGCGAAAACGAGCTTCTCGTCCTTGAGGATGCGCCGGAGCTCGGCGATCCGCTTTTTGAGCTCGGCGTACTCCTCCTGGATCTTGAGCCGCTCGAGCTGGCTCAGCCGCTGGAGCTGGAGCTCCAGAACGGCCTGGGCCTGGATCAGGGTCAGCCCGAACTTCTCCATGAGGCCGCGCCGGGCCTCGTCCACGGTCTTCGACGCGCGGATGAGCTTGATGACGGCGTCGAGGTTGTCGAGGCAGATGACCAGGCCCTCCAAAATGTGGGCCCTCTCCTCCGCCTTCCGCAGGTCGAAGCGCGTCCGCCGCAGGATGACTTCCTTGCGGTGGGCGATGAAGTACTTCATCATATCGACGATGCCCAGCACCTTGGGCTGCTTGTCGACGATGGCCAGCATGATGATGCCGACGGAGACCTGGAGCTGGGTGTGCTTGTAGAGGTTGTTGAGGATGATCTCGGGCAGCTCGCCTCTCTTGACCTCGACGACGACCCGCATGCCCTCGCGGTCGGACTCATCCCGGATGTCGGCGACGCCCTCGATTCTCTTCTCGTTGACGAGCGCGGCGATCGACTCGAGCAGGCGCGACTTGTTGACCTGGTAGGGGATCTCGGTGACGACGATCTTGTCCTTCTCGCCCTTGGCCGCCCGCTCGATGACGGTCTTGGCCCGGAGGTGGAGGATGCCTCGGCCGTCCTTGTAGGCGTCGAGAAAGCCCTGGCGGCCGTAGATGATGCCGCCCGTCGGGAAGTCCGGTCCCTGGACGTACTTGAGGATGTCCTTGAGGCCGGCGTTGGGGTGCTCGACGAGGTGGATGACGCCGTCGCAGATCTCGCCCAGGTTGTGGGGCGGGATGTTCGTGGCCATGCCGACGGCGATGCCGTTGCTGCCGTTGACGAGGAGGTTGGGGAATTTCGACGGCAGGACCTCAGGCATGGTCAGGCTCTCGTCGTAGTTGGGGACGAAGTTGACCGTCTCCTTGTCGAGGTCGGCCATGAGCTCGTGGGCCAGCTTCTTCAGCCGGACCTCGGTGTAGCGCATGGCCGCCGGAGGATCGCCGTCGACGCTGCCGAAGTTCCCCTGCCCGTCGACGAGGAGGTAGCGGAGGCTGAAGTCCTGGGCCATGCGGACGAGCGTGTCGTAGGCGGCCTGGTCGCCGTGGGGATGGAATTTTCCGATGACGTCGCCGACGATGCGGGCCGATTTCTTGTGGGGCTTGTTGTAGTAGGTCCCGCTCTCGTACATGGCGTAGAGGACGCGCCGGTGGACCGGCTTGAGGCCGTCCTTGATGTCGGGGATGGCCCGGCCGATGATGACGCTCATGGCGTAGTCGAGATACGACCGCCGCATCTCCTCCTCGAGGCTGACGACCGGGTGGTTCTCTTTCTGTTCGCTGTCCATGGGAACTCCTTCTCGGGCCCGCCCGCGGGCGGGGTCATCAGACGTCGAGGTTCAGGGCCTCCAGGGCGTTGGTTTCGATGAATTTCTTGCGCTCTTCGACCTCGTCGCCCATGAGGATGGTGAAGATCCGGTCGGCCTGGGCAGCGTCGACGATGGAGACCTTGAGGAGGATCCGCCGCGCCGGGTCCATCGTCGTTTCCCAGAGCTGGGTCGGGGTCATCTCGCCCAAGCCCTTGTAGCGCTGGATGTTGATGCCCTTCTTCCCCTTCTCGAAGAGGTAGTCGAGGAGCTTGTTCTCGTTCTCCAGGATCTGTTTTTCCGCGCCGTCGCCGTTCGTCAGGACGGCGTAGGGGCCCTTCATGTCCTCGATCTCCTGGACGATCCGGTAGAGGTTCTTGTATTCGGCGGAAGTGACGAGGTCCATGCCGATCTTCCCGCCCACGGCCAGGCCGTTGAGCTGGTAGGCGAACTCGAACTCGTAGACGCCGTACTCCTCGTCGCGGCCGAGCTTGACGTTGAAGCCCTTCCCGGCGACGAGCTTCATGACCCTCTCGACGTTTTTCTTGGAGCTCAAGAATTCCTGGCCGTCGACCCCCGAGCGGGCGAGGAGCTCGATGAGGAAGAGGGGGTAGTTCTTGCGCTCAAAGAACTGGGCGTAGTTCTTCTTGGCCATGAGGTTGCGGAAGAATTTGCGGAACTTGTCGCCTTCGAGGATCTCCTTCCGGCCGCCGGCCCGGACCTTGAACTCCTCGGAGATCTTGCGGACCATGAATTTCTCGTAGTCGCGTTCGTCTTTGAGGTACTGGATGTCCCTGCCCCGGGTGACCTTGTAGAGGGGCGCCTGGGCGATGTACAGGTGGCCCCGCTCGATGAGCCGGATCATCTGGCGGTAGAAAAAGGTCATGAGCAGGGTCCGGATGTGGGAGCCGTCGACGTCGGCGTCGGTCATCATGATGACCTTGTGGTAGCGGAGCTTGTCCAGGCTTTCTTCAGACTGCTCGACGCCGATGCCGAGGGCAGCGAACATCGTCCCGATCTCCTCGTTCTTGATGATCTTGTCGAAACGGGCCTTCTCGACGTTGAGGATCTTGCCCTTGAGGGGCAAGATGGCCTGGAAACGGCGGTCGCGCCCCTGTTTCGCCGAGCCGCCGGCCGAATCGCCCTCGACGATGAAGATCTCGGAGGTGGCCGGGTTCCTGTCCTGGCAGTCGGCGAGCTTGCCCGGGAGCGAAGTCGACTCGAGGACGCCCTTGCGACGGGCCAGCTCGCGGGCCTTGCGGGCGGCTTCCCGGGCCCGGGCCGCGTCGATGATCTTCATGACGATCTTCTTGGCGATCGTCGGGTTCTCCTCGAGGTAGGTGGCCAACTGCTCGTTGACGATGGACTCAACGATGCCCTTGACCTCGGAGTTGCCGAGCTTGGTCTTGGTCTGGCCCTCGAACTGGGGGTCGTGGAGCTTGATGCTCAGGACGGCCGTCAGGCCCTCCCGGCAGTCGTCGCCGGTGATGTTCTCGCTGAGGTCCTTGAGGAGGTTGTGGGAGCTGGCGTAGGTGTTGAGGGACCGGGTCAGGGCCGCCTTGAACCCGATGAGGTGGGTGCCGCCCTCCGTCGTGTTGATGTTGTTGACGAAGGAGCAGATCGTGTCGGCGTAGGACATGTTGTACTGGATGGCCAGGTCGACGAAGACGCCCTCGCGCTCGCCCTCAAACAGGATGGGCTTGGGGTTGATCGTCTGCTTGCTCTGGTTGAGGTACTCGACGAACTCCCGGATCCCGCCCTTGTACTGGAACTCGTAGGACTTGTTGGTCCGTTCGTCGGTGATCGTGATCTTGAGGCCCTTGTTGAGGAAGGAGAGCTCGCGCAGCCTTTGGGTCAGGATCTCGAAGTTGTATTCAACGAATTCGAAAATGTCCTCGTCCGGCCAGAACGTGACCTTGGTCCCGGTCTTCTTGGTCTTGCCGATCTGTTTCAGCTTGGCGACGGGGTTGCCCCGCTCGTAGCTCTGGGTGAAGATGCCGCCGTCTCTTTTGATCTCGAGGTCGAGGCGCTTCGACAGGGCGTTGACGACCGAGACGCCGACACCGTGGAGGCCGCCCGAGACCTTATAGCTCTTCTGGTCGAATTTGCCGCCGGCGTGGAGCATGGTCATGACGACCTCGGCCGCCGACTTCTTCTCCTTCTTGTGCTCGCCGACGGGGATGCCGCGGCCGTTATCGACGACCGTGATCGAGTTGTCGACGTGGATGAAGACGTCGACCTCGGTGCAGTAGCCGGCCAAGGCCTCGTCGACGCTGTTGTCGACGACTTCGTAGACGAGATGGTGGAGACCTTCCGTCCCGGTGCTGCCGATATACATTGCCGGCCGCTTCCGGACGGCCTCCAGACCCTTCAGGACCTTGATGCTTTCAGCAGTATACTTTTCTTGCGTCATGTTCGTTCACTTAATAAAAATGCGGGTTTCCGGCGCAGGAACGTCACGGGACCCGGGAGTATTTTCCAAAAAAATATTATAGCAAAAAAAGGGTCCAAAAGTAAAGGAAAATCTTCGCTTTTCATAAATATTAATCTCTTTTATTTCAATAGCTTAAGCGAGTTTTAAAGCGCTCGGACCAAGCCGCCCAACCGGCCCTCTAAAAAGGACGCCCGAAGGTGCCGAATTTTCTCACAGTTAGCGCCGAAAAAAGAGGGACAGTCCCCTCGTGAGGGGACTGTCCCTCTTGGCCGATATACGCTATAATTTCCCGCGAGGACCCCATGCCGGCCAATCTGCCGCCCGAGTACCACAAGATCGAGGCCGAACTGCGCGCGGCCCGGACACCGCAGGAAAAGATCGAGATCTACGAGCGGCTGATCGCCGTCATCCCCCACCACAAGGGCACCGATAAGCTCATCGCCATGTACCGGCAAAAGATCGCCAAGGCCCGGGAGGATGGCGAGCGCCGGCAAGCCACGGCCAAGCACGCCCCGACGCAAAATGTCGAAAAGTCGGGCGCCGGTCAGGTCGTCTGCGTCGGCCCGCCGAACGCCGGCAAATCCAGCCTGGTCAAGGCGCTCACGGGCGCCGATGTCGAGGTCGCCGATTATCCCTTCAGCACCCGCCTCCCCGCTCCCTACATGATGCCTTTCGACACGATCCAGATCCAGCTCATCGACACGCCTCCGGTGACCGGGGAGATCATGGAGACGTGGTTCCCGGAGATGGTCAAAATGGCCGACGCCGTCCTCCTGGTCGCCGACCTGGCTGACCCGGCGACCGCCGGTCTGCTCGACGGCGTCCTCCGCCGGCTCAAGGAACGGAAGGTGGGCCTCGTTCCCACGGCGACGGTCATCCCTCCCGAACGGTTCCCGTTCCTGAAGCGGACCGTCCTCGCCGCGAACAAGGTCGATGCGGAGGGCGCCAGGAAGGCCTTCGAGGACCTCGGCGTCCTTCTCGAAGGGCCTTTCGAACGTATCCCGGTGTCAGCAACGACCGGCCAGGGCCTCGAGACGCTCCGCCGGGCGATCTTCGATCTTCTCCATGTCGTCCGCGTCTATAGCAAGATCCCCGGGAAAAAGGCGGAGAGGGCCTCCCCGTTCGCCCTCAAGCGGGGGAGCACCGTGATGGACATGGCCAAGGCGGTCCACAAGGACTTTTCGGAAAAGCTCCAGTACGCCCGCGTCTGGAACGCGACCGGCTTCGACGGCCTGCGGGTCAACCGCGACCACGTCCTCGCCGACGAAGATATCGTCGAGCTGCATATTTAATTTCTACGAACCTCGACTCAACTCCGCCCCGATTATCTTCTGCATTCTCCCATCGGCCTTGGGCACGCTAGACGCCACCCGGGCTGTGATGGGGGGCATCCAGAGCCCCCGTAGCGGAGGGGGGCCCATCGCTTCGCGATGGGGGAACCGCCGGGACTGGTTCCCGGGGGCCGGGGGATATGGATGGCCCCCATCACAGCGAATACGGGTGACGTCCCGCGCCAAAATCAGTTACGGAAGTTGAGCACGGGCTCATCACTCATGTCCATGATAACCATGAACAGGAGCTGGGCGATATCCTCCATGATCTCGGGGGTGATGAGGCTGATGTCATCATGCGGAGTGTGGTAAGTGGGGTAGGACGGCCGCGGCCCGCCGTACGAGCCGAAGGTCAGGGACGGCACACCCTTCCAGAAGAACCAGGCCGAGTCCTGCCGCGGCCGGCCGGGGTAGGACGCCGGTCCCGTGGTGAGCGTCCTGTGGATGAAGCCCTTGTTGGCCTTCTCGACGAATTCCCAGAATTTGGGATAGGTCGTCCCGCCGGAAGCGGAGATCTTGTCGCCGCTGCCAGGGCCTTCCATATTGATGAAAACAACTGTTTTATCGAGAGGGAAGAGAGGATGCTCCGTGTAGTAGTGCGAACCTTGCGTCCCCTGGTCCTCGCTCTGTTCCTCGCTGCCGAAGAAGAAGAAAACGACGGTCCGCTTCGGTTTGACGACGCACTTGGCTACGGCCTCGGCGACACCCAGGCCGACGGCCACGGCCGTGGCGTTGTCATTGGCCCCGGGCATGAGCTCCCACATCCGGCCGAGGTGGTCGAGGTGCCCGCCGACGATGATGACCTCGTCCTTGAGCTTGGGGTCGGTGCCCGGGATCTGGCCGATGACGTTGAAGCCGACACCGTCGGGATGGTGTTTGGTCTTATTGCTGATGGTCATCGTCTTGCCCGTGGCGAAGGACTGGGGCTTGAGCTCGGCGCGGATCCTGGCCACCGTGTCTTTGTCCGTCCGGCCGGTTCCGGCGAAGATGTCGCCGACGACGGCCGCGCCGACGTGGTGATAGACGAAGCCGTCCACGTAGGCGTTGTTGGGGTTGCCGATAGGTCCATAGTTGTAGATCATGCCCTTGGCCCCGTGGGCGGCCGCGTTCTTGAGCTTATACTGATGGAACGAATAGGGCCGCCATTTCATGAATAACTCGAGCGTCTTCTCGCTGGGCCCGACCGGCACCTCGGACTCCATGAGCACGATCTTGCCTTTGACGTCGACGCCCTTGTAATCGTCGTAGCCGAGCTCGGGAGCGGTGACGCCGTAGCCGACATAGACGACCTCGGCCGTGACCTCGCCCGAACCCGACGTCCCGCCGGGGATGAACTCATCCTCGTACTTGTAGTATTTTTTGATCACCCCGTTCTTCCCGTAGGGCACATGAAGGACGCACACGCCGCCCGGATAGACGGTCGTATAGGGATTGGGGAAATTCTGCCGGTAGGTCCCGTTGTCGCCCGCCGGTTGGACGCCCCAGCCCTTGAGCAAAGACTCGATCCAAGCGCCACAGGCCTCGAACTCCTTGGTCCCGGTCAACCTCCCGCCGTACTTCTCGGAGACGAGCTCCTTGACGTAGTTGTAAAGCGGCTGGCTCTGGATGAGATGCATGGCCTGCAGGATCTTGGCCTCGTCCGGCGCCTGACTTGCGGCCTGCTGCGAATTGAGGCTTAGCCCGGTGACCGCGAGAACTAAGATGACGACCGAGATCAGTCGGCGGGAGATCTTCATGGTCCTTCCTCCTTTGGGAATATCACCGAGAGGCATTTTACGTTCACGCCGGGTTCAAGTCAAAGACAACGTCCGGCATCGTCTTCCCGTAGGGCCCGGGCTGAGATCGGGGAAACGAAGGGGTCAGGGCGACAGTGGCAGCCGTTTATCTTTGAGGAGCCCGGCGACGACGTCTCTCACGGCCTGCATCTCGAAGGCGTAGGTCTGCCGAAGGCGCCCCAAAGTCTCGTCGAGCGAGACATCGGCCGGAAGCCCGAGCCGGGCCGCGATATCCTTGGCCTCGACCCCTGTCGTTCGTCCGACCTCCCGGAGGGTCATCTTTCCGGTGATGACGGCCTCGGCGGTCCCGGCCTCCTGCCGGCCGGCCACGACCTTATCGCCATGAACCTCCTGCACTGCGGGAGCCGCCCCGCCCGGATCGCGCGTTTCGGCGGCAGCTCCTGCCAAGGCGGCCGTCGAGGCGGCTTGGCCAAGCGGCTCCGGCGCCGGGCGGCCGCTCTCAACGACCCGCCTGCCCTGTTGGCCGTGTCCCTCCCCGAACTCGGCGTAGGCCGGGTCGTTCTTTGGCATGGAGAGCCAGAAGATGACGGGGATGAGGAAAGCGGCCACGACCGTCAGCCCCACCGCGGCCTTCCAAGCTTTGCCAAAAATGCTCCGTGCCTTTCCCTTGAACCAGCTCCAGGCGAGGACGATATGGACGATGACGAACACCGTGAAGGCCAGAGAGAGATAGAGATGGATGTCCCCCCACTGGTGGCGGTGGAGCCCTAAGAAATATTTGGACTCCCCGAGACCCACGCGGCCTTCCGGGATGACAAATCCCATTAGGAGACCGATGAGGACGATCCCCGACACGCAGAGAAACATCAACGTGTCGACGACGTACTTCCAGTCCGTCCGGCTGGGCTTCATGATCGTGCTCCCTTCAATGAGCGCTCAGGCCTTGTCAGGGCCTGCCGCAGGTCCTCCCGCAGGTCCTCGACGCCCTCGCAACCGGCCGAAAGGCGGATGAGATCGTCGGTGATGCCGGCCATCTCGCGATGCTCTTTGGATATCCCGGCGTGGGTCATGCTGGCCGGGTGCTGGATAAGGCTCTCGATCCCGCCGAGTGAGACGGCCAGCGTGCAGAGACGGACGGCGTTGATCATCTTTCGGCCCGACTCGTACCCGCCGTGGAGGCCGAAGCAGATCATCGATCCGAAGCCCTTCATCTGCTCCTTGGCCAGGGCATGCTGGGGGTGGTTCTCGAGTCCCGGGTAATTCACCCAGCGGACCTTGGGGTGGGCGGCCAGCCAGGGAGCCAGTACGGCGGCGTTTTTCTGGCTCTTCTCGACCCTGAGGGCCAGCGTCCTGACGCCTCTGAGGACGAGCCAAGCCTGGTGAGGGTCCATTGTGCCGCCCATGAGGACGAGGACCTTGCGGAGCCTCTGATGGAGCGCTTCCTCGCGGGCGATGATGACGCCGCCCACGACGTCGCTATGGCCATTGATGAACTTCGTCAGGCTATGGATGACGACATCGGCGCCCAAGGCGAGCGGGTTCTGCAGAAGCGGGCTGGAGAACGTGTTGTCGACGACGAGCGTGATGCCCTTGTCGCGGACCAGCCGGGCGCAGGCCTTGATATCCGTGATGGCCAGCGTCGGATTGGACGGCGTCTCGATGAACAGGAGCCGGGTCGTCGGCCGCAGGCGTTTTTCGATGTTCCGGACGTCCGAAGTGTCCACGAAATCCGCGCTGACCCCGAACCGCGAGAATTCGTTCTCGAGGATCGTCCGCGAAGGCCCGTAGATCGAGGCCGTGCCGATGACATGCGCGTCCTTATCGAGGAGCGCCGTGTAGACCGTCGACACGGCGGCCATTCCCGTGGCCGTGGCCGAGGCGTCGAAACCGCCTTCAAGCGTCGCCAAGCTCTCTTCGAGGGCCCGGATGGTCGGGTTCGCGATCCTCGTGTAGATGAAGCCTTTTTCGCGGCCGGCGAACCGGGCCGCCCCCTGTTCGGCGCTCTCGAAGGCGAACGTGGACGATTGATAGATGGGGACCGACACCCCGCCGTAAAGGGTATCGGGCTCTTGCCCGGCGTGGATAACGGCGGTTTCTGGGCTTAGATATTTATGTTTCAACGACATCTCCTTTTCAGTGGTCGCAGGTATTAACTCCGGCCTGGAGCGTCCCGGCCAGATAATCGCCGACCAGGCGTTCGGGCGAATCGCCGGGGGCGCCGACGATCACGCAAATGCCGTGTTCGGCGAACAGCCCTTGGGCTCGCTGCCCCATGCCTCCGGCGATGATCACGTTCGCTCCGCGCTCCGCCAGCCATTTCGGAAGAAGCCCCGGTTCGTGCGGCGGGGGCTCGACGTCTTCGCGCTTGAGGATCTTTTTTTCCACCGGGTCCACGTCGACCAAAGCGAACAGCTCGCAGTGCCCGAAATGCATCGAGAGTTTCCCGCCGGCCAATGGAATGGCGATTTTCATGTGTTTTCTCCTTTTTCGATTTGATGTCCGAGTTGCCGTCTTGCTTGATTGTTATGATGACCGGGACGGGAATCTCTTCCCGCCGGCATGCCTTCGACCATGACAACATCCCCTATTTGTCATCTCGTGTCGCCCCGATCGTTTTTCGAGGCGCCTCGCGTTCTCCGCCCTCGGGAACATCTCGATCGCCGTCCCCGCCGATCCGCGCGATAATTGCGTTCATGACCCGGGCCACGGGAGAGGTGGGATCTTGACCGGACCAAGCCCGGCCGCCGTCGCCGGCTGCGGCGATCTTCGGGTCCATGGGAATGGCGCCGAGGAACGGAACGTTCATATCTTCCGCGATGCGCCGGCCTCCGCCCGAGGGAAGGATCTGGGTGACTTCGCCGCATTTCGGACAGGCGAACCCGCTCATGTTCTCCACCACCCCGAGCACCGGCACATGAAGCTGCCGACAGAACGTGATGGACTTGCGGACGTCCACCGCCGCCACCTTCTGGGGCGTCGTGACGATCACCGCGCCGTCCAACGCGCCGATCAGCTGACAGACCGAAAGCGGTTCGTCCCCGGTCCCCGGCGGGGAATCGATGATCAGGTCGTCCAGGTCGCCCCAGGCCACATCCTTGAGGAACTGCTTGATCACGCCCATTTTCATCGGTCCTCGCCAGATCACGGCGGCGTCCTGATCCTGCAGCAGAAAACCCAGGGACATGACTTTCAGCCCGCCTTTATCGATGGGCAGCAGCCCGTCCTCGCTTCCCAGGATCCTCTCCCGCTCGAGGCCCAGCATGGTCGGGATGCTCGGGCCGTGGATATCGACATCCAAGAGCCCGACGCGTTGGCCCGACATCATCAGCGCCGTGGCGAGGTTGACGGCCACCGTGCTCTTGCCGACGCCTCCTTTGCCCGACAGGACGACGATCTTGCGCCGGATGCGGCAGAGCCGCGATTGGAGTTTCCGGCGATCCTCGAATTCCTGTTCGCTTTCGTCCTTCTCGCGCCGGGACGCCGAACAACTCGTGTCGCCGCAGGTCTCGCATGTTTTTTTTTCGCCGGGCGGAATGCTTTCCATGGCCGTTGTTGCCTCCTACAAGCCCAGTTCGTTCCAGACGAGTCGAATATCCTCGCCGCACGGGGCCTCGGTCTCCACGACGGCCCGCTCCCACATCTGGGCCAGGGTCACGGCACGGTCGTACCGGATGCGGCCGACGATGCGCGCCCCTGCCCGGCGGGCCTTGTCCTCGATCCGTCCCGTCATCCCGGGGTTGAGGTCCCACTTGTTCACACAGACGGCCGCCGGAATGTCGAAGTGCCGTGTCAGAGAGAGGACCCGTTCCAGGTCATGCTCCCCCGACACCGTGGGTTCCGTGACGGCCAGCACGAGCGTCGCGCCGGTCACCGAAGCGATGACCGGACAGCCGATCCCCGGCGGGCCGTCCACGATGATCCAGGGACGGCCTTCCGCCTCGGCGATGCGCCGGGCTTCCCGTCGGACCAGAGAGACCAGCTTGCCGGAGTTCTCGGCCGCGACACCCAGCCGGGCATGGACCATCGGGCCGCAGCGGGTCTCCGACACCATCCATTCGCCCGAGAGAGACTCCGGAAAAGCGATGGCCTTCTGCGGGCAGAACCGGACGCATACGCCGCAGCCTTCGCAGGCGAAGGGATCGATGGCGTAGGCGGCCGGCCGAGTTCCGCCCGAGGCCTCGCTCATTTCTTCGATGATGGCGTTGGTCCGCGACTCGCAGGATCGTTCACAGTTCGCGCAGTCCAAGCAGTTCAACCGGATCCTGCCCGACTTCCGCGCTTCCTCCTGAACGGCGGGCGTCAGCACCGCCCCGAACCGGCAATGCGCCAGGCACGTTCCGCAACTGGTGCAGTCTTCCGGCCGGATGATCGCCTTATGCCCGCTGCGGAACTCGTGGCGTTCCCCGATCCGCGGCGAAAGGACCAGGTGCAGATCCGCCGCATCCACGTCACAATCGGCGATAACGGGCCGGTCGGCCAAAACGGCGAACGAGGCGACCAGGCTGGTCTTGCCCGTTCCGCCTTTGCCGCTGATGACAACCAACTCCCGCATAGGCTCCCCTCTCTAAGCTAACGCCGCATCCGTTGCGTCGTGCGTCATTTCCCTGAGATCCCTTTTCCCGCCGTTTTCGTCAGCACGATCACTTCGTGCATATGACCGCTCCGGCGTGCCGTCAGCTCGAACCCTTTCCCCAAAAGAAACGCCGACGCCGACTCCGGCGTCGCGCCGCTGACGAGATGCGTCCGCCCCTCCTCTTGATGCACCCGGGCGACGAGTTCGAACCCTTCCCTTGAGAAATCCGCCAGGATCAAGATCCCGGACGGCCTCAGGACCCTGGCCGTCTCTTCGAGCACGGGCCCGGGGTCCTGCAAATGATGGAGGACATCCACCAGGGCGGCGCAGCCGAAATGATCCTCGGAATAGGGCAAGACGGACGCGTCTCCCCGGAAAAAACGGATATGATCTTCCAAGCCCGCGTCCGCGGCCAAAAGAAACGCGATGGCTTGTTCCTCCGCATCGGGATCCACGGAGACCACCTCCAATCCCCGGCGGGCCATGGCCATGGCCGTGAGCCCCTTGCCGGTGCCGATATCCAGAGCGGGGCCCGAGGGCCGGCCACCCGTCGCGACCACGAAATCCGCGGCCGCAAATCGGTCGAACCCGAGGCTCGAGTACTGTTCCGTCCGGACAAGAAATGCGGTCTTTCTCCGGGCTATCTCTTCATGGTCTTTCATGGCCATCCCTTCCGTTCTTATCGGTGGAATCGGTCGATGTCCGCTCCCGGACAGCCTCCCAAAGCCGCTCAAAGTGAGCGCGGTATTCCGGCAGGGCCTCGACGATGAGTTCGCCCCTCGAATACACCTCGGCGATCCGCCGGTCGTCCGGAATTTCCAAGAGGACGGGGATGCCCTCATTGCCGCAGAACACGTGCACCCGGTCGTCGCCGATCCCGACCCGGTTGACGACCACGCCGAACGGGATCCGGAGCTCCCGCACCATATCCACGGCGAGCTTGAGATCGTGCAAGCCGAACGGCGTGGGCTCCGTGACGAGCGCGACGAAGTCCGCTCCCCGGAGCGTGGCGATCACCGGGCAGGACGTTCCCGGAGGCGCGTCCAGGATCGCGGGGCGGCCTTTTCGCAAACGGGCCTTGACCGCGCGAATCAGCGGCGGCGACATGGCCACGCCGACATCGAGCCGGCCCTGGATGAGCGTGATGTTCTCTGCCTGGGCCGTTTGGACAACTCCTATGCGCTTGTCAACTTCGTGAATAGCCTTCTTGGGGCATACCTTCGCGCAGCCCCCGCAGCCGTGGCACATCTCGGGAAAGACGAGAGGGGTCGCCCCGAACGAAACGATGGCGTGGTACTCGCAGAAGCGCCCGCATTCGCCGCACCCGTCGCAGAGGGATTCGTCCACTTGAGGAACCGGAATGGTGACGGGTTCCTCCTCGCGCCGGGTTCCCTTGAGAAAAAGGTGGTCATTCGGCTCTTCCACGTCGCAGTCCAGGAGCTGCACCTTGAAGCCGAGCGCCCGTGCAAGGTTCACCGCGACCGTCGTCTTGCCGGTCCCCCCCTTGCCCGAGGCGATGGCGAGGATCACGGGGATACCGTGTTTCCCTTGCTCGGCGCGAATCGGAAGGACCATCGGGTGTACCCGGCACTTTTAAAAAGTCCGCCGGAGGTCACCGCCTCGTGGAGCGCCGGCTCCTTCAAGTGATGATCCCTGACGGACAAAAAACCGTTCGGCTTCAGGATGCGGGATATCTCCGTCAAAACGGCGGCCCCATCCGGGAGGTCATGAAGAACATCGTAGAACAGGATAACATCAAAGGTATCCTCGGCGAAACGGTCCGCCGAGCCATCGACCGCGAACATGTTCTGAACGCCCCGGCGGGCAGCCGCGCGTTTGACCGACCGGATGGCCAGGGGATGGATATCCAGCGCGTAAACGCGGCCGGCGGGGCCGACGATCTGGGCGGCCGCCAGCGAGAAGCCGCCCGGGCCGCAGCCGAAATCCAGGACCGCCAGGCCGGGACGGAGGCCCGCATCCTGGAGGATCTTGACCGGCGGGCGAAGGCGGTCGCGGAGGAGGAATTCCATCGACATGATACGGAAGGAGAGGCGACTTTGCTGACGTTCCTTTTTTATCATTCTCACTTCTCTGTTTCAGACAATCGGGCTGCCAAGGCCGTCAGGCGATATTTCATGCCGCGTATGGTCGTCTCGATCCCTCTGATCTGGGCCTGTACGGACTCCGGATCCGTTTGGATCGCCGGAGGCCGGAAGCACACGGGATAACCCGAGCTCCCGGCGAAACCCGAGACCGGCTCGTCCGGCGCGCGGGGGATCCTCAAAAGACAGAATCCACGCCCTTCGCCCGTCAGGGGGCCTTGACCCCTTGGCCCCGTTCCGTCATATCCCGGCAAGGAAGCCTTCTCCTGGATCTAAGAACTCGGCGCGGGGTCGCGTCCGGGCAAACGTCCCAACACGTAATCCAACAACGGACAGGCGCACGTCGCCCTCCATGACCCCGCCGTTCACGTCCAGTGCCCGTCCACGTCGGCGGCCTTGGCCTCGGTCAGCTTTCCGGAGCGATAGAGATCCAAGGCCGCGGCCACAGTAGGCGCGTCGGCGGTGTAGACCTTGATCCCGGCCGCCAGAAGCACGCGAAAGGCCTTCGGCCCGCAATGTCCGGTCACGAGACTCTTAGCCCCCAAGCGAGCCACCGTCTCCGCCGACTGGATCCCGGCCCCCTGGGCCGCGTTCAGGTTCTGCTGATTATCCACCACCTCGAAGGTTTCGCTGTCCAGATCGTAGACCAGGAACTTCGGGGCGCGGCCAAAGCGCGCGTCCAGCGGCGATTCCAGGGTCTCTCCCGACGTACTAAAGGCGATTTTCATCTTCATTGTCCATCGGTTTCCTTTAATCAACTGTTCAAATGGACCGCTCGGCGGCCCCGGTTTCGATCTCGGAAAGGCGCTTCTTGATGAGGTCCAGTTCCGACTGCAAGGCTTCGGCCTGGCTGCTGAGCGCCTGCTTCTCCGCCTCCGGGTCGGGCGGCTGGTACGACGCGGCATACCCGCCGAATCGCGCCCAGCCCGGCAGGCCCGTGGCGTAGAACATGTGCCGCCAGCCGCGTCCGCCGCCGCCGAACCCACGTCCCCCGGCGCCGCGGCCTCGCCCGAAGCCCATCCCGAAGCCTCGCCCCGGAATGGGATTCGCGTACCCCGACATTCCAAACCCCGCGCAGTATCCGGCCGCGCGTCCGCTCATTGCGCCCATTCCCATGGGCCCAGTTCTGTCTCCTGATGGCATGGTCATAGACTCCTTTCGTTATTTTATTCCCTTATCATCGCCGTGCCGCATTTCGGGCACGGCTTCTGTACGCAGGGTACTCCCAATTCGTGCGGTTCGCGATGCCCGCATTTCGGACACAGACAGGCGCCTCCGGCGCCCCCCGCAAGGGGACCGCCCATGCGGCCTCGTCCCTGGCCGCCTCTCCCTTGTCCCCGTCCTCCACCCGGTCCCATTCCGCCGCGTCCTCTTCCATTCATGAGATATTCCTCCCGGTTGATGCCATAGGTTCCCCGGCGACGGCCGCGGCCTCGCCCGAAGCAGCCGGGCATGGCAAACTCGCCGCCATCGAGACCGCCGCGGAGCCAAGCCTGAATGACCTCGCTCAAATCGCCGGCCACGAACGGGACCACCTGGATGCCGTAAGCTGCGACCATCGCATGCAGAGGCCTGGAGATCGCGCCGCATACCAGTGTGCCGACGCCGAGTTCCGCCAGACGGATCACCTTCTGAAGAGGCAGGTCGTCCGCCAGGACTTCCTCCGATTCAGCAGTAATTCGCCCCGACTCGCCCGCGACGACGTGGATCTGCCGGGCGACGTCGAAGACCGGCGCTATTCGATGGTCCCAGTGGGCGAAGGCCGCTTTCATGATCCCAGTTCCTGTATATGGTTCACATAGGGAATATTTGCAATTGTCGTGCCAAGATCAGCAGGTGCTGGAACATAGGCCTATGCCGTTGGATTGAAAGGGATTAGAGCGATCAGCGAGGAACTTGCGACAGTCCATTGAGTGGCCATTTAGCTACTCTTGCATAGTAAGACAGGCGCGTTTCAGCTACTATTTCTGCCGCCGTTTCTGCCGGCCGTCCTGCTTGGGTGGGGTTATCCCCAGTTTCTTCATTCTGCGGAAAAACGTGGTCTTGTGGATGCCGAGCTCCTTCGCCGCCGCCAGGCGGTTGAAGGCGTTGTGTTCAAGGGCGGCACGGAGTGCCTGGGCGTCGAGAATATCATGGGCCGATCTCGCCTCGGGCCCTGCTCCCCCCGCCGCGCCGCTGCCCGTCAACTCCCCGGGCAGGTGCCCGATGCCGATCAACCCCTCGTGACAGAGGACGAAAGCGCGCTCGATGACGTTTTCCAGTTCGCGGATGTTTCCCGGCCAGTGATGGGCCATCAAGAGCGACAGGGCTTCGGAGGTCATCCCCTGGACGAATTTCATCTGCAGCCGATTGAACCGGGCGACGAACTGCTCCACGAGAAGCGGAATGTCCTCTTTCCTGCCGCGCAGCGGGGGCAGTTCAATGCGCACCACGTTCACGCGGTAGTAGAGGTCCTCGCGGAAAACGCCCTGGCGCACTTGGTCGATCAGATCTTTGTTGGTGGCGACGATGATCCTCGCGTCCGTGCTCTCGGAACGGGTCGCCCCAAGCGGCTCGTAGGCCCGGTCCTGGAGAACCCGCAACAGGCGGACCTGCAACGCCGGACTCACTTCTCCGATCTCGTCGAGGAAGAGGGTCCCTCCCCTGGCCATCGCAAAACGGCCGGGCTTATCTTTGATCGCGCCGGTGAACGCTCCGGCCTTGTAACCGAACAATTCCGATTCCAGAAGCGTGTCGGGCAAGGCCCCGCAGTTGACCGCGATGAACGGCCCCTGGCTGCGGGGGCTGAGGGAATGGATCGTGCGGGCCACCAATTCCTTTCCGGTTCCCGTCTCGCCGAGGATGAGGACCGTGCTGGGGCTCGCGGCGAGGGCGGGCAGGACCTCGAACAGCCGCTGCATCAAAGGGCTGCGGCTGACAAGATCGCCGATCTGGATTTTTCCCTCAAGTTCGCGGCGCAACGCCTCGACCTCGGAGAGGTCGCGAAAGGTCTCCGCCCCGCCGGTGACGCGTCCCGCGGCGTCCCGCAGCACGGCCGTGGAGACGCTGATGGGGATGCGGTTCCCGTCCGAATCGATGATGTAGCCGGACTTGCCGATGACCGGCTTCCCCGTTTTCAAGGTCCGGCGGAGCGCGCATTCGGCTTCGCACATGCTGGAACGGAAGACCTCCGAGCACCGTTTTCCCAGGGCCTCCCCGCGCGCGACTCCCGTGATCTCTTCGGCCGCCCGGTTGAACGACGTGATGCGCCATTCCGGATCCACCGTGAAAACGCCGTCCGAGATGCTTTCCAAAATCGCTTCGGTCGAGGCACCGCTGCCGAAGGCCTTCTTCAGAGAAGGAGCGGTCCGTTGAGTTCGCCTTGATTTCAAGATCTTTCCCTTTTCAGCCGGCGATCATGCCCTGGACGGCTCATCCACGCTATTTATTATAGCCTTTCTCCATCCTCCTGACAATCCCCTAAGCCTTCATAATTCAACGAGTTATCAAAGAGCGAGGCTTGTCCGGGACGGCGCCGGGATCTCCGCCCTGCCGGCCCCAGGCCATCAGCGTCTCGTAGAGGACCGGGACCATGATCAGGCGGAGGAAGATGGCAAAGAAAAAGCCGCCGATGTATACGATGGCGAGCGGACGGTGAAGTTCCGAGCCGGTCGTCGTGATCAAGGCCATGGGCAGGAGCGCGACGATCATGACCATATCCGTCATGAAGATGGGGCGGAATTTGACCATGGCGCCCTCGATGACCGCCTCGTGAAGGGCGGCGCCTCGGCGCCGGAGGTCGTTGATCTTCGCGACGAGGACGATGTCGTTCTGAGCGCAGATCCCGAACAGGGCGATAAGGCCGATCGTCGACGAGACGTTAAGCGTTTCGCCGAAGATGATCAAGGCGACGATGCCGCCGACGAGGGCCGAAGGGATGTTCATGATGATCAGCAAAGCCTGTCGGATCGATCCGAAGGACGAGAAGAGGATGACGAAGATGATCAGGATCACCAGGGCCATCAAGAGGGTCAGATGGCGGAGGGCCCTCTGCTGGCTTTCGAACTGGCCCCCGAAGGTCACGTAGTAGCCCGCCGGAAGGGAGATTTGGGCATCGATCAGGGCCTGAGCCTCTTCGACGAAACCCGCGAGGTCGCGCTTTTCGATGTTGCACAGGATGATCTTCCGGCGCTGAAGGTTTTCCCGGAAAATGGTCTGCGGTCCTTCGTCTCTCCGGATCTCGGCTAGATCCGAGAGCGGGATCCGCTGCCCGCCCGGGGCGTCGACGAGGAGGTTCCGGATCGCCTCTTCGTCCCCCCGGTAGCTCTCGGGCAGCCTGACCAGCACGGAAGTGATCCGGTCGGTCTCATAAACATCGGTGGCCTCGATGCCGTTGAGGGCGGTTTCGATGAGGTCGGCGACCTGCCCGACGGAGATGCCGTGGAGGGCCATTCGGCCCCTGTCGAGGCGGAGGACGAGTTGAGGGATGCCCGAGGTCTGCTCGACCTGGAGGTCGACGACACCGCGGACATTCTCCAGAACGCCGCGGATCTCCTGGACTTTGTCGTTGAGAACGCCCAGGTCCGGGCCGAACAGTTTCACGGACAGCTCGCCCTCTGCCCCGGTCAGCATCTCGGCCAGCTTGTTGGCGATGGGCTGCTCGAAAATGTAGGCCAGGCCGGGCAGCTTGTCGAGCTCTTCGCGCATGGCCTGGGTGATCTCCTGGAACCCTCTCTTCCGTTTCTCGCGGGGCAAGAGCTCGATGTTGTAGTGGCTGTGGCAGACGGGGTGGACGTGTTCCGAGGCTTCGGCCGTGCCCGTGGTCCGGGTGACCGATACGACCTCGGGGAACGAAAGTATGATCTTTTCGACCCGGGTGCCCATTTTCACGGATTCCTCGAGTGACGTCTCCGGCAGCATGACGGTCGAGGCCAGGATCGCTCCCTCGTCGAGCGGTGGGATGAACTCCTTGCCGAGGAAGGAAAAGGCGATGGCCGCGCAAACGATCAGGACGATGAAACAGACGATGATGAGCTTCTTGGAATGGAGGGCCTTCAGCAACACTCGGTGATAGACTTTGGTGAGGAAATCGGTCAACAGGTTTTTCTTGTTTTTCAAGTGCTCTGCCGTGAGGAAGGCGGAGGCCAGGACGGGCTTGAGCGTGATGTTTATGATCAGGGATCCGAACAGGGCCGCCGCCACGGCGAAGGCCGTGGGACGGAACATCGCCCCCTCGAGCCCTTTCATGGTCATCAGGGGCAGAAAGACCAGAATGATGATAAGATTGGCGGAAAAAAGGTAGCGGCCGACATCCTTGGCCGCCTCGGCCGTGAGCTCCAGGGTGGTGGCCTGACCCTTTTTTTCCTTGAGCACGCGAAAGATATTTTCCACCATAATGATTGAGCCGTTGGCCACCTTTCCGATGCCGATGGCCAGGCCACCGATGGACATGACCGTGAGCTTGACGCCGAAGAGGTCCATAATGACCAGGGCGACGAGGATCGAGAAAGGAATGGTCAGGGAGGCGATCAGCGAGCTGCGCAAGTTTCCCATGAAGAGGATCATGACCAGGATGATGAGAAGTGCGCCATAGAGCATGGAGACCTCTACGTGGGAAATGGATTTCAGAATCAGGATGGACTGGTCGTAAAAGGCCTTGATCCCGATCCCTGACGGCAGGTCCCGGCCGATCCGGGCCAGCGCCGCTTTGATGTTCCGGATGGCGCCCAGGGTGTCGCCCCCGTACTGTTTTTCGATCGTGACGTTGACCGCCTCCCGTCCGTTGTGGCTGGCGGATTCCCGGCGGAACTTGCTGCCGATCCGGACGTCGGCGACGTCCTTGACGAAGACGGGAACATTGTCCCTCGACGTGATGACCGTGTCGCGCAGATGGTCCAGCGTCTCGATCCGGCCTTCGCCCTTGATCAGGATCTCCTGGGTGCCCTGGGGGATGATGCCGCCGCTGAAATTCCGGTTGCTGGCCTCGATCGCCTCTTTGACCTCGGCGATGGTGATCCCGTAGTTCATGAGCATTTCGGGCTTGAGAAAGACCTGGAACTGGCGTATGAACCCGCCGAGGTTGATGACGAACGACACTCCCGGAACGCCCTGGATCTGGTAGCGGATGGTCCAGTCAGCGACCGAGCGCAGATCCATGGGATCGGTCTCCTCTTCGCCGACGACGGCGAACTCGAACACCTCCCCCATCCGGGACGAAACGGGGCCGAGGAGGGGTTGGGAGGTCCCCAGGGGCAGCCGGCCGGTGACCAACTCGATCTTGCTGGCCACGATCTGCCGAGCCATGTAGATGTTCGTGCCCCAGTCGAACTCCACTGTCACCACGGAATCCCCCGTCGTCGATTCGGACCGGACCCGGGTCACTCCGGGCGCGCCGGACAGCAGGCTCTCGAGGGGAAAGGTGATGAGCCGTTCGACGTCCTCGGAAGCCATGCCCGAATTTTCCGTGATGATGTTCACAAGGGGGGCGTTCAGGTCCGGATAGATGTCCTTGGGCATCCGGAAATACACGATGACTCCCCAGAGGCAGACCAAGCTAATCAAAAAGACGGTCAAGAGCCGGTGTTTCAGGGCGAAATCGATGATTCTGTCGATCATGGACAATTCTCCGTTAGCGAGTGATCATGGCGTCGAGAAGCGATGGGCATCAATGGACATGGGATCCCTTGAGGATTTCGTCATAGAGCTTGGACTTGAGCTGGAAGTTCCCATTGGTGACCACCCTGTCCCCATCCGCGAGTCCGCTGAGGATTGTGAGAAAGCCGTCCATCTTGGGCCCCGTGACGATCACCCTGGGAAAGAATTCGCCGTCACGGCTGAGGAAGACGATCTTGCGGTCCCGGTCATCCAGAACGGCGGCCTGCGGCACGGTCAGGGCTCGGGCCTGCCGGTCGAGGAGGATAGTCAGGGAGGCGAACATGCCGGGCTTCAGACGATATCCTTCGTTCTTAACTTCGGTCCTGAGGGTGACGGTCCTCGTCTCCTCTTTCAGGATGTCCCCGATATACTGAACCCTGCCTTTGAACACGAGGTCGGGGTAGGCGGGAACGGTCACATCGACCTCCTGGCCCTTCCGGACCGCGGCGATGTCGCGCTCGTAGATGTCCGCGTCAACGCAGAGGACGCTCGGGTCGAGGATGGTCAGGATCTCCGTGCTCTGGTCCACCATGGTGCCCAGGGCCATGTTATTGTCCACGATCTTTCCCGGAAGGGGGGCAAACAGGGTGATGGTGGCGTTGATTTCGTGAGTTTCCGCCGTCGTCTTGACTTGGGCTTCCGTGAATCCCAGGACGTGGAGCTTCTTCTCGGCGGCGTTGAGACTGGCTTCGGCCACTTTCCGTCCGGCCTCGGCGGCCTGGAGGTTCTTCCCGGCGCCGGCGCCGCGGTCGAAAAGCCGCTTTTCCCGTTCAAAACTGCTCTTGGCCAGTTCAAAATCGGCCAGAGCCTTGAAATACTCCGACTTGGCCTCGCCCACCGCCTCGCTCTGGAGGGTGACTAACTCTTGTCCGGTTTTTACCCAATCTCCGGGCCGGACGTGGATCCTGGCGATACGGGCGGGGAATGGGTAGCTGACAATGGCTTTTCTAAACGGGCTGGCTAGGACCTTCCCCATCGCCCGCAGAAACGAAGACATGGGCTGATAAGATACCGCGACGGTCTCCAGGTCGATGGCCTTCATTTCTTTTTCGGTGAGACGAAGGGAGGTCGTGCTGTCCCAATCACGGCCCAAGCCGCGCCCCGCTCCCTGGCCGGCGCCGCGACCCAGACCTCGGCCGCCGCCCGAAGGGGCCTCACGGGACACCGTCAGTTCGGAATCGGAAGAACGGGCGTCCTTCCGGCGCGAGCAGGCCAAGCCGGCGAATACGAACACAATGGCCGCCGTCGTGAGGACGGCCGCGAATTTCTTATTCATCGTCGTCTCCTTCCAAGGGCCCGCCGACGGATTTCTCCAGCACGGCGAGGGTGATGCTGTAATTGTAAAGAGCGTCGGCGTAGGCCTTGCGCGCCTCGAGCAGGGTCCGCCGGGCGTCGATGAGTTCGATGCCGGCGATCTCGCCCTCCTGGAAACTGAAGAGAATGAGGTTGTAGACATCCTCCGCCTGGGCCAGGATCTCAGTTTCGAAAAGCGCGATCTGGTCCGCGGCTGTCCGGGCGTTGAAACAGGCCTCGCCGACCTCGAGGCTGATGCGGTTCACCAGGTCCTCGGATTGTCTCTCGAGGGACCGGATGTTGGCCTGGGTCTCGGCAATCCTGCCCCGGGCGGGCTGCCAGAAGAAGAGGGGGATCGGAAAGGAGAGCGTGAGATCCCAGGTTGTCTGTTCCCCAATCAGACGGTGCCGCGACAGGCTGATGTCGAAATCAGGCAGGTAACTCATGACCGCCTCCGTCTTCCTCCGTTCCTCCTTGTCCATCCCGGACTTGGCCCTTTCGATCTCGGGGCGGGCCCTGACCGCTTTCTGGACGAGAACCTCCCGGTCGATGGGGGCAGAGGTCCGGACGAGGTCCCCCTGGATCTCGAGAGGCCCGAGCTTGGCCCGGCCGAGGAAATAATTCAGCCGCGCCTTGGCCAGGAGGATGTCGTTTTCCGCGAGCTTGACCGCCGTGGCGGCCTTGGACGCTTCGACTCCGGCCCGGACAACTTCGACTTTAGCGACGTCTCCGGCCTCGTACTTGGCCTTGGCCTTCTCCAGGAAGTCCCGGGCGAGGTCGAGATCCTGGGCGGCATATTTGCGTTTTTCGTCCGCCAAGAGAACGCTGTAGAAGGCCTCCTTGACCTGAAAGACGATCTCCAGCCTGAGCAGATTCTTGTCCGCAAGGTATTCCCGCGATTCGAAAGACGCGATCTTCCCGCGGAGAGAGCGCCGTCCCGGGAACTCCACGGTTTGGCTCACTCCAAAATAAGATTCCCCCGACTGCCGAAAATTCAGGAGACTCGGCTGGAGGTCCGAGTCATATTCCAGGGACGGTTGGGGAAAGGCTTTCGCCTGCCTGACACGGGCCAGGGAGGCTTGGTAATCCTCTTCGGCGGAAAGCCAGAGCGGGTTCCGCGAAAGGGAGATCTCGACGCATTGCTTCAGGGACAACGAGGACGGGCCGTCATCCGCCTCGACCGGTAAAAGACCGAAGAAAGATCCGACGGCAACCGCTACCACCCAAAGGCGCAACCACTTCGCCATGTGTCCTCCTCATTTCCATACAGGGAACCAATTGTCCGGAAATCGGACGGCCGTGAGACCCGGAGAGGAGTCAGGCCTGAGGAGGGGATCGCGAACAGAGGGAAATGACGAAAACCTCGTTCGTGCGCAGGGGCTCGACCGAGGCGAAAATTCCTTGGCAAATCAGGCTGGGCAGGACGAACACGATACCGGGACTCGTCGAAATCGACGACGTCAGGAAATGGCAGGCGGGACACTCGTTCCGGCCGCCGATGTCGGTCTCCGTGTGAAAGAAATTGATGCCCAGGGTGACACTGGCGAAGGCCAGCAGGGCCATGATTCGAAGAACAGTCCGTGTACGTGAGAACATGCTTATCACCTGTCTTATACAATAGGTCGGCCGGGGAAATCAACCCATTCAACACAACCCGGTCTGAAGCCCGGGGTTTGATTCGGCCCGCCGATTCTGATATTTTGGCGTTCTCGAGAAAACGCAGGAGGCTTTCATGACACGACATATCCTTTCCCTACTCCTCACGGCAGGCATCTTCCTGGCCGGCGTGGCCCTGGCCCAGACTCCGGCCGCCAACCCCAGGGTCCTGCTCAAGACGACCAAGGGCGACATCACCATCGAGCTCTACCCGGACAAGGCGCCCGTCACGGTCAAGAACATCCTGGCTTACGTCGAGGCCAAGTTCTACGACGGCCTCATCTTCCATCGCGTCATCCCCGACTTTATGATCCAGTGCGGAGGGATGACGGCCGAGATGAGCCAGAAAGCCGGCAATCCCCCCATCAAGAACGAGGCCGGCAACGGGCTCAAGAACACGCGCGGAACCTTGGCCATGGCCCGGACCAACGTCGTCGACAGCGCCTCGAGCCAGTTCTTCATCAACCTGAAGGACAACACCTCCCTCAACCATAAGGACAACACGCCCGAAGGCTTCGGCTACTGTGTCTTCGGCAAGGTCGTCGCCGGCATGGATGTCGTCGACGCCATCGCCAAGGTGCCGACGACAAGCAAACGCGGGCACGGGGACGTACCGGTCGAGCCGATCGCCATCCTCTCGGCCACGGTCGTCGCCGGGAAGTAAGGCTTGTCGCGCCGGGCGGCGTCGTAAAAGCCGGAGACGGGCCTTGTTCGACACGATCTTCGCCTTCATCCACATGGGCGGCCTGCTCGCCGCCCTCGCTTATGCCGTCGTTTCCCTGGCCCGGGGTAATACCTCCCGCTTCGCCCTCATTTTGGCCATCCTCATCGTCTACTACCTCTTCATCCTCCACCCGGCCGTTAAAAAAGAGATCGCCCGCCGGCGGTCCTTGAGAAAGTAGGCCGGTTTACTTTTACGGCAGAAGGGTCTATCATCATCGCATGAGAATCGCCAAAGAGGGTCTTCCTTTCATCCTCTCGTCTCTCGCCGTGACCCTCGCTTTTCTGGCCCATCGCTGGTGGCCTGTCGCCGTCTTCTTCTTTCTCCTCGCCGCCGCCTTCACCTTCTTTTTCCGCGACCCCGACCGGGTCCCGCCGCCGGGC
>CAZZCH010000017.1:0-49913 GCA_964652895.1 uncultured Eubacteriales bacterium
AACTGAAGGAAATCATCTTGGCCGATTAACGCCCACAACTTATTGAGTAATTACTTTTTTATGAAGTGCGCACCGCGGGAGGTTGGATTGGCCAGGGCGGCCCGGGTGATCATCAGGGCGACCAGGATACCGTGGCGGAGGCTTATGAGGGCCGGATCGAGCCGCGCCTCACGGTAGAATTTCTCGATGCGGTGGCTGAGGTACTCGAGGTCGGACTTGGCCCGCTCGAGACGCTTGCAAGTCCGGATGATGCCGGCGTAGTTCCACATCGTCGAGCGAATGGTCAGCCAGTCCTGGTTGATCAGGGCCGGATCGACGTCCTCTTCCTTCTTCGGATGGTACCAGCGATGGATCTCGGAGGCCTTGTCGGGCCGCGAGCCGTCGAAGCGCGAGGCGATGTCGCGGGCCGCCCGCGTTCCCCAGACGAGTCCTTCGAGGAGAGAGGTCGAAGCCAGGCGGTTGGCGCCGTGGACGCCCGTGCAGGAGACCTCGCCGACGGCGTACAGCCCGGTGAGCGAGGTCCGGCCCCATCCGTCCGCGAGCACTCCGCCGCAACTGTAGTGGGCGGCCGGGACGACCGGGATGGGTTGACGGCTGATATCGATGCCATCCTCGAGGCAGGTTCGATAGATCGTCGGGAACCTGGCGCGGATGTCGGCGATTCTGGAGTAGGACGCCAGGTCCAGGAGGACGTAATTCGAGTTGGTGACGATCATCTCTTCGTAGATGGCCCGGGCGACCTCGTCGCGCGGCGCCAGGTCGCGCTTGGGCGAATATTTTTCCATGAAGGTCTTGCCGTCGCGGGTCTTCAGGCGCGCCCCTTCGCCGCGGACGGCTTCCGATATGAGGAAGCCGTCACCGTTATCGCGCATGAAGACCGTCGGGTGGAACTGGATATACTCCATGTTCCCGATCCGAGCGCCGGCGCGCAGGGCCATGGCGTAGCCGGAGCCGTCGGCCCCGGCCGGGTTCGACGTGTGGAGGAAGACGGAGCCGCAGCCGCCCGTGGCCAGGACGGTGAAAGGCGCGAAAACACGGCCGACCTCGCCCGTCGCGTTGTCGAGGACATAGGCGCCGATCGTCCGCGGCTCATGGTAGTAGGCGATCGGGTTTTTCGAATGGTGAGGAACGGTCAGGAGGTCGACAGCCGTGTGCCCGGGGAGAAGCGTGACGCGCGGGTGCCTCTTGAGGGCCCGGAGGAAGTGGCCCTCGATCTTCCGGCCGGTGGCGTCCTCGACGTGGAGGATGCGGCGGCGCGAATGTCCGGCCTCTTGGGCGAAGTCGAGGACGTCGGGCGAGCTCCGCGTGAAGGGGATCTTGAGTTTGTCGATGAGCGTTTCCTGGACGAGGCGGGGCCCGTCGGCGACCAGGATATCCACGGCCGCGGGGTCGCCGACGTAATCGCCCGCCTCGAGGACGTCTCCCTTGAGGAGCTCGGGCTGATCGTCGGGGGCGGAGGAAACGATGCCGCCCTGGGCGTAGAGCGTGTTCGATTCCTCGGCCTTCCCGGCTTTGGTGACGACGACGGTCCGGAGCCCGGCCTTGGCCGCCTCGAGGGCCGCGGAGGCGCCGGCGATGCCGCAGCCGATGACCAGAACGTCGGCCTGGATGTCGCTTTCGCTCAAGGTCGCCTCAATTCAGGAACTCCAGGCTGATGTCGACGGCCCGGGCCGAATGGGTCAGGGCGCCTATGGAGATGAAATCGACCCCCGTCTCGGCGACGGCCCGGACGCGGTCGAGGCTCATGTTCCCGGAGGCCTCGAGAGGGACGCGGCCGGCGGCGATGCTCACGGCCTCGCGCATCATCTCGAGGGTCATGTTGTCGAGCATGATCATGTCGGCGGCGGCGGCGAGCGCGTCGCGGACTTGAGAAAGGTCGGCGGCCTCGACCTCGACGCGCACGCCGGGGCGGATCTTCGACCGAGCGCGGCGGACGGCCTCGGCGACGCTCCCGACGTAGCGCAGATGATTGTCCTTGATCAGGACCATATCGGAGAGGCTCAGGCGGTGGTTCGTTCCGCCGCCCGTCTTTACGGCGTATTTCTCGAGGAGGCGGAGACCGGGGGTCGTCTTACGCGTGTCGAGGATCTTGGCTTTCGTCCCGGAAACCGCGTCGACGAAGCCGTGCGTGGCCGTGGCGATGCCGGAGAGCCGCTGGAGGAAGTTGAGGGCGGTCCGTTCGCCCTTGAGCAGGGCGAGCGTCGGCCCTTCGACGCTCGCGAGGATGTCGAATTTACGGAAAGCCGCCCCGTCTGGGATCTTCTCGGTAAGCTCGACGGCGGGGTCGATCTTCTCGAAGACACGGCGAACGACGGGCAAACCGGCCACGACCCCGTCCTCCTTGGCCAGGAAAATGCCTTCGGAACGGGCGTCGTCCGGGATGATGCTCTCCGAGGTGATGTCCCCCTCGGGCATGTCCTCGCGGAGCGCCGCATCGATAATGGCGTCGAATTCTAATGTCCCCATGGCAGGGCGAATTATAGGTTTTTCCGCCAGGGGCGTCAAACCGCAGGTTCCCGGGGACTTGCCGTCCAGCCAGCGGTCATCCCCCTTTTTGCCTATGACGGCCGCTGGCAAAGGGGCGGTTTGCCTGGGCTCGAGAAATATGCCATTATTACGGCGCCGTGAATAAGCCTGACAGCCCCCTCCCCTACGTCGACCACTTCGGCCTCTCCCCGGCCGACCTGCGCTCGGTTCTCGGCGTGGCCCTTGCGAGCGGCGGCGACTTCGCCGAGATCTTCATGGAGTACCGGACCTACGACTTCATCAACATGGAGGAGGGCATCATCAAGGAGACGGCCGAAGCCGTGAGCATCGGCCTCGGCATCCGCGTCCTCCGCGGCGATAGAACGGGCTTCGGCTACACGAACGACCTGGCCCTCGACAAAGTTCGCAAGGCGGCCGAAACGGCCTCGGCCATCGCCCGGGGCAAAGCCGCCGGAGCGCCCCCCCGGGCCCTCCGTGACCGGACCCGGGCGGCGAGCCGCTACGTCGTCCGCCGCCCCGCCCACAAGGCCCCCCTCGCCGCGAAGATGGCCCTTGTTCGCGAAGCCTACGCCGCGGCCCAGGCGTTCGACAAGCGCATCGCCAAGGTCAAGGCCCGTTACTCGGACAGCCTCAAGCATATGTGCATCGCCAACTCCGAGGGCCTCCTCGTCCACGACACGCGGCCCATGGTCAAACTCGTCTGTGTCGCCATTTCCGAAAAGGACGGCAAGCGCGAGTCGGGCTACTGGGGCGGCGGCGGCCGGGTCGGCCTCGAGTACTTCCGCGACGTCCTGACGCCGCGCCGCATCGGCGAAGAGGCCGCGCGCGAGGCCGTCCTTCTCCTCGATGCCGGCGACGCCCCGGCCGGCGAGATGCCCATCGTCCTGGCCCCGGGCCACAGCGGCGTCCTCATCCACGAGGCCGTCGGTCACCTCCTCGAGGCGGACTTCAGCCGGAAGAAGACCTCGGTCTTCTGGAACAAGATGGGAAAGCGCGTCGGCTCTCCGCTCGTGACGATCTACGACGACCCGACCATCCCCGCGTTTCGCGGCTCCTACAACATCGACGACGAGGGCACGCCGCCGCTCAAAACCCTATTGATCGAGAAGGGCTTCGTCCGAGGCCTCCTCCAGGACCGGCTGTCGAGCCGGCTCATGCACGGCCGGCTGACCGGCCATGGCCGGCGACAGGATTACAGCTGCGCGCCCATCCCGCGCATGGCCAACACCTACATCGCGGCGGGCGACGACGCGCCCGAGGACATCCTGCGCTCGGTCAAGAAAGGGTTTTATGTCGCCAGCCTCTCCGGCGGCCAGGTCGAGGACTCGGGCAAGTTCACCTTTTCCGTGAGCCTCGGCTACCTCATCGAAGACGGCAAGCTGACGGCCCCGGTCAAGCAGGCCACCCTCATCGGCACGAACATCGACATCCTGAAGAAGATCGACAGGGTCGGCTCCGACCTCGAGTTCGGCCTTCAGACGGGGACGTGCAGCAAGGACGGCCAGGACGTCCCGGTGACGGACGGCTGTCCGACGCTCCGGATCGCGAAGATGACGGTCGGAGGCACTTCGTGAAGAAAGGGGCGCCGGCGCTGCGGGACCTGGCCGAATCGCTCGTCGTCTACGCCCGCGCGTGCGGCGCGGACGAGGCCGAGGTCTCCGTCTCCGACGGCTACGAGTTCCACGTCGACGTCCGCAGGGGACGGATCGAAACGCTCATCGAAGCCGGATCGCGCGTCTGCGGCCTGCGCATTATCAAGGACAGGAAGACCGCCTTCGCCAGCTCCTCCGACCTCGACCCCGGGACGCTCAGGCGCCTGGTCCGGAGCGCCGTGCGGCGGGCCGAGCTCGGCAATCCGGATGAATTCGCGGGATTGGCCCCGCTGTCGAAAGACAGCGTGGACGCGGCGTCGCTTCACCTCTATGATCCGGCCATCGCCGGCCTCGACTCCAAGACGAAGATCGGCTTGGCCCTCGCGACCGAGCGGGCCGCCCTCCGCGACAAGCGCATCACCAATTCCTACGGGGCGACCTTCGCCTCGAACGAGATCCGCTCGGTCCTGGCCATGACCAACGGCTTCGTCGGCGAATACCGGCAGACGTATTGCGGTTTGGGTGTCGGCCTCCAGGCGGGAGATACCGACAACCGGGTCGAGGATTCCTGGTCGTCGTCGAAGCGCCATTTCATGGACCTCGAGAGCCCCGAGGCGATCGCCCGCAAGGCCGTGGAGCGGACGGTCCGCCAGCTCAACCCGCGGAAGGTCAAGACCCAGAACGTGCCGGTCATTTTCGAGCCGACGCAGACGGCGTGGCTCATGGGGTTTTTGTTCGGCTGTGTCGCGGGGACGGCGGTCTATCAGAAGGCCACGTTCCTCGAAGGCAAGCTCGGCCAGCGGATCGGCAACCGCCTGGTCACGGTCGTCGACAATGGGCTCATCCCGGGAGAGCTCGGCTCTCATCCCTTCGACTCGGACGGACAGCCGTCGCGGCGGACGGTCGTCGTCGAACGGGGCGTCCTCAAGAATTACCTTTGCAATTACTACTCGGCCCGCAAGCTCCGCCTGCAGTCGACCGGGAACGCCGACGGCAACGGCGTCGGGCCGAACAACTTCTATCTCGAGCCCGGGATACCGTCTCCCGCGGACATCATCCGGTCGACGCCGAAAGGCCTCATCCTCATCCGGACGCTCGGCCACGGCCTGAACTCCGTGACCGGCGACATCTCGCGCGGCGCGTTCGGTCTGTGGGTCGAGGACGGCGAGATCGCCTATCCCGTCTCCGAGGTCACGATCTCCGGCAACCTGGGCCGCATCCTCGAGGGCATCGAGGCCGTCGGGAGCGACCTCAAGTTCCACAGCCCGGTCACCGGCCCGACCGTCAAGGTCGCCGAGATGACCGTCGCCGGAGAATAAATTCGTTTTTTCGGCTAGAATGGGCGGACCATCGAACCGGAGGTAGCCATGACCGCACTTAAACGGATCGGAACGACGGCCATGTTCGCGACAATCGCTTTTCTCGCCCTGCCCTTGGCGCTCGCCGCCCAGCAGGGCGCCGGACGAGGCCGCCAGGCGGGTTTCTTCGAGTTCCTGGCCCGGCCCAAGTTCGTCACCATGCTCGTCATCGGCTTCGTCGCCATGGCCCTTCTCCTGACGCGGCGGATGAAGAACTCCGTCAAGGTGCCGCTCCTGCTTCTGTCGACCTTCCTCTACGGCGTCGCCGCCAACCTGCCGCTGAAGTTCTTCGCCGGATTCGTTATGCACCCCTCGCCTATCTGCGCCGCGACGAAGTCCATCCTTTACGGGTTCCGGATGCCTATGGTGGTCACTCTGGCTGTCATCCTCTTCCTGACCCTTATCGGGCCGAAGCTCTTCTGCGGCTGGGTCTGCCCGGTCGGTGCCGTCCAGGAGCTCATCGCCATGCTCGCCGACAAGCTCGGCATCCGCCGCCGGAAATGGAATTTCCGCTTCACCCAGGGCGTCCGGGTCGGGATCTTCCTGCTCTTCGTCTTCCTCAGCGGGGCGGCCATCCTCCACACCGTCCAGGAGGAACGTGTCGTCGCCCTGTCGCTCTACGATTACATCAACGCCTTCCACGGCTTCGAGATCGGCCTCCAGCCGACGTTCTTCGACAACGTCGTCCACTTTCTGCCTTTCATTCTGACATTGGCCTTCGCCTTCCTGTTCTACCGGCCGTTCTGTTATCTCGTTTGCCCCATCGGCCTGCTGACCAACCTCGTCGAACAGTTCGGGCTCTTCCGCATCGTCCTGAGGAGGCCGACGTGCAACGACTGTGGCGCGTGCACGACGAAAGCGCCCTGCCCGACCGTCACGGAGATCCTGAAGGGCGCGGCCGTCCGGCCCGACTGCTTCTCCTGCACGGTCTGCGTCAACTCCTGCCCCTCGAAGTCGCTCGGGTTCGGGGCGGGGTACGGCCGGAAACCTGAGCCCGAACCCAAATAGAATTCGGAAATTGGTATTGTGTCCCCGATTTAGAGGCGGAAGTTGCGCCTCATGCTGGTCCCGGCCATATTCCCCGAGGCTTCGGCCTCGGCGACGCTGAAGAAGGCCGCGCCCGTGGAAAAGTCGTAATTTCAGTTTCCTCGCCTTGACCTCCGCCGAGGCCCGGGAGTATCATTCGGCGCTACGGGCACCTGCATTCCCGATTTCAAGTCAAGGAGTCCCCGCCATGAACCGCCTTCGAACCGCCTTCGACAAGACCCAAGCGTTTTTCGTCGTCCTCGCCCTTTTCGCCATGTGCGCGACCGCCGCGGCCCAGACGGCCCCGACCTGGCTGCGCTATCCGGCCATCTCGCCCGACGGAAAAACGATCGTTTTCACCTATAAGGGCGACCTCTACCGCGTCCCGTCCGAAGGCGGCACGGCCGTCCCCCTGACCATCCACGAAGCCCACGACTACATGCCGGTCTGGAGCCACGACGGCAAGACGATCGCTTTCGCCAGCGACCGCTTCGGCAACTTCGACGTCTTCGTCATGCCGGCCACGGGCGGCCCGGCCCGGCGCCTGACCTTCCACTCGGCCTCCGAGCTCCCCTTCTCCTTCTCGCCGGACGACAAGGACGTGCTCTTCGGCGCCGCCCGTCAGGACACGGCCGCCAACCGCCTCTTCCCCACCGGTTCCCAGCCCGAGCTCTACAAGGTCCCCGTCGCCGGCGGCCGGGCGGTCCAGGTCCTGGCGACGCCGGCCGAGGACGCGCGCTACAGCCGCGACGGCCGCTTCATCATCTACCACGACAAGAAGGGCGGCGAGAACGAGTGGCGCAAGCACCACACCTCGGCCATCGCCCGCGATATCTGGGTCTACGACACCCAGTCCGCCCGCCACCATAAGATCACGACCTTCGCCGGCGAGGACCGCTCGCCCGTCTACACCGCCGACGAGAAGACCTTCTACTACCTGAGCGAGGAGAGCGGCTCCTTCAACGTCCACCGGATGGGCGCCGGCGGCGGCGCCTCGACTCCGGTCACCCGCTTCAAAAACAACCCCGTCCGTTTCCTCTCTCTCGCGACCGACGGAACCCTCTGCTTCGGCTACGACGGCGCGATCTACACCCAGCCACCGGCCGCCGGCGCCGCCCCCCGCCGAGTGCCTATCACCCTCTCCGCCGATTCGCGCGCCAACAACGAGATCGTCGTTCCCGTCAGCGGCGGTGCCCGCGAGTTCGCCGTCTCGCCGAACGGCAAGGAGATCGCCGTCGTCGTCCGCGGCGGCATCTTCGCCTCGAGCGTCGACGGCGGCGTGACCAAGCGCGTCACCACGTCCCTCGGCCAGGAATCCAGCGTCTCCTTTTCCCCCGACGGGAACTCGCTCGTCTTCGCTTCGGAGCGCGACGGTCGCTGGGGCATTTACGAGACGCGGCGCACCCGCTCCGAGGAGCCCTACTTCTACGCCTCGACGGTGCTCAAGGAGACGCCGCTCATCGTCAACTCCCACCAGAACACCCAGCCCGCCTATTCCCCCGACGGCAAGGAGCTCGCCTTCGTCGAGGACCGCACGACCCTCAAGGTCCTCAACCTCGCATCCAAGCAGGAGCGTGTCCTGCTCACCGACAAGGAGCTCGCCCCGTCGGCCGATGGCGGCCAGTACTACCAGTGGAGCCCCGACGGCCGCTGGATCCTCTTCGACTACGCCGTTCCCGGCTTCGCTCCCGGCGAGGTCGGCCTCATCAAAACCGACGGCTCCGGGAAGGCGGTCAACCTGACCGAGAGCGGCTTCGACGATGGCCGGGCCAAGTGGATCCTCGGCGGCCAGGCCATGATGTGGTTCAGCAACCGCGACGGCCTCAAGGCCGCGGCCCAGAGCGGCGGGTCCCAGAACGACGTCTACGGCCTGTTCTTCACACGGGACGCCTGGGACCGCTTCCGCCTGACCAAAGAAGAAGCCGCGCTCCTCAAGGACATCGAAGATAAGAAAGCCAAGGCCGAAGCGCCGAAGGACAAAAAGGAGCCCGCGGAAAAAGAGAAAAAAGAAGAGGCCAAGGAGCTGGTCATCGATTGGGACGGCCTGGCCCTGCGCAAGGCCCGCCTGACCATCCACTCCTCCTCGCTCGGCGACGCCTTGGTCAACAAGGACGGCGACACGCTTTACTACCTCTCGCGCTTCGAGAAGGGCATGAACCTGTGGACGACCAACCTCAAGACCCGCGAGACGAAGATCCTCGTCACCCTCAACGCCAACCGTGGCAGCCTGGCCTGGGACAAGGAACAGAAATCGATCTTCCTCCTCGCCGACGGCTCCCTCGCCAAGATCGACCCCTCCAGCGGCAAGCGCGAGTCGATCGGCGTCAAGGGCGAGATGACCGTCGACCTGGCCGCCGAGCGGAACGCCCAATTCGAGCACGTCTGGCGGCGGACGCTCGAGACCTTCTTCACGGCGGGCTACCACGGCGCCGACTGGAACGCCCTCAAACCGGTCTACCAGAAACAGCTGCCCGGGATCGGCGACAATTACGAGTTCGCCGAGCTCCTGTCCGAGATGCTCGGCGAGCTCAACGTCAGCCACAGCGGGGCGCGTTACGCGGCCTCGATGCCGAACGCCGACGAAACGGCCTCGCTCGGCGCGTTCTACGACCAGACGTATAGCGGCCCCGGCGTCAAGATCGTCGAGGTCATCGCCGGCGGACCGCTCGACAAGGCCGGGCTCAACGTCGTCCCCGGGATGGTCATCGAGGCGATCGACGGCGAGCCGCTCGCCGCCGACAAGGACCTCGACCGCACCCTCAACCGTAAGACCGGTCAGAACACCCTCCTCGTCGTCGCGAACGGGGCGGTGAAGAGGGAGATCTCCGTCAAGCCCGTCTCTCCGCGCGCGGAGAGCGGCCTGCTCTACCGTCGCTGGGTCCTGCGCAACCAGGAGGAGGTCGACCGGTTGAGCGGCGGCCGCCTCGGCTACATCCATGTCCCGGGCATGAGCGACAGCGCCTACCGTTCGACCTACGAAGAGGTCATGGGCAAGTTCGCCGGCAAGGACGGCATCGTCATCGACACCCGGTTCAACGGCGGCGGCGACCTCGTCGCCGACCTGGCCATGTTCCTGAGCGGCAAGAAGTTCTTCGATTACACGACCGACAAGCGCAGCAGCGGCTACGAGCCCAACTTCCGCTGGACGAAGCCCAGCATCTCGATCGTCGGCGAGGCCCAATACAGCGACGGCCACTGCTATGCCTTCGCCTACCAGTTCCTCAAGCTGGGCAAGCTCGTCGGCATGCCCGTGCCCGGCACGTGCTCGTTCGCCGGCTGGGAGATGCTCGGCGATTCGGGCATCCGCTGGGGAGTCGTTCCCCTCGGCGTCAAGGTCGCCGGTATCGGCTACCTGGATAACCACCAGACCGAGCCCGACATCAAGGTCGAGAACACGAAAGAGGCGGTCGTCAAAGGCAAGGACGAACAGCTCGAAGCCGCCGTCGCCGAGCTCCTCAAGGAGATCAAGTGATGATATGCATGACCGCCAAACGTAGCCTTAGACTTGCCGCTTTCCTCCCGCTCCTCGCATCCCTTTTCGCCCCTCCCCTTTCGGCTCAGCCGCTCGACCAGAAGCTCTTCTCCGAAATGCGCTGGCGCTCGATCGGCCCCCACCGCGCCGGACGCACCCGGGCCGCGGCCGGTGTCCCATCGCAGCCCAACGTCTTCTACATGGGCGTCTGCAACGGCGGCGTCTGGAAGACGACCGACTACGGCCGCACCTGGCACCCCATCTTCGACGACCAGCCGACGGGCTCGATCGGGGCCATCGCCGTCTCGCCCTCGAACCCTAACGTCATCTACGTCGCAAGCGGCGAGGGCCTGCAGCGGCCCGACCTCTCGGTCGGCGACGGTATCTACAAATCGACCGACGCCGGGCGCACCTGGACCCATCTCGGCCTCCGCGACGGCCAGCAGATCCCCCAGATCATCGTCGACCCGCGCAACCCCGACCGCGTCTTCGCCGCGGTCCTCGGCCACCCCTACGGCCCGAACGAAGAGCGCGGCATCTTCCGCTCCCTCGACGGCGGCAAAACCTTCGAGCGCGTCCTCTACGTCGACGAGAACACGGGCGGCTCGGAGCTCGCCTTCGACCCCTCGAATTCCGCCATCATCTACGCCGGTCTCTGCGAGTCACGTCAGGGCCCCTGGGAAAACGCCGCCTGGAGCGGCACGAACGGCGGCCTCTTCAAATCGACCGACGGCGGCAAGACCTGGCACAAGCTCGAGCTCTATGCGCCGGCCGCCGCCGGATCAAGGGCGCCCGCCACGCCCGAACCCGTCGTCCAGATCAATATCGGCATCGCCCCCTCCGCTCCGCGCCGCATCTACGCCGCGGTGGCCCTCACGCGCGGCACCGCCCTCTTCCGCTCCGACGACGCCGGGGTCACCTGGACTCGGCTCCAGGACAACCGCCCGGCAGGGCGAATCGGCGGCGGCGACCTCCCCCGCATGGCTGTTCACCCGTCCGACCCCGACACGGTCTTCGTCGTCTCGACCGTCTCCTGGAAATCGACCGACGGCGGCCGCACGTTCCGGGCCTTCAAAGGCGCCCCCGGCGGCGACGACTACCAGAACCTCTGGATCAATCCGACGAACCCGGACGTCATCCTCTTCGCGAGCGACCAGGGCGCGGTCGTCACCGTCAACGGCGGCGAATCCTGGAGCTCCTGGTTCAACCAGCCGACGGCCCAGCTCTACCACGTCGCGGCCGACAACGCCTTCCCCTACCGCGTCTACAGCGGCCAGCAGGAGAGCGGTTCGGCCGGAGTCTCGAGCCGGGGCGACGACGGCCGGATCACCTTCCGCGAATGGCGCACCGTCGGCGTCGACGAGTACGGCTACGCCGCGCCCGACCCGCTCGACCCGGACATCGTCTACGGCGGCCGGAGCGTATCGCGATGGGACCGGCGCACCGGCCAGGTTCAAAATGTCGGCCCGCGGGTCTCACGCTCGGCCGACTGGCGGACCGTGCGCACACAGCCGGTCCTCTTCTCGCCGGTCGACCCCCGGACGCTCTATTTCGCGGCCAACACGCTCTGGAAGACGCGCAGCGGCGGCAACAGCTGGACGCAGATCAGCCCCGACCTCACCCGCAAGACCTGGGACGTTCCGGCCAGCATCGGCAAGTACAAGGGCGAACAGTCGGCCCAGCCCGGACAGCGGGGCGTCATCTACGCCGTCGCGCCCTCCTACGTCGACGCGAACGTCATCTGGGCCGGAACGGACGACGGCCTCATCCACGTGACGACGGACGGCGGGCTTAAATGGTCCGACGTCACGCCGCCCCAGCTCACATCCTGGGCCAAGGTCTCGGTCATGGACGCCGGACGTTTCGACGCCAAGACCGCCTACGCCGCGGTCAACACGCTGCGCCTCGACGACCTTCGGCCGCATCTCTTCCGGACACACGACGGCGGCAAGACCTGGACCGAGATCGTGAACGGCCTCCCCGACGGCGCGCCGACGAACGCCATCCGCGAGGACCCCGCGCGGCGGGGCCTCCTCTTCGCGGCGACCGAACACGAGGTCCACGTCTCCTTCGACGACGGCGACCACTGGCAGACGCTTCGCCTGAACATGGCCCCGAGCTCGGTGCGCGACATCATCATCAAGGACGACGACCTGGTCGCGGCCACCCACGGCCGGGGCTTCTGGATCCTGGACGACATCACGCCGTTGCGACAGCTCGACGCGGGCGCGGCCACGTCGGAAGCGACTCTTTTCAAGCCCCAGGTCGCCACGCGCGTCCGCTGGAACATGAACACGGACACGCCGCTTCCGCCCGACGAACCGGCCGGCGAGAATCCTCCCGACGGCGCGGTCATCGACTATCTACTCAAGTCCGACGTCTCCGGGCCGATCACGATCGAGATCGTCGACGGCGCCGGGCGCGTCATCCGCCGCTACTCGAGCGAGGACAAGGGCGAATACCCGACACCCGAGAGCGCGCCCGTGCCTCTCTATTGGTACCGCAAGCCCCTGACGCTCAAGACCGTGGCGGGAATGCACCGCTTCCTTTGGGACATGCGCTACCAGCCCCTCGAGGCAGGCGGCGGACGCGGGCGCGGCGGCCTGCCTATCGCGGCAACTCCCTACAACACCATCCCCACGCCCAATTCGATCTGGGCGCCCCCCGGACTCTACACGGTCAAGCTCACGGTGAACGGCCAGACCCTCAAACAGCCGCTCGCTCTGCGGATGGATCCGCGCGTTAAGACCCCAGCGGCTGGACTGGCCCAGCAGTTCGAGATGTCCCGGGCGATGTACGACGGTATTCTGGATGCCCAGGCGGCCCTCCAGGAAATGCGCGCCCTGCGCGGACGGATCAAGAAAGCCCAGGAAGCGGCCGCCCAGGCAAAGAGCCCGGCGGAGGTTACGGAAATGCTCGCCGCATTTGATCAGAAGGCGGCCGCTCTCGAGGGCGGCTCCGGCGGGCCCGGCGGAGGGGGCATGGGCGGTCAGAGGGGTTTCGGTGGACCCGGAGGCGCGGGCGCTCCGGACACGCTCACGGGCATCGGCAGCTCACTCAATTCGCCGATGAGCATGCTCCAGGCCGCCGACGTCGCCCCGACGAGTCAGCTCGCCGCGGCCGTCGCCGACCGGCTCCACGCCCTGCGCGCACTCCTGGAAAAATGGGAATCGCTCAAGACGGGCGAACTCAGCTCGGTCAACGCCGTTCTCAAAGAGGCGAAGCTGCCGGAGATCTCGCTCGACCGGTAGCTATCATTTGAGTCGCAAAAGCCCGATCCCAATTTTCCGTAAGAATTATTCGATCCGCATGACGTTGTAATCTATAGTGAAGAAGACGCGCGCCGAATCACGTTCCAAGTCCCTGGCTCCCGAGCACACGGTCCGCCCAGCCCTCGACGCCTCCCCCGCCGCGACGATCGAGATCAACCCCGGCTTCCGCCGCGCTCTCGACATCATGGAGGGCACGGACCGCCACGTCTTCATCACCGGGAAGGCCGGGACCGGGAAATCGACCCTGCTCGAGCTGTTCCGCTCGCAGACGCCCAAGCGCATCGCCGTCCTGGCCCCGACCGGGGTCGCCGCCCTCAACGTCCGCGGCCAGACGGTCCACTCCTTCTTCGGCTTCAAGCCCGACATCACTCCCGACGCCGTTCGCAAGCTGCCCAAAGCCAGGGGCGCGGCCGCCGACCGCGCCGCCCTCTACCGCAACCTCGACGCCATCATCATCGACGAGGTGTCCATGGTCCGGGCCGACCTCATGGATTGCGTCGAGAAATTCCTCCGCCTCAACGGCCCGCGGCCCAAGGAATGGTTCGGCGGGCTGCAGATGATCTTCATCGGCGACCTCTACCAGCTGCCGCCCGTCGTCACGAGCCGCGAGAAGGGGCTTTTCGCCGCCGACCCCTCCCCTTTCTTTCGCCGCGCTTCCGGCCCCGACCCGGACGCCCCCGCGGCCCGCTACGATTCGCCCTACTTCTTCTCGGCCAAGATCTTCGGAGAGTTGACCTTCGACATGGATTTCGTCGAGCTCGAGAAAGTCTACCGCCAGACGGACCCCGCGTTCATCGGCCTTCTCAACGCCATCCGCAACCGCTCCGTCGACGACGACCAGATCGTCCACCTCAACAGCCGCTTGAGGCCCGGCTACTCGCCGCCCGACGGCGAATTCGCCATCACCCTGACCAGCACGAACGACCTGGCCGCCGCCCGCAACCGCGAGAAGCTCGCCTCCCTCCCCGGCCGGGCCCGCGCCTACGAGGCCTCGATCGACGGAAAGTTCGACCGCTCCTCCCTCCCGACCGAAGAGACGCTCGAGCTCAAGCCCGGGGCCCAGGTCATGCTCCTGACGAACGACCGCAAGGGCCGTTTCGTCAACGGCACGATCGGCCGCGTCGCCGAGATCGTCAAAGTCCCGGACGAGGATGACGTCATCGTCGTCGACCTCCCCGACGGCAAGGAGGTCGAGCTCTCGCCCAACACCTGGGAGCTCTTCCACTTCCGCTACGAGGCCGAATCCGACCGCATCGAATCGGAGTCCGTCGGCTCGTTCACCCAGTATCCGCTGCGCCTGGCCTGGGCCGTGACCATCCACAAGAGCCAGGGCAAGACCTTCGACCGGGTGGTCATCGACATCGGCCGCGGCGCCTTCGCCCACGGCCAGGTCTATGTCGCCCTCAGCCGCTGTACGTCGTTCGAGGGCATCGTCCTCAAAACGCCCATCCGCAAGAGCCACATCTGGATGGACTGGCGCATCGTCCGCTTCCTGACCCGCTTCCAGTACAAGAAGGCCGAGGAGGCGCTCCCCGCCGCCAACAAGCGGGCCCTCGTCGTCGAGGCCATCCGCACGGGCGGCGAGCTCGAGATCGTCTACCTCAAGCCCGACGACACCAAGTCGCGCCGCCGCATCCGGCCCGAAACCGTTGAGATGATGGAGTACAAGGGGCGGTCGTTCGAGGGTGTCCGCGCCTACTGCCATAAGCGCGGCGAGTGCCGCACCTTCCGCCTCGACCGCATGCTCGAGGTCCGGCCGGCGGACTGACCGCCGCGAATTATTAAAGAGGCGAGGATCCGGACGGAGCTACAGGAGTTGGACGAGTGCGAGCTCAGCTGCGTTTTCGATTTGATGTGCGATCGGAGAGGGCGTCAACTTGGGATGGGTGCCCACCTGGAAGGTGACCAGCTCATCCGCGCGCAGCCCTTGCTGCACGAGTGATCCGATGCAGTTCGCCACATAGCCGGCCTTGTCGCTTCCGTACACCTGCCCGCCGATCAGCCTTTTGGAGTCGCGCATGAAGATGAGCTTCACCGTTAATTCCTGCGTGCCGGGCAGAGTCGCGGGGTGCTTATCCGCCGACGTCGCCTTTCCGATAACGACATCCACCCCTTCCTTCTTCGCCTGCCACTCGGTGAACCCTGCAGATCCGATCGCCAGATCACCGATGACAGTGCAGAACACCCCGATCGGGGAGGCGGCGCGCTGCCGCAGGGAGAACAGGTTCGCCCCGGCCACCCTGGCCTCCATGGTGGCGATGGAAGCGAGTCGAAGCAGACAGGGCCCGTGGGTTAAGAAGCAGTTTTTCTGTGTGCAGTCCCCGGCGGCGAAGATGTGGGGATCGCTTGTCCTCATCCATGAATCCACCCATATTCCGGCACGGTCGTCCACCTTCAGCCCAGCGTTCTTGGCCAGATCGATGTTCGGCCTAACCCCGATCCCGAGGATGACGACGTCAGCGTCAACCCTCTGTCCGTTCTCGAGTTCTACCCCTTCTACTTTGTCCTTGCCCAGGAGAGCCTTGGCCTGCCTATCGTTAAACAGCTTCACGTGGGCCTTCGCCAGCTCCTGTTCCACCTTGACGCAAACCTCGCTGTCGCAGGCCAGGAGAAGACAGTGCGGGAGAAGCTCGATAACGGTCACGCTATTGATGTTTGGTATCTTCCTGCATTCATCGGCGAATTCCAGCCCGATAAACCCGCCGCCGATTATCACCAGATTCTTCGCTTGCCCTAGAACCTGCTTCATGTTGGTCAGATAGTCGATGTCTTTATTCGCGGTAAAGACGTGTTCCAGGTTCACTCCAGGCAGAGGCGGGATCAAGGGGTAGGACCCCGTCGCCATGACCATCCGCTCATAGGCGATGGTCTGCCCGCTTGCGGTTGCGATGGTCTTCGCGCCCTTGTTGATGGAGGTAACCTCGTCCACGATCAACTCGATGTTATTCTTATCCAGCACAGCATCAGGTATCAGATCGTCGGCTGGGGATTCGAGTGTCCCAAAGATGTAGGGAATCCCACAAGGGATCAAAACTCTCTTTTCTTTTCTGACAAGCGTAATTCGCGCCTGCGGGTTAAAACGGCGGGCAGAGATTGCAGCCGTAAGGCCTGCGGCGCTTCCACCTATGATCAATACATCCGTCTTGGTCACGACCACTCCTTTTCTATAATACAGATTTTTTCACTGCTCGGCAGGACAGGGAATTGCCCTCCGAACAGAGGAAATCAGCTCTTGGGGCGATGGCCACCTAGTGGAGAGCGAAATTTCAAGGACCCACCTCTGCCGGGATATGGTTTTCCTTCGCCTCACGCCTTGCGCGCTAGCCACTTCCCGATGCCCTCCGATGCGATCTTCGCGTCGGCTATCGCGGTAACGGCGTCCAGATTCGTGTTGACGATGTCCCCGCCTGCGAACACTCCGGCGAGCGACGTCATCCCGTTCTCGTCCACACGGACTTTTCTCGCCGCCGTGAACCGCAGCTTCTCGAGCATGTCCTTGGGAATGAACGAGAGATCCGCCGCCTGGCCGATGGCCTCGATGATCATCGTCGCCTCGAGGACCATCTCATGGTCCTCGAAGAACGTCGGGGCGAAACGGCCTTGGGCGTCGAACACCGCCCTCACCTTCATGCAAAGAAGCCCTCTCACGTTTCCCGCGTCGTCGAGAAGGACCTTCTTGGGCCCCCAGGCCGGGTTGAACTCAATACCCTCTTCCTTGGCTTCCTCGACCTCCTCGGGCGACGCCGGGAGCTCATGCCAATCCTCGAGGGAGACGGCCTTCGTCACGACCGGCTCGCCCGGGTACTGGATATGCTGGAGCCTCACCGTTTCCCTCGCGACATCCATCGCGACGTTCCCTCCGCCGATGACGATGACGTTCCGGGTGACACGGTAGCCGGGCTCGCTCTTGTTAGCCCACAGGAAATCAAGCGCCGGGACGCATCGGTCGGAATTTTCAATCCTCGTCGAGCGACTCACGGTCAGCCCGGTCCCGAGAAAGACCGCGTCGTAGTCACGGAGAATCTCCTCGAAAAGGACATCCCGGCCGACGCGCATGTTGAACCGGAACTCGACACCGAGCGAAGCGATGTAGTTCACATCCTTGTCGATGCTCGCCCGCGGCAACCTGTAGCGCGGAGGCCCGACGCCGATGATGCCGCCGCCGCGCGGCCGCTCATCGAAGACGGCGACGTCATGCCCCTTGAGCCTCAGGAAATAGGCCGTTGACAGACCCCCCGGCCCGGCGCCGACGATGGCCACCTTTTTGCCCGTCGGTTCTCCCGGATGCAATTCCAGGGCCTCCTTGTAGTCGCGGATCGTGTCGGCCGCGTACCGCTTGAGCCACCTGACCGCGACGGGCTCGCCTCTGATGCTGAGCGAGCACGCCTTCTCGCAGGGCTTCATGCAGATCCGTCCGCAGATCGAGGGGATCGGGTTGTCCTCGAAGATCTTGCGCAACGACTCGTCGGGCGCGCCGTCGTGAATGGCCTTGATATAGTCGGAGATCTTGAGATGCGCCGGGCACGCCTCCTCGCAGAGACCGCACTCCAGGCAACGCTCCGCCTCCCGGACAGCCTGCTCCTTGCTGTATCCGATGACCTGCTCGACGAACGACATCGTCCGCTCGGCGGGCGGCACCTCGGGCATCGGTACCCGGTCCGGATCGAAGAGGGTGTAGCGGAGGTCGGACGCGAAGCCCTCATAGTCGCGCTTCCGATGCGACAGGCTCGCCTTAAGGACCGAGTAATTTTCATCGGGGACAAACGTTTCCTGATCCGCGGCGTCATCCCTCGGCGTGAAGACGAACGTGTCCTGGTCGAAGTGGATGTGCAAGTAGTCCCGCGACAACCTGAGCGAGCCGGGCGGGCAGATGTCCACGCACAGGCCGCAGAAGCAGCATCGGCCGTAGTCGATCCGGGGCCTCTCGTTCTTCTTGCCGGGGGATGGTTTGAGATCAGGGAACTCGACCATCTCGATGGCCACGTTTGGACAGATATCGGCGCAGTTGCCGCACCCCGTGCATTTGTTCCAGTCGTTCAAGTGGAATCCCCTGTACCTCGGCGCGGGGACCTTCGGCTCGAACGGATATCTGAGGGTCTTCGGCTTCCTGAAGAGAAACCGGGCCACTTTGAGCGGGTTGAACAGGCTGACTTTAGTCATCGTCCTCTGTGTCTTCCTGATCCTCACGACTACCTGTCGATCTCCGGGGCCACGACATACAGGCTGATCATGATATTGCCCACGTCGGCGATGTCCTCGCCCACGAGCACCTTCTCCAGAATAGTCATCCCGTGAGGGTAAGAGGGAGTCCGGACGTGGGCACGGTAAGGTTTGTCGCCGCCGTCGCTCACGATATAGAGCCCCAGCTCGCCGCGCGACGACTCGCACCGCACGTACGCGTCGCCCTCCGGGATGTGCCACTTGAACGGGTTTGGTATGCGGTTGTAGACATCTCCCTTCGGCATCGCGTCGAGGAGCTTGAAGATCATATGGACGCTCTCGATCATCTCATCCCGGACGACCCAGATCCTCGAGTATGCGTCCCCCTCCTGCCGGGTGTGAACGTCCCAAGGCACGCGGCCGTAGGCGGCGTACGGATCGACCTTCCGGATGTCGTATCCCATGCCGGTCGCCCGAAGGACCTGTCCCGTTCCCCCCAAAGCCAGGGCGTCCTCGCGGGTGACCGTGCCGATCCCCGCGGCCCTCTGGCGGAAGACGGGGTTGTGGAAGAACGCCGCGTCGTAATTCGGGACGTGGCCGCCGATCGAATGGAGCGTGGTGACGAGTCTGTCCTCAAACCCCTCGGGGAAGTCTCTCCGCACGCCACCCGGCCAGATGTAGATGTGATAGACCCTGCCTCCGGTCAGCTCCTCGAAGAGGTCGAGGATCAGATCCCGATGGTACATGGCCCACTGGGAGACCGTGTCGAACCCCAGCATGTTCGCGTAGGCCCAGAGTCCGAAGAGGTGCGACCCGACCCGGGCCAGCTCCAGGTAGATGCTCCGTATGAACTGCGCCCTCTCGGGCACCTCGATCCCGGCCAGCCTCTCCACTCCCATCGCATAGATCATCTCCATCGAGTCGGGCTCGACGACGTTCATCCTGCAGACCATGGGGAAGTTCTGGATCCAGCTGCGGAGCTCCATGAGTTTCTCGAAGCCCCGGTGCAGGTAGCCGGGGTTGGCCGCGGCCTTCACGATACGGTCGCCCTCGACCGTCAGCGTGATGCTGAAGTTGCCGACCATGCCCAGGTGCTGCGGGCCGAAGTAGAGCTCGAGTTCTCTCATGAATGCCTAGCTTTTCTCCCCGACCGGCGGAACGCTGCCGAAGAGGTCCTTGACGTACTGTCGGGTGTCGAAGTCCTTCCTGAACGGCGGGATCTCGTACTCCCTCTCGAGGAAGAGCGGCGTCAACCGCGGATGTCCTTCGAAACGAACGCCGTAGAGTTCGTGCATCTCGCGCTCGTACGGCTCGGCGGCCGGGAAGACATGGATCGATGTCGGGAGGCTCGGCGCCGACCTGGGCAGGCGCGTCTTCAGCACGATCTCGGCCGGATCGTCCTCCGCCTCGCCTCCCGTCCGCAGATAGCTCGACAGGACGTATACGATCTCGATCTCGCCGCGATCGATCCAATCGACGCAGGAGACGAGCTGCAGGTAATCGTGCCCCGCCTCCTTCAGGAACCTCAGAACGGGCACGACCGACTCCGCCGTTGCAATCACCGTCAGCCGGCCGTCGCGCCCCGCTTCGGTCTCGATGTCCTTGAAGACCGAATCAAGCCTGGCCTTCAGCGAATGCGTCATGCGTCCCCTCCCGCCGGGAACAGCGGAGGCCATTCGAGCCGCCCGAGGACGCGCTCCTGATTGGCGCGGTACTGGGCGTAGTACCGCCTGTAACGCTTATAGCCGTCGGCCATGTCCTTATCGATCAGCGTCCACAGATGCGTGACGGCCACGAAGATGGCTTCCGGCCGCGGCATGCACCCGGCGATATATCCATCGATGGGCATATAGCGGTCCAGATGCTTGATCGTGTTGTACGAGTCGTAGTACATCCCGCCGTTGATCGGGCACGACCCGAAACCGACCGAGAACTTCGGCTCCGGCATCTGCTCGTAGGTCCTGATGATCGCCCTCAGCGTTTTGAGGGAGACATAGCCGGTGATGAGGAACAGATTGGCGTGTCTCGGGGTGGCCGTCGGGATGACACCGAACCGCTCGGCGTCCCAGCGCGCCGTGATCGTCGGCGGCACCTCGATGATCCCGCAACCCGTGCAGAAGTAAACCGCGTGCAGGGAGTACTTGTGGGCCATCTTGGCGGGCGCCTGGAGCCACTTGACAAGCTGGTTCCGGTCCATTCCCTATCTCCTGATCACCACGACGAGAAGTAGGCCAACGAAGGCCAGCAGCGTCGGCCATCTCCACAGGTAGCGGACCGCCTGCTCCACGCGCAGACGCGGGAACGAGGCGCTTATCCACAACCCGAATGCGAACACGACGAGCATCTTGAGGAAAAAGACCAAGGGGTTCGAGGCTCCGCCCCACATCAGATTCACGAAGAGCGATATCCCGATGAAGAGGCTGAGGGCGTTTTGGATCTGCGCCAGAGCCAGATATCGGCCCCCCAATTCGGCCAGCGGTCCGGACGAGATCTCCTGCGGGGCCTGCGCGACATCGAACGGCCTTAGACCGAGAAGGGCCGGCAGGATCAGGAGATAGGCGATCCCCGACAACACGAGAGGGAACGTGGCCAAGTTCGGGACCGCCGCGCGCTGAGCCGCCACGATCTCAACGATGGAGATGGTGTCGTAGCGGGTCATCGCGGCCAGGACAATGAGCAACAGCGGAACCTCGTACCCGAGGGCGAGGGCGAACATCCGCGAGATCCCGATGCTGCTGTTGGGATTCGCGGCCTCGCCGGCGCTCAGCGCGAGGCCGAGGGGCGCGAGGAGCATCAGGTAGAGGACGACGAGGAGGCCGCCCGAGCCTTGCAGCGGACAGATCCGGCCGAACGGGAGGAAGAGCACGACGACCAACGATCCGGCCAGGGAGAGGATCACCCCCAGATCGAAGATCGCGCCGTGACTCACGCTCTTCTGCGTGAAGAACCGCAGCATGTCGATCAGCGGCTGATAGAGCGGAGGCCCATAGCGCCATTGGGTCCTGGCCATGAACCGTCTCGTCAGTCCCAGAAAGAAGATGCCCACCGCAAGCGCCGCCAGCGGCGAGATGACGAACCCCAGGATGCGCATCACCACGGCCTCCACACGATCTGGACGAGGATCAGCGCGGCCAGGAACAGCATCACGTACATCACGTAGTCGGCGACGAGTCCCGTGTAGATCCGCCGCAGGCCGTCGGACAGCTTGACGACCCGGGCCCCCAGCCCTCCGTAGAACGCATCGACGGGGTCCCGGAGCCAGGGGGCCAGCATCCGCTGGAGCGGAGCGTAGAAATGCACCGAGTACTGGTATCTGTCCGTCGGAACGGGCCCTCCCGCCGCGTAGCTGTCGGCCTGTCCGACGCGCGCGCCTCGAGCCCCGGCCCGGAAGATCAACCACGCCAGAACGACGCCCACGATGATCGCAGCGAAGATGTTGACCATGTTGATCGTGCCGGTCTCACCGGCGATCCCCCCCGGAATCACGCCCAGCGTCGCGAACCCGAACGACGACCCGATCGCGTCGACCACGGCCAGCGGGATGCCGGGCAGGACGCCGAACAGAACGACGACCAGCGCCAGGATAACCATCGGAAGCCGCATGCTGAAGGGCGCCGGCTTCAGGTTGGCGTATTTCTCAGGCAGCTGCCCGAGGAAGATGTTGTGCAGGAACTTGTAGCCGTAGAGCACGGTTCCCCAGGTTCCGATCAGGGCGATGAACGCCAGGAACGGGGAGCCGTCGACGATCAGCGTCTTGTAGATCAGCCACTTCGAGACGAACCCGTTCGTCAGCGGGACTCCGATCAAGCCACAGACCCCGATCAACGCCGCGGCGAACGTCACCGGCATCTTCTTGATGAGCCCGCCGAGCGAGTCGAGGTCCCTGACGCCCCCGGTCCGGTACTCGACCGCGCCGGCGGCCATGAAGAGAAGCGCCTTGAACACCGCGTGGCTGAGGAAATGCAGGATCCCGCCCGCCACGGCCACGGCCGTCCCGAACGAGATCCCCAGGAAAATATAGCCGGCCTGCGCCACGGTCGACCAGGCCAGCAGTCTCTTCGCGTCGTTCTGCGCGAGGGCGATGAGCGTCGCCACGATGATCGTGACGGCCCCGATGATGGCCAGGATCGTGTGGACCGGCAGTGCGCGCCACCCCAGGGACAGGAAGCCCCTCATGCCGATTACGACATACATGGTCAGCAGGAAGCCGTAGACGCCCATCTTGATGAGGACGCCCGAGAGAACGGCACTGAACGGGGAAGGGGCCTCGGAATGGGCCGGAGGGAGCCACGCGTGGAACGGCCAGACGGCGCTCTTCACACCAAAGGCGATCCCGAACAGGACGAGGACGCCGAGACGGGTCCCGGGTGCCGCCGCCGAAAGGCCGGCCGCGACGCCCGAGAACTGCATGGTCCCGGTCGTCGCAAAGATCCAGACGATCCCGACCAGCATGGCCAGCGAGCCGGTGATCGACATGATGAAGTATTTCATGCCGGCCGCCAGCGCCGGGCCCCCGTTGGTGCTGATCAGGAGGAAGGTCGACCAGCTCATCACCTCCCAAAAGATGAAGAGCGAGAGGAGGTCTCCGGAGAGGACAACGCCGAGCATCGCCGCGTCCACGAGGAGCAGCATCGCGTAGTAAAAGCCGGTCCGCCCCTTGCCCCGCATGTAGCTCAACGAGAAAATGACGGAGAGACAGCCGATGGCCGAAACGGCCATCGCGAAGAGCCACGACAGCGGCCCGATCCTCAGGACGAGAGGGAACCCCAGGAATCCGGTGCCGAGGGTCGTTTCGACCGTCCGCCCGTAGAGAGAGGCGACGGCTGCCGCGACCGTCAGGGAGGCGATGACCGCGATCGCGTCCCGCAGCCTGGCGTTGATGCCGCTGAGGATGTAGGTCAGGAGGGAGCCGCCGAGCGCGAGGGCCAGCAGGACCGGCAGACTCATCCGAGCACGCTCCTGATGAACTGAGCCCTCTCGAGCAGTTCGGCGGCCGCGGAATCCAGAAGGCCCGTGATGGCGTCGGGGTACACGCCGATCGCGATGATGAGGGCGACGACGAGGAACATCGGCACCAGGGCGAGCGCCGGGGCCTCGTCTCTGGCCGGCTGACTGTCCCGCTTCTTGAAGAAGATGGCCTGGACGACCCGGAAGAAGTAGGTGCCCTCGATCACGGTCCCGAAGAGCACGAGGCCCACCAGCACGAGGAACAGGGCCCCCTGCTGGGCCACGGCCGTGCGGATGATCAGGAACTTGCTGGGGAATCCCGCGAACGGGGGCAGCCCGACCAGCGAGAAGGCCGCCACGGCGAACGCGAGCGACGTCAGCGGCATCCGCATCCCCATGCCCTCCAAGGATGAGATCTCCGTCGAGCCGCTGCGGTGGATCATGTAGCCCGCCGCCAGGAAGAGCACGACCTTGCTCAGCGTGTGGCTGAGAAGCTGGAAGAGGCCGGCGGCGACCGAGGCCGAAGAGGCCAGGGCCACGGCAAAAAGGATCAGGCCGATCTGCCCGATGCTGGAGTAGGCCAGCATTCTCTTGATGTTGTGCTGGGCGAACGCGCACATCTCGCCAACGAGCAAGGTCAGCACCGCCAGGAACGCGAGGAAGAGGAGCATGCTCGAGGCTCCGAACACCGTGAACACGACTCTCACGACGGCGTAGAGGCCGACCTCGATGGCGATGCCGGAGAGGATGGCGCTGATCGTCGACGGGGCGGAGGAGTGCGCGTCCGGCAGCCACGCGTTCAGCGGGAAGATGGCCGCCTCCACGCCCAGTCCGACGACGATGAGCGCCATCGCCACGAACACGGATACGGACGTGACCGGACCGACCGCAGCCGCGATGCTCGCCATGTTGAGCGTGCCGGTCAGGCCGTACAGCAGACCGATGCCCAACAGGATCAGGCTGGAACCGACGGCCCCCTGAACGAGATACTTGGCGGCCGCCTCTAGGCCGCCCCGGTCCCCGTGGTAGGCGACCAGAGCGTAAGAGGAGATAGTGAGGATCTCGAAGAAGACGAAGAGGTTGAAGATGTCGCCCGTCAGGACGAGACCCGTGGCCCCGATGAGGAGCAGGAGATAGAGCGTGTGGTATCGGGTCGTCGGTCCCGTCTTGATCGAGGCGATCGCGTAGATGGACACGATGAAGCCGGCCAGGGCCACGAGCGTGGACATGAACAGCCCGACAGGCCCGGCGAAGAGCATGATGCCGAACGGCGGACCGAAACCTCCGATGTGGACCACGATCGGCCCATCGAGCGCCTGGGGGATCAATATGACGGAGACCACGAGGTTGAACAGGCTGGCGACGACCGGCACATACTGCGCCGCCTTCCGGGAGGCCAGGCCGATCAGGGGCACGGCGAACGCGAGCCCGAGAGGGACGGCGATGAGCAGAGCGGGGCTCACCACCGCAACTCCTTGATCTTCCGCAGGTCGAGATGGCCGTATTCTTTGTGCAGCTTGACCGCCAGGCCGAGCGCCAAAGCCAGAATGGCGACCCCGATGACGATGGACGTCAGGACGAGGGCCTGGGGAACGGGATCCACCATGCGGCCCGGCTCGAGTCCCGGCTCGGAAAAGATCGGAGCCGTGCCCTCCCTGATGTAACCGACGGCGATGATGAACAGATTGATCCCGGTGTCCAAAATGCTCAGCCCGATGATCACCTTGATCAGGTTATGCTTCGCCAGGACGATCAGGAGGCCGATGAGGACGAGCCCCAGCGCCCCGATGTAGTAGATGTAGTTATGCAGGAAGGTCATTCCGTCTCCTCGAGGAGGTCGTCAATGACGCCCGCCAGCTCCGCGCCCACCTTGATGCCGATGGCGATATAGATGATAGGGATCATCCCGGCGCTGAACAGTGTGTCGAGGGAACCCTTCGGCAGGAAATCGGACAGGAAATACCGGCTTCCGACCGCCAGACCGACGAGCCCGAGGCCCACGAAGACGATCCCGCCCAGGGAGTCGGCCGCAGTCTTGCGGGCCAGGTTGATCCGGCGCTCCCGGCAGCAGAGATAGACCAGCAGGAAGGCCGAGGCGATGATCGCGCCTCCCTGGAACCCTCCGCCGGGCGTCAGGTGTCCGTGCACGAAAATATACACGCCAAAGAGAATAAGCAGAGGAAACAGGACATTCGTTCCCGTCCGCAGCACGAGACTGGGGGGCTCCGTCGTCGATGGGCGTTCTCTCCTGCCGCCAGCCGCCGCCATGACGGCCCCCAGGCCGAGCGCCGCGACGAAGAGCACGGTGATCTCGCCGAGCGTGTCGAATCCCCGGTAGTCGAGCACGACCGAGGTCACGATGTTTGTGGCTCCCGTCTGATCCCGGCCGTTCACGATGTAGTAATCGCCGATCTGGGATTTCCGCTCGGCGAACGGCACGTCGAGCAGGGACAGGCCGAAGCCCAGGATGACGACGGCAAGCAGGACGATACTGACGGTTGTTCTCATTCCTCGCGCTTTCCTGTCCGTTTGATGGCGATGACGAAGATCGCCGTGACGAGCGCCGCCCCGATCGACGCTTCAGCCATGGCCACGTCGGGGGCCTGCAGAAAGAGGAAGAGGATCGAGGCGATCAAACTGACCAGGCACGCCGCGAGGACCGCGCTCAGCAGCTCCTTGAAGACGAAGGCCGCGACGGCCGCGGCCAGCATCACGGCCACGAGAATGGTCACGATGATGATCATGCGTCCTCTCCGAAACCTTCGAAGCCCTTCGACTGGTCGACAACGGTCCGGTCGCAGAGCGGCACTCCGGTCTTCCGGGAGGCTCTTCCGAGCGCGTGATTGGAGATCGGGTTCGTGGCCAGGATGAACAGCGCGATGATCAGGGTCTTCCAGAACCAGGCCGGTTCGATGATCCCGACGCCGATGATGGACAGGAACGCGCCGAGCGTCGTGCATTTCGTGCCGGCCTGGAGACGGTTGTAGACATCGGGCATCCGGAAGACGCCCAAGCTGCCGACCAGAAGGAAAGCCGTCCCGATGCAGGTGAAGACGATACCCGTCACGACGCGGATCATTTAGATGCCCTTCTCCAGGTATCTCGCCACGGCCACGAGCCCGATGAACATCAGCACGGCGTAGACGAGCGCGACATCGAGGTAGATGCCGCGTTTGAAAACCAAGGCGAGGAGGACGATCAGGGCGGTCGTGACCGTGGAGGCCGTGTCCACGGCGACCGCGCGGTCCGACGCCGTCGGTCCCATGATGAGACGCAGCAGGAGCAGAATGGTGCCGGCGGCGATGGCCCCGAGCAGGATGATAGCGAGCGTCGTACTCATGCGAAGATCACCTTCAGATACCTTTCGAACCGTCCACTGATGCGCCTTGTCGCTTCCTCCGGATCTTCGGATCGCACGTAGATCCAATGGATGATCAGCGTATCGCCCAGCACATCCAGCGTGAATGTCCCGGGCGTCAGGGTGATCGAGTTGGCCAGGATCATCTTGGCGATGTCCTGCTTGAGCTCCGTCTTGATCGTGACGATGCCCGGCTTGATCGGGAGCTTGGGGTGCAGCACCCGGTAGGCGACATCGAAGTTCGCCTTGACGATCTCGACGAACAAGACGCCCAGGTAGGCGAAGAAGTACAACATCCTCTTGAGGGAGATCGGGGGGAGTCCAAGCCCGTCGTACGTTCGACCGAAAATCGCGGTCAGAACAAGAGAGACGAAACCGCCCGTCACGAGTTCCTGCCAGTGCAGGCTCGACGTCAGCCCCAGCCATGTCACGAAGAGGATGACGAACAGGTAAGCATAGTTGCCGGCTCTGCCCCCGCGCCGGCCGGTCATTGTCAATTCTCGCATGGCATCATTTCGACTTTTTGTCCGGAGTCCGTGTCTAACCCAAATTCCGGCGAATGTCAAGCACTTCGTGTGAACTCATAAGTCAACGGCCGTTCAGAATTTGGGGACACAATACCATGTCCCCCATTTCCACCCCCCGCCCCCGCGTTCGACCGGAAATTCGGAAATTGGTATTGTGTCCCCGAATTAGAGATCGAACAGCGGGAAGGTCTCGGCGAAGACCAGCCGCCGGACCTTCTTCAGGGGCATCGTGGCCGTGATCGCCGGCGTCTTCGCCGCGCGCTCATGCTCATCCGAGAAGAACGTCTCGTACTCCCGCACGGCCACCCGGTAGGCCTTGATCTGGATGCCTTTCGGGATCGTCAGCTTCCCGGCCCAAATGAAGTTCCCGGGCTCGGCGCTCGGCACCCTCTGCGCCTTCAGGACGACCGAGGTGTTCGGCACCACGTTCCAGCCGATCTCCTCCGGCAGGGCCAGGTTGCGCGTCTCGAGCGCGACCTCGATGACGCCCGGCCCGCTGCCCGCGGCCGCCTGCACGTACGACGCCCCGCTCACCGTGAGGTTCATCTCCCTCAGGTTCGACCGGTTGAACGCCAGCGAAACCGTCCGGTCGGGCGCAAGCTGGATGAAATCGGCCGTCATGACCTTGGACAGGTGCGCCCCGGGCACGGAGATCGGATTGAACCGGGCCAGGGCCAGCCGCACGAACGGGAAGTAGGCGTCGTGCGGGTCGATCTCGATGTCGCAAAACCACAGCCCGCGCTCCTCGTCGAACTCCACTCGATGTCCGACCGCCGTGAACCTCCGCGTATCCGGCATCTCGGGCAGGGACAGACCGCCCAGGGTCTCCTTCGCCAGCGCGAAGTCCCCCGGCAGCGGGTACTCGGGCGTCGCGATCCCGCCCGCCCGCCACAACGGATCCATGCCCCACATCGTCACATACGGCTTGAGCGCCTCGGGCACAGACGGCAGGATGAGCCGGGCGCTTTGCACCGCGACCTTGGCCTTGGCCTTGGACTTGACCGCCCGGGCGTTCGCCGCCAGCATCTGGGCCTGAACGCCCGTCCCTCCTCCGGCCGCCCCCGCGGCGGCCCGCTCGGTCGGCACGCCCGGCATCGGCGACAGGATCACCCCGAGAAGCTCGCCGTCCCCGGACGAGAACCACGGCCTCTCCAGGTACACCCGAAGCCCTCCGCCTTTCCTCAAGCTCGTGAACTTGCCCAGCTCGCGTTTGCGCTCCCAGCCGAACGTCGGCACGACATAAACGATCCTCGGGATGGCCGGCGGCGCGACGTTCGGCACGTCGACCGCGATCGGATCGCTCTTTCTTATCAGCAATTCCACGTTCGCGGCGATCTCCTCCGGCATCTGCTCCCGGAACCGGGTCGTCTCCGTCAGCGTGTAGTTCACCCGCCGGTACTTCGTATCGCCGAACTCGTGGCGGTGGTTCGTCGCGTCGTTCATCTTGAAAGAATTGACCCCGCGCCCAAGCGTCTGGTCCAGCACGTGGGCCGCCCCGTCGAGCGTCTTCCAGATCTTCTCGGCGAGGTTGTCGACCGGCTCCTTCCAGTCGGCGGCCAGGTCGAACTTCTGGCTGCTCGAGCCGTGGACGTCGAGCTCGGCGTCGAACACGGCGTACGTGTCGCCCAAACCGCGCTTCACCTGGAATTTCTTCTGCCCCGGCTTCCCGATCGGCTGCTGGACGGCGTGGGTCAGGACCACCGTCCGGAACGGCGTCATCATCCAGTGCGAGCCGCTGATGGCGATATTCTTGATCAGGTTCAGGTTGAACTTCGGCAGCTGGAAGATCGGCCTCATCTCCGCCGGTTGCGCGGCCTGTATCTTGGCCGCCTGGACCGGCTGGACTTTCGTGGCTTGGACGCGCTCGGCCTGGACTTTCCCGGCCGCGCCCGCCCCGGCCGTCCGTATCGCGACCGGCGCGACGAGCAGAGGCCCCGTCGCCCGCGGCGCCTGCAGGATCTTGGTCGGGATGACCATCTCCGGTTTCTCCAGCCAGCGGTAGATCCCGACGTTCGGGAGCATGGGCTCCGGGAACCAGCAGCTCAGCCTGAGCGTGGCCACGTCCGATTTCTTCAAGTAAACGGTCAGCACCCGCGCCGACTCGTCAAACGCCGCCACCCTGTCGCCCTCCACGACCCTCAGCCGGAAAGGCCTCTCGTCCGGCCAGGTCCCCTTGAACTCGATCCGCATCGGCTTGTCCGCCGCAACCCCCGGTAGGCCCCGGACGACCACGCCCTTGGCCCACGGGTCCGGAAAGTACGGCAGTTCGATCTCGTCCCCCGGCTCGATCTCCTTCAATTGGCCGGGGTCTTTCTGAGCGATGAGCCCATAGACGTCCTTCTTCAGACCGCCGCCCTCGGCGTCGAACATGCCGTGCGCCTCCGCTCCGAGCTCGGACGTCTTCGGCGGCACGAGATGGCGCTCGGCCGTCTCGTCGCTCGCCACGGTGTCCTTTTCGATCCGGTCGTTGAAGCTGCGGATGACCACCTCGTCCACGCTCTCGCCGCGCCCCGGGTCCTCCCTCAACACCACGACCGGCGGCGCGACAGGGTCGAACCGCGCGTACGAGAACGGTTGCGCCGGCGGGGCCGGGATGGCCCGGCCGGCTTCGTCCGACTCCGGCCCGACGCTGTTCCCCGCCAGGTCCACCGCCCGGGCCCTCAGCCGGTAGCGGTTCCCGAAACGAAGCTTCGGCAAAGACGCGGGCACCGGCTTGAACTTCGTCTCCAGCCGGAAGGCCGTCGCCGCCCGGCTCTGGACGTCGGCCGCTTTATCCTCGGCGTCGATCGTCTTCCCCGGCCGCGGCGCGACCAGGCTCCAGCCGTCCCAGCCGAAGATCGACTCGTGGGTGAAGATGTCGTCGGACGAATCGTCGGCCGCCTGGGTCACGCTCTCCGAAACGAACCCCTCGTCCTCGAGCGTCACGTCGCGGCCGTTCCTCAGGAAACTGTAGGTCCCCACCCGCTTGCACAGCGAATACCAGCTCTTGGTCTTTTCGTCCCAGATGTCGGGCCGGTAGCCCTGGACCAGGTCCTCGGCGTAGAACGTCAGCTCCCGCCGTTTTTCGATGGCTTGGTTCATATCGAGCGACGCCCGGAAGGCCTCGGCCAGGTAAACCGCGTTTCCCGTCCTCACGACCGAGAGCCCGCTCGACCTGAGCGCCGGCAGGTCGCCGCTCGTCGTGTCCTCGGCCTTGTCGGCGAGCTCGGCCGTCTTGAGGGCCGCCCCGTCGATGTCCATCTGGATGATATCGAACTTGTCCTCGTCGGAGAGGTCGAGGAAGCCGTCCACGACCTCGGGCTTCGACGAGCGCGCCGCCGCCTCGAACACGCTTTTCGCCGGGTTGGCCGCGTACTTCGTCCACGGCGCCTTGTCGTCCCGGCCGCGCGGCACGATCCGCACCAGGCCGCTCGCCGGGAGTTTCTCCGGCATCTCCATCTCGAGATCGACGGCCAGCCCCAGTAGCCGCATCAACGCCGGATAGTTGGCGAGATGGGAGACCGCCTGGTGGAAATCGAGCTCGGGCGGCTTGATCGCCGCGCGCTGGTAGACCGGCTTTTTGGTCTTCGCGTCGATGACGGACTTGTTCATGGGCTGGTGGTAGAGCCGGAGCAGGTAGAAGTCCTGGGGCGGCGCGGGCTTGTCCGATACCGGCATGGCCTTGACCTTCTGGCGGTCGACCGCGGCCCTGACGCCGCGGGCCAGGACCTGCTCGTTCGTCCCCGGCTGGACGGCCCCTGCGAACCGCACGCTCGTGACCGGCTTCAGCCGGACCTGGGCCAGGGCCTCGTTCCGGAACATTCTCTCCATGGCCGGCGGCTCCTCGGGCGATTCGACGGCGACGTTGATGTACTGTTGGGCGATGAACGACTGAACGTGTTTCACCGGATAGGCGAAGACCGCGCTCTTGCTCAAGTCGGCGAACTGGTACGGGATGACGGGCGAATCCGGCTGGAAAATGGCCTGCCACAGTTCCGGGTCCGGCTCCGGGCTGACCCTTTTGGCCTCGACCGGCGTGGCCTTCTCGAACTGCACGTCGAAGGTCATCCCCTTGACCGTCTCGGCCCAGGCCAGGACCTCGGGGAAAAGCCCCAGGTTCGGCTTCGGCCCGGCTTCTTCCGGAAGCCGGATAGAGACCGCCGCCGAGAACCTCAGCTTGCCGTCTTTTATCCCGTTCGGCAGGAACGCCCAGAATATCTCAGGTTTAGCAGCCATGGCATGTCTCCTTCCCGCTCATTCCTCTCAAGCGAACGCCTCGCAGTAATCGAGCCAGTGACTCTCGTCCATGATGTCGGCGAAAAGCGGCGCCGGCGAGTGCGCGAACGTGCGCTCGACCTTGAGCGTCACCTTGGCGCTGAAGAACAGGACCTTGATCTTGACCGTGAGCTTGGCCTGCCCCCAGACGCGGTTCGTCGCCTCCTCGTAGGTCAGCGACAGGTAGAACTCGGCCGAGATGCTGATGATGCCGAGCACGTCCAGACAGCCGACGCACCGGACGTAGCCGCTGACGGTGATGTTGTCGTCCTCGTACTTGAAGTAGATCCCGGCCATCAGCGTGACGCCCCCGCTCGCGACACCCAGGTTCAACGAGAACGAGCCGCCGAACTCGAGCGACCCCTCGATGAGCTTAATGCCGTTCGGCTGGAGCTCGATGGCGAAGAAGCCGCCGCCGCCGAACATGGCCACGGTCACGAGGAAGGGGTTGGAGCGCTCGTTGAAGGCGAAGCGGAAAAGCAGAGGCTCGCCGTCGAAGGGCAGGGTGACCGAGGCCGCGAACTTGATGTTCTGCAGGGTGAAGACGCCGAAGGCCACCGTCGGGATGTTGAACACGTAGCCGACAATGGCCCGCGACGAGTTCACGTCGAGGATGGGTTTTCCCAGCCCTCCCCCGCCGCCATCGCTCCCGGGGAGCTGGATCTTGTCGAGCAGCTCCTTGATGAAGTTGAGCGGCCCGGCGAACTCGATCGCGGCGATCTTCGGGTCGAAGTCCGTTTTCTGGCCTTTCTTCGACGTGAAGGTGAACTTGGCGAACTTGATCCGGATCAGGGTGATGATGGGGTTGACGAGGTCGAGGGTGAAGTCCTTGAGCTCGCCCTTGAGCTCGTAGTACGGCTCCTTGCCGTTCAGGTAGACGATGTTCCTGACGTCGATCGTGAGCGTGGCCTTCGTCCCGTCGCGGTTGGCGACGAAGATGGTGAAGCTCTGGAGCCCGGGCTTCCAGCTCATCGAGGTGTGGATCTCGGCCGGGAACCCGCCCGGGTCGTTCTTGACCTCGTTCTTGATGGTCAGGGCGCCGTCGGGGTCGCCCATGAAGTCGGCGACCGTCTGGATGATGTCCTTGAGCAGGATGCCGCCGAGGAGCTTGGCCTTGTCGTCGAAGAACTTCTTGGGGTCGAAGCGGCCCCCGACGACGTCGCCGAGGGCGCTCTCGGCCGCGGCCAGGGCGTCGGAGCCGCCTTCGGGCAGCAGCCCGCCGACGGGGCCCAGGGCCCGCGACAGGCCGACGATGGGGAAGCTCGGTGTCGCCACCCCGCCGGACTTGCCGCCCTGGCCGCCCCCGCCGAAGTCGAGGACCGGGGCCCCGGGGATGGCCGCGAAGACCTCGCCCTTATTCGCGCCGCCCAGTCCGTTCTCGATGTACGTCTTGGGGTAATTGATGGCCGTCGCGCCGAACTGGACCATGGCCTTCAGGGCCGGGATCGAGACCGCGGCCTCCTCCATGACCGGGAAGAAGAGCGGCTGGTCCTCGTCCCTCCACGCGGCCTCCTGGACGCGGGTCACGGGCATCTTCGCGGCGAAGGTGATGCTCTCGACCTCGAGCTCGGTGTCGCCCTTCTTGCCGGCCGGGGCGAAGGCGATGCTCTGGCCGTTCATGGGCGGCCGGCGCCTCGCGACCTGGCTCTGGCCGTTGTACGTGCCGGTGACCGACTTCATCTTGCCGACGTCGAAGGCGAAGATGGCGTCGGCGAAGGCCATGGGTGTCGTGAACTCGATGCGGTTCCCCGACCAGTCGGTGGCGACGCAGTGGAAACGGAAGTCCTTGTTCTGGACGCGGGGCCAGAAGGCCGACTGGAGGGCGCCCGCGACCATCTCGCTCGCCGCCGGGTCCTCGAGCGGCGGGGTCATCGGGGTCGTGATCGTAACCCGTCGGAAGGGCAGTTCGCGGCCGTCGAACGGCTGGAAAGGCGCGGGGAAGGTCTTTTCGGGCTGGCGGACGATGATATACATCCGCTGGAAGAGGTAGGCGATCTGCTTGCCGTCCTGACCCTTGCGGAACTTGCGCTCGGTGATCTTGACGAGCGAGGCGGCGTGGCCGAACGGCATCAGGAAGCCCTTGTAGACGACCTTGACGTAGTGGTCGCGGCCGAGGGTGGCCTTGTGCCGCCATTCCTCGACCGTGAGCGGGGTCGGCAGCCAGGCGCCCGATGAGTCGAGCCAGCCGCCGAGCGGCGACAGCATCAGGCGGTTGATCGCGACCGGCTTCGGCTGCCAGGCCTGGGTGCCCAGCTTGAGGCTGAAGTTGCTCGTCAGGTGAACGACCTCGTGGCGGTCCTGGCGGTCGAGCGACATCCGGAAGGGGGCGTTGGAGTGGCCGGGGCCCGGCGCCGGCGCGTTGGGGTTACAGTCGGGCGACCAGACGGCCCGGACGGCCATGTACGGGCTTCCGGAGTCGACGATCGTGCCGTCGGGGTTGGCCGCCGCCAGGCGCGTGTGCCAGAGCTCGGTCCGGCCGTTCCTGGTGACGGCCTTGATCGAGTGGGCCCAGACGTTGAGGGCGTGCGGGGAGAGGATGAGCCGGTAAGGGAGCTCGAGCGCGGTCTGATGGGCGGCCGGCGCGGCGATCTTAAGGAGGGCCAGGTTGAGCTGGGTCGGGATCTGCTTGACCCGGAGCTGGTAGATGTTCTGACGAGGCGCTCCGGTCGGCAGGATCGAGGGCAGGTAGGCCGGACGAGCGATAAGCGACGGCTCGGCTTTGGAGGCCGCGGACGCGGCCGTGCCTCGCGTCTGCAGGGTGGCGCGGGACAACGTGGCCGTGCCGGGAACCCTTGGGGGGATGGCCACCGCGACGAGGCTCGGCTCGAACAGTTCCCAGGAGAGGAGCGATTCGAGGGTGAGCGGGATCTCGTCGACGTCGCTCGGGACGAAGAACGCGAGGCGCGTCGGGCCGGCGATCCGCGCCAGCACGGGCGGGGGCGTCGGGGTCTCGGCGGTGGTCGGTTCCGGCGGGGCCTTGGGGTCGGGCTTGTAGTCGGGCGTCGTCTCGAAGAAGGCCTGCTCGGCGATGTTCTGGGGCGGGAAGTGGACGATGATGTAGGCGGGGGCCGAGGCCTTCTCCCGGACGAGCTTGGGCGACACGCCGGCCTTGACTTTGAGGTTGATGCACTCGAAGTCGAGGGCGAGAAGGTCGTCGGGCCGCAGAACCGAGAACGTGAAGTTCAGGCCCTGAATGGCGATCTTATCCGCGACCTTGGCCTTGATCTGAGTCTTGGTCCTGGTGAGCTGGAGCGGGTCGACACCGTTGACGATCGGGGTCACCCCGACGACGCCGGCGATGTAGAGGAACTTGCGGCGGGAGAGCTCGCCCGTCTGAGACTTTTCGTCGGGCTTCTCGTCCGGCTTTTCGTCTTTCTCGCGCTCGTTATCGCTCATGGTATCCCCCGTTCAGTTGAGGATATGATCGGGGACATGTACCTTGGGTACGTGTCCCCGGTCTTCGTAAAAAGGGAAGGGAGTAAGCTCTCGAAGAACCCGCGCCGCATGAAGGCTTGCGCTCATGACTATGGGTCAGTTATAAAACACCCCGCGCGCCCAAGTCAAGGGAAGAATGGGTTAAGTTCGGGGAAATTTCGGGGATATGTACCTATGGTACGTGTCCCCCCTCTTGATTTGGTGGACTAGCCTTGCTCGTCGAGCGGCACGACCCTGAACGCTCGCTCACCATAGAGCCACTCCATCGCGTCATGTAAGCGCTGGCCTAAAAAGACCTCACCCGTTTCCTCATGCGCGATGCCTTCGCCATGGCTTTCTTCTTCTCCCCCGCCAAACTTTTCGCGGTCGGCAGATTCGCCCCCTTCCCTCTCTTCCCCTTTCCCGCCGCCTTCCCGGCCGGCGTTCTCGCCGTTTTCCCCGGCTTCCTTATCACTTTGGCTTTTCGGGGCGCGGATGCAGGCGTCTCGATCTCGACACCGAAGACCTCCGCCAGTTCGCTTTCCTCGAGCCCCACCGGCTTCGCCGCCACATTCCTCAACACCCCGGACTGGACCGCTTCGTCGATGAGTCGATTATGGTCGACTCCCCGCAGAACGAACAGCAGTTCCGGCCGGCTGTCGAGCCGCGCGCCTACTCCGTAGAGCGTGGCCGCGACGTGTTTGCACATGACCGCGTAATCGGGGCAGGAACAGCTCATCTCGATCTCTTTCGCCCGGGGGAACAGACCTTCCGTCGGATGGGTCATGATGCCCATGACAGCGGCGGAAAGCCGCCCCCGCAAGAGCTCGACGACCGACGCGATCCCTCCCGTCGATGACTTGCGGATGGCCTTCCAGCGGGCCGGAGGAAGCTTCTTGATCTTGACTTCCACGTCGTAGAGGTCGTTCCCGACGACGCGGGCCGTCACGCGCCCCGGCCCGATGACGAGGTCGCAGACCGACCCGCTCCGGACATAGGACCGCCCCCGCCCCAACCGATTCCACCAATCGCAATGCTTCTCCAGGTGGTCACACCAGGCTTTTCCCCAGAAGGTGCGGGTGATCGCCCGGCCCTCTATCACCACGGGGTCGAGCTTTTCCCCCTTTTTTTTCAGCCTCTCCATCTGGCGCTTCGCCTTCGCCAGGCGCTCCGCCACCGGCACGTAGCGCGGAAACTGACTCGCGTACCTCCGGCTCCAACCCCATCGTCTGCTCATGTTTCACTCCGCCGCGGCGCGGTGGATATCGAGCGCCACGAATTTCAGCAATTCCTCGTCCGGCATTTCCGTGAGCCGTTTCTCCGCCCCCTCTTCGATCAGGCCCTTGGCCAGGTCCATTTTTTCGGTGATGAGCGCGTCGATCTTCTCTTCGATCGTCCCCCGGCAGACGAACTTATGGACCATGACGTTTTTCGTCTGGCCGATCCGGAAAGCCCTGTCCGTGGCTTGGTTCTCCACGGCCGGATTCCACCAGCGGTCGAAATGGACGACGTGGCCGGCGGCGGTCAGGTTGAGTCCTATCCCGCCCGCTTTGAGCGAGAGGACGAAAAACGGCGGCCCGTCGTCGCGTTGAAAGGCCTCGACAAAACTCCGGCGCCGTCCCACGGGCGTTCCGCCGTGGAGGACGAGGCCCGGCCGGCCGAACACGTCGGCCAGAAACCCGGCCAGAGGCCCGGTGATCTCCCGGAACTGGGTGAAAATCAGGGCTTTCTCCTGCCGCGCAGCCAGCTCATCGCACAGCTCGCGAAGCCGGCCGAACTTGCCGCTTCGGCCGGGATCGTAGTCGCCGTCGGCCGTGGCGTGGGCGGGATGGTTGCAGATCTGCTTGAAGCGCATGATAGCCGCGAGGACGATGCCGCGCCGCTCGATGCCGTCGCTCCTCTCCAGCCGGTCCGCGAGCTCCCGGACCGTGTCCCGGTAAAGCATCGCCTGCATGGGAGTGAGGGGACAGAACGCGCGAACCTCGGTCTTTTCGGGAAGGTCGGCGATCACCTTCTTGTCGGTCTTCAGCCGGCGGAGGATATATGGACGCACCAGGGCCCGCAAGGGCTTATATCCGTCCGGCCCGGCGGAGGAGAGATTTTTGGCATAGCTCCCGAAGGCGCGCTCCGAGCCGAGCAGGCCCGGATTGAGAAAATCGAAAATCGACCATAGGTCGGACAACCGGTTTTCGACCGGGGTGCCCGTCAGCACGACCCGGCGGGGAGCCTGGATTTCCTTGACCGCCCGGGCCTGCCGGGTAGCCGGGTTCTTTACTGCTTGGGCCTCGTCGAGCGCGGCCAGGCTCCATGGCCGATTCCGCAAGAGTTCCGTCCTCTGCAGGACGCCGTAGGTCGTGATGACCAGGTCCAAGCGGGCCCTGCTCCGGCCGTCCAGCCGGTCTTCCCATTCGGAAGCGGGGATTTCGGAGGGGTGGGCATAAAGCACCCTCAGGCTCGGGACAAACCGTTCGATTTCCGCCTTCCAGTTGGCCACGAGCGAAGCGGGGACGACAAGCAGAGCGGGCGGGGCGCCCGCCGGCGCTTCCCGCCGGAGGAGCACCAGAAGGCCCAGGAGCTCGAGCGTTTTGCCCAGGCCCATATCGTCGGCCAGGCAGGCCCCGAGGCCGAGCTTCGTCAAGAAGTACAGCCAGCCGATACCCTCGCGCTGGTACGGCCGGAGAACGGCGCGGAGCTCTCGGCCGGGGTCGGACGCCGCCATGCGTTCGGGGCTCCGCAGAGCGTCGAGCACGGCAGTGAGGGCGCGTCCCGCCCGGACGCCGAACCATTCGGGAGCGTCGGGCGCGGCATCCTCCACCCGTTCCGGGCCTTCCACTCCCGCCAGCAGGCGCATCGCCTGGAGGAAAGTCAGGCCGTCCCTTCCGGCGCCCTTCTCGACGCGCTTCCAATGGGCCATGAGCTCGGACAGCCGCCCGGGATCCACCTCGACCCATTTCCCGCGCAGGGAGACGAGCCCCGCGGAGGACCCGGCAAGCAGCTTCAACTCCTCTTCGGTCAAGGCTACGCCGTCGAGGGAAGTTTGGACGGAGAAATCGAGAAGCGAGTCGAGTCCCAGCACGACGCCCTTTTTCTCGCCGATGGTCACGTTGATCCGCGGCCGCGCCGGCCGGCCGCCCTTCCACCAGTCCGGCACCCGGACGATGATGCCGTTCGCTTCGAAGAGCGGAACCTCCTTCAGGAAGCCGTAAGCCTCGCGGGGCGTCCAAGCCTGCGGCCGGTAGATCTCCCCTGAATCCGTCATCTGTCGGATGAGCGGGCTTTTCTCGCCCGCGGCCTGCACCGGGGAAAGTAGCCGGAGGAGGGCGTTTCTGTTTTTCCGCCCCGCGTATTCCTGGAGGGCCCGGCCGAGGGGGATGTATTGCGGCTCGGATTGATCGGACAGCCGCCCGGTGTACGTGGCCATGAAGGCAAAGGGGAGGTCGGGGTTGCGCTTGTTCTCCGCGAGGTGAAACGTGACGCGGCCGACCAGCCGCCAGTTCGGGTCGCGGTCTTTCAGCCACCCGGCCGGCCCGTCCGAGTGCGCGGCGGCCTCCCGGCGGGCTCGGACATCGATGGCCTGCCACAAGCGGCTCAGGACGCCGGGCGTCAGGTACTCGAGCCCCTTCATCGGGGGGACGCGCTCGGCGAGAACACGCCAATGATCCGCTTCGGGTTCCTGAACCCCGGCCGAGGGATCCGTCTCCAGGCCGGGGGTGTGGCAGAGTGCCGTCAGGTAATCGCGGGTGAAACCGCGCCAAAAACCGAGGACGGCAGACGGCGCAGCGTCCCACTTCTCGCCGGCGAGCTCCAGCAAGCCGAGGGCGGCATCCTCGCCCCACAAGAGGCAGAGGCGCCGGACCTGCGGCGCCGCGCCGGGAATGTCGGGCGGGTCGAGATACAAGCGGCCCGAAGGCGACAGCGCGACCTCGGGGACGGCCCGGGCGGGAACAGGCTCAGCAGAAACGCAGATGGTCATCTCGACAGAGAATACTATGCACTCTCATGAAATTGTCAACTCGGCTGCCCCGGCAATTCAGCTGCCCATTGCTCCCTCAAACTCCCGTTCGACCTCTATAGATCTCTCGCCCATTCCCGATCTTATAGACCTCAACAATACGCCGAGAATCGTCAACCGTATAGACAATACGGTAATCCCCCTGCCTTAATCTATATCTGTCCTTCCCGGAAAGTTTTCGGCAGCCGGAAGGTCTCGGAATCTGTTCCAGGTCCCGAACGCGCCGGACGATTTTCTCAAGGTCCTTCCTTGGGATTTTGGCGAGCTCTCCGGCGGCCTTGTTTTCCGCCTCTAGCTCCTTCTTCTTCTTCCTCCACCTCTCCGCATAAGCGTCCACGATGACGCCCCCCCGGCTCATCCTTCCACTTGTCCTTGGGCAGCGCCTCAACCTTGACCAGGTGCTTTTTGACCGGGCACAAGTCCCAATACGGGCACCAGTCGCAGAGCGGCGACTCGTGCGGCTCATACTCCGTCGCCGCCTCGAACCTGTCGAGTTGAGATATGGAATATTCGGGCATGACTATGTCCCCCCTGTTTCCCCCTTGGCATAATTCCTTAGGATACGAGTCCGATCCTCATTTTCCTTGTCACCCTTGAAATATATCTCGACAAGTTCGACCTTGTCCTCCTCCCTGAAGAGCGCGTATATGAGGCGCAGCCCGGAGTCCGCTCCGCGTCCCTTGAGAGCCCGGCAAGCGAATTTCCTGACCTTGTAGATTTCGGGCTCGCCGAACGGGAGGCCCGTGACCCGGAATATGCCCTTGTTGTCTATTTCGAGCTTGTGATAGAGCGCGATCTGTGCCCTCATCAGCGTCGTCAGGTCTTCTTCGAGAGTGCGGAACCGCTTGCAGAGTCTCTTGAGGTCGCGTTCAAACTCGGGCAGCCGCCCCGTTTCACGAAACGCCGGCATCATACGACCTCGTCGCATAGGCGGGCGTCCGGTAGAAGACAGTCTCATACAGAATGACGCGGCCTTCATCCGTGCTCAGCCAGGGGACGTCGTTGTGCGAATATTCGCTGATCTGGGCCGCGGTCATGTCGGAGAGCTTGTCGAGGACGTGGTCGATGACCTCGACCTCCCTGCCGCTCAGCCGGGACAGGTCCGGCCTTCGGAGCGGAAGGTACTTTGTCTGAGGATAGTTAAAAAACTTATCGGGCAACTTCCGCAACTCTCCGGCCTCGATCATCGTCTCGGCGACTTTTCGGAATTCGAGGGGGGTCGGCCCGAACTTGTTCTTCTTGTAGCTCGCTCCGATGAGCTGCTCTTCGTATTGTTCGTAATAGTCGAAATCGATGAAATACAGCAGCTTGTAGAGCACCGTCTCGCCGACGTTCGGCTTGGCCCCGACCTTGTTGAGAATGTAGAGGAAGACTTCCTTGAACTTGGCGATGTTTTTCAGCGGGATGTCGATCCGGATCTCGCTCTGCGCCTTTTTATACTCGGCCCCCGCCTCCGTGATGACAAAGTGTGGATCCTTCCTCTCATCAAAGAAGGCGTCAACGGAAATGTTGAAGATGTCGCCGAGCCTCTTGATCTCGTCGGCGCTGACTTTTCGCTCGCCGGTCTCGATCAGAGACAACGTGGGCCGCGATACTCCGAGCAGCTTGGCCAGGGCTTCCTGATTCAGGCCGCGGCTCTCGCGGTATTGCCTGATGCGTGATCCCAAGTCGGCCATGTGTTTCTCCTCCTGTGACCATTGTACGAGTATGTTGGATTACTTGTCAATAGTATGTTATATATTCTTACATACTGCTTGGAGAATTTCGTCCTTGTCCAACTCCCGCCTGGGCACGACCACCCTCAGCGCCCCGAGGGCCCTCAATTTTCACGTCCCCCCGATGACCCCGGCCCTTCTGGATCGGTTGCTTCATCATGCCAGGATCTTTACCTTGGACGGAGGATCGCGGCCAGGATTCGACCACCGACCAAGAAAAATGCTTGATATTGTATCCCCGAATTAAAATGCGGTATCCTTACCCTGCATGTCCCAGAAGCCCGGCCGGAACGATCCCTGCCCCTGCCGATCATCCCCGAATCCGAACGTACCGGGACTCCCTACGACGATTACATGGAGGTTTTTGCTTTTCTCGGATTATTTGGGGAGAAAATCCTGCGGTTCGAGCATGACGGCCGCGAGCTGAAAAGGATCATCTCCGGTTTCGAGAGACGTTTCCGCCCCGGCGAGCGGATCGACATCGACGATATCCCTCCCGCCTCCCTCCCCTTTCTCGTCAACACCGACAGAGAAGATGTCGTCTTCGCCGAGCTGAAATTCCGCGTCAAGGACGAACCGGCCGTGAGGAAAAGACTGGCCGCGCTCAAGAGCTTTGAGTACGACGAAAAGACCGACTTCTGGACCTGGCTGAAAAGGGCCCCCCGCGCCGATCCCGAGGATGCCCGCACGGTCCGCGACACGTTCCAGATCAAGGATGGATTCCTCGTCGCCGAAACGAACTCGCGGCAGCGGGCGGCCCGCCTTCGTGTGAAGTTCAAAAACCTTCTCGGCGACCTCATCGCCTACGACGGGACCAGCTGTAAGGACCTGGACGACCTGCCCAAACTCACGCCGGAGGAAGAAGAAGCCCGCCGGCGGGAGAGCGAAGAGCTCAAGTCCCGGCCCAAAATCCGGGAATTGCTCCTAAACTACTACGAAGATCATTACTTCAAGAAGTGGCCCAACGAGAAAGTCCCGGCCCTCGGGGGCCTCACGCCCCTCCAGGCTGCGAAGACCGAGAAAGGCCGGGAAAAGCTCAACGCGCTCCTCGACTACTACGATAGATTGCAGCACGCGGCTTCGCCCCCTCAATTCCGAATCGACTTCGACCGCCTACGTCGGATGCTCGGCTTACTGCCCAGGGTCAACTAAACTTCAGGCCGGATTATTCGGATAGGACCTCCATTCGGGACATGTACCTTGGGTACGTGTCCCGCTTCTGCCTGCTTGACCTATCAGGAAATATGCTATATTGTATATACAAGTGATAATTGGAGGACAGCCGTGGCCGACCAACTTATGATCCGCATCGATCCCGACCTCAAAAAGAGCCTGGAACGCCTTTCCCGGGCCGAAGGAAAGACGACGAGCCGGATGGTCCGCGAGCTCATCCGCGATTACGTCAAAGAGAGGGACATCACCGCCTACATCGACGGCCTCTGGGACCGGATAGGGAATAAACTCGCCGCTCGAGGCGTACGCGCCTCCATCGTCGGCGAGGCTGTCGCCAAGGCCAGAAAAGCCAGCCTATGAAGGCCGTCGTCGACACCAACGTATTCGTCTCGTCGTTCTTCGGCGGCAACCCGCGCCAGGTCATCGACCTCTGGAAAACCGGCGAGCTCACGCTCTGCCTGTCCGCGCCGATCGTCGACGAATACACGACCGTCCTTCGCCGGCTCGGGCTCGATGGGGAAGACGAGCTCGCCGAGCTGCTTGACCTCTTCGCTCGAGGGACCTATGTGCTTTTCGCGGCCAAGACCCCAGCGCTGAAGATCGTCCATAGCGACCCGGCCGACGACAAGTTCATCGAGTGCGCCGTCGCGCTCAAGGCCGACGTCGTCATCACCGGCAACCGCGCCCTTCAGAACATCGGCGATTACATGGGGATTCGCATCCTCAGCCCGCAGGCATTCCTGAATGCTGAGCGCAGCTCACGCTGAGCGCAGCGCCTCGATCTTGACCAGGTGCTTCTTCGCCGGGCACAAGTCCCAATATGGGCACCAACCGCAGAGCGGCGACTCGTGCGGCTCATACTCCGTCGTCGCCTCGATCCTGTCGATGAGCTCCCCGATCTCTTTCTTGAGCCCGTCAAGGGCCTCTGCCGTACGCGTCGACCTCATCTCGACGTCGAAAGCCACCAAGTGCCATATAAGCCGGGCTTCCTTCACGTCGGGCCAGAGCTTCTGGACCCCGATCTGGTAGAGGGCCAGCTGGCGGTCCTTATCGAGCTCGGCCTGGTCCGGGAGTTTCGAGCCCGTCTTGTAGTCGTGGACCTCGAAGGCCCCGTCGGGCGCCAGCATCAACCGGTCGATGATCCCCTTGCATTGGTAGCGCCCCTCATCGTCGAGCGGGAACCGGATATACTTCTCGAGGCCCAGCACCCGTCCCTCGTCGAACGGACAGTGCCGCTTGTAATAGTCCTCGATGAAGCGCCGGCCCATCAGCCGGTAATCGTCTTGGGTACGGCCCTCCTTCCTGATCTTGACCTCGGCGTGCCAATGCTTCGCCCAGTCCTTCTCGTAATACTCCAGGAGTTCCTCGAGCGATGCGATCCGGAACGCCCGCTCCCCGTACAGCCATTCCATCGCGTCGTGGAAACGCTGGCCCAAGAAGGCCTCGACTCCCTCCTCATAGCGCTTGATCTTGTCCACATAGAGGAATTTATATTGTAGGGCGCACTGCTCGAACTTGCCGAGCTGGGAATTCGAATATTCAGGCATGGACATGCTCCTGTTTGTGCTTCATTTCCCCTTCTTAAACTGCCGTACGTTCTGGGCTTTCCACAGCAGCCCTGGATGCTTCCGGATGGTTTCCTGCATCCCCGCGTCTTTTGTCAGCAACTCCGGGGTGATTTCCCCCTGATCGTTCAGGAACGCTAGAAACTCAATCTCATGTGGCTGGAACGGAAGCAGGCCGGACATGAATCCGCGGCATTCCTCGACAAGCTTTTTGGTCCACAGACCGATATCCGTTCTCCCGGGCGCCAGATCGGCGCGGAGCATGGGAACAAGCTGCTGTTCAACATCCTTGGGGTCGGCCGTAATGTCCTCAACCTTGACCGTCCTCCAATCTCTGCGCGACGCTCCGCCATAGACAACAAAACCCAGACGGAGACGCGTCCAATCAAAACTGAGATCCCGCAGAAGGCAATGGGCATCGAAGAGGTCCCGGCAGGCGTCCCGGCTGAACAGCGCCGCGAGTTTGCCGACGGCGAGCTCATGCACGTCGAGAACAGGAATTTGAGCCACCGAGAACGCCCCCAAAGGACGAGAATCTCTCAGCTCCGGCGGCCAGAGCGGAATCCGATACATGAAGCTCATGTCGAGCTCAAGCGTCCCCGACCGGCCCGACGCGCCGTCATAAGACAAGCGCCACTTTCCCCCTGCATGCTCTCCCGGAATGCGCCGAATCCTGATCCCCAGCCGACCGCAGACCGCCTGGACGGCTTGCTCGATCTTCGGCCTTTCTTCAAGCATGGTTGCACGATCGGCGGAACCGATATAGTTCAGGTCGATGTCCACGGAAAGCCGCGGCGCATCGAAAATGAAAAGGTTGAGCGCCGTTCCGCCCTTGAGGGCAATTCGTTCCTTGAGGAAGGGATGGCTCCGCAGAGCTTCGAGAACCTCCAGCAGCCGGAGAGCTTTTTCCAGGGGCTCCGCCCGGAAGCCCGCCGCGGCTGCCTCTCTCTGCAAGTCCTCTAGCGAAAGCCTCACTCCTTCGCCTCCCAGTCCCGCTTCAATATGCGTTCGGGGACAATCAGGTTCCAGCGCGAGACGAGTTTTCCAGGCTCCCGCTTCCGCTCGAAGTATCGCGGCTGGGCCGGCGCCAGCGCCCGAAGGCTATCGAGGTGCTTATCTTCGACCATCAGCGTCTCGCGGTGCTGTTCCAGGAATAAACCAACCCGCGCCACGGCCAGGGCCGAGCCCAGGTTCCTGACATAGGCGATCACGGCATCGAGGTCGAAGAACTCGACCATCTCCAAGGATCGCCAGATCTCTTCCCATCCCCCGCCTTTATTCGGCGCGTCGAGGACATCGACCAGCGTCCGCTCCAAGGTTGTGACACGCACGAGACCTCCGGCGTGCCGCACTTCGAGTATTCCACCGCCGATGTCCGGAAGAGCCCGGAGTGTCGCCGGCGCCTGGACGGAAACGAACTGCTGGTCCCGGAAAGAGAACGGCCGAGCCCGCCTGCTCGAGAAATAATGGAATTTTCGCCACAGCGAGTACGCCTTCCCGTGAAATTGCAGCGCGGCGTGGTAAGCGATAACGGCATCGTCCTGAAGTTTGGAAGCAACAAGATAAGGGTCGACATCCGCCGCGGCCGGTTCGACACCTCGGGGAAGCACAGCATACAGCCCACGCCTTACCCTCAAGAGCCTTCCCGAGGCCAAGTGCAGGGCAAGGAGATTGTTAGCAGTAGCCTTACTGCGGCCGCGAGCCTCGAGCGTGGCCAAGAACTCCCCGTGGCTGAACACAGAGTGATTGGCAAAAAATTCAAGCGACTTGCCGTTTTGTGCGTTCATAATTATATATTATAGTGATAATACTACATGAAAGCAAGTTCTATTTACCTTCATGCGCAATAATCATCAGATTTGATGATGATAACGGCGCACCACGCCAAACCGCACAGCATCATTTCCGGCTCCCTCTCCACCTCCCGCCTCGGTTTCAGCCGCATGCCAACGCCACCGAGGAGATGCGCCCTCGCGCCCAGGTACCTTAAAGGGCTGCGAACTGAGGCCTTTTATACATCACTTCCCCCCGAGAAAACCGGTTTTACTCAAGGTGCTGCGTATAATTGTTGGTTATCTCCCCCATTCCTTAATGCCGAGTAGGTCGAGGATTCCTTTCGTTTTTTCGTAGGCGCGGCGGATGACAATCTCCCTTTCTTCTCTGTCGGCTATTTCCAAAAAGTCCGCGATCCACTTGGGGCCGATATGTTCGATCGAGGCGAACTTACTCCTTATTTTGGAGAGTCCTTTTCTCGTTCGCCGTAATCGCTCCGACTCACCACGACGGTTTTATCCTCTGCTCGAATATCGCCTGCGCCGCCTCCTCCCCCCTTGCGCCGTAGCTTTTCAGGTCAAGATAGAGCTGGATGTCGGAAACAACGTTCATTCCGCTGATTTCCCGAAGCCCCTTGAATACTCCCGCATCATATGGCTCTAACAAGGTCACATTGGCGCCACTCTCCACTTTCTTGAACCGCAGAACCTCGGCGATATCCGCGATGGGGCCCTCAACGTAGGAGAAGAATTTCGGGAAGCGCACAAACGGAGCGACCCTTCTTGCTCCGGAAAACAGAGCCAGCCCGTAACGATATCCGCTTTTCTCGCATTCGTCTTTTATGGCCGTTTCCAGGGACTGTTCGGAAAGTCCGCTATAGAACGAAAAAAGACCGCTCTTTTTATAGGTGTAGTTTCTCGCCCATTCTTCCAGTAGCTCAAGGGGCTTGAGGAGAACGACTCTTCGGCCTTCTTCCTTGATCCATTCCTGAGAGAGGAGCGCCTGTTTTGCCTTTGAAGCGAGACCCAGACTGATGTCCACGGCTCTGGATAATTCCTCAACATACCATCCTTTTGACGGATCCGAGAGAAGCGCCCTCAGGACCCGGCTTGTTTTAGGAGAAAAGAGGGATTTCAAAGGGCGGGCCTCAAGAAAGGCGTTCGGCATGCCGCTTTTCTCGATAAAGACATTGCCAAAAGACAAAACGACATTGCCCGAGAGATCCATACAGCCGATCCCGGCCTCCCGGCAGACTTGAACGGCCGCCGGGCTGATGTACGGAGCGACGAGAATCCCGAAGCCATTCTCGATGGTTTGAACGCGGCTTTTGAGCTGCAGCGCCGCCATTCTGGCAAAACGAGGCTCCGCTTGCGTTTTGACTTCAACCACAAGCTTCATCGACCTCCCTGATACAGCGGCATCAACCACGAGGTCGAACATAATGTCGCCGGTTCTGACGTTGGTCTTGGAGCCTTTGAGCTCTATAAAAGGAATGACGCCCAGGACTGAATTCAGTCTCACTTCAGCAGAAGATACCAGGTTTTTTTCAAAATAATGTTTCATCATATTGATAGTTTCACCATCCGGTGAAACTATATAATTAAATGAAACTAAAGTCAAGCACTTATTGGTCTAGCTTTTGTCTCAGACGCTTAGACTTCCGCTTTCTCAACCGGGATATGTACCGGTTCGAGAGAAGCGGTACGTGTCGCGCTTCTTTGTTCCGAACCTTATGTTTCTTCCTTCAGCGTCCCGGTGTAGCGCTTTTCGGTGCTGACGTAGGCCTGGAGCCGCTCGAAGCTAGGGAGACAGACTAGGGGCGAAGGCGGGGGTATTCAGCCACAATCCAAGCTTCGACCGATTTACGGAGATTTCCAGCAAGGACGCTTATTTCGTCCAGCTCAATCGCGGTAACGGCCCCAGCGTGGTTATACTCGCTGACGTTCCGTTTCTTTCTAAAGGCGTCCAGCGTCTGAATAATCTTGTCCTCAGTTTTTAGCGTGAATTTAAGCGATTGAATGACCCGGTAGTGGTGTGCGTCCTTGGCCGCGCGGAATCCGGCGGCGGCCAGCGCCGCTTTGGCGCATTGGAGAGCCGCGTTATAAGCGATATTGAAACGCCAGTCAGCGCTTAGCGTCGAATTCCGGCAATCGACTAAATCGCGGTCAACAAGCCGAAGGAGATGATTGATCTCTTGGCGGCTTGTTTTGTGCTCAATGAGCCAACCGTTTTTGAGCCACTCGGACAAGCTCACGCGGATCTCCTATCACCGGCACAAACGAGGATTTCATAATAGAATCGAGCAAATGATCGCCCTTGGACATCCGGCTATGGAATTCTTCGAGCGACATGACCATGGGATTGATCTCGCGCCTAAGGAGGTCCTGAGCTCGGGCAACATTTCCAACGATATCCTCGAAACTCACTTCTCCGACCACGAGGAGGTCGATATCGCTATCCCGGACAGCCTTGCCGCGAGCGAGGGAGCCATATAAGAGCGCCATGGAGATGCGTCCGGCCAGCGGTCCCAATGCTGCCCGGAGCACATCGACAACGCCGGCCGTCTTGGTAATAAGGCTTTTCAACTCTTCGAAAATGGGGCACTGCGGATTAGCTTGGAACAGAACCTGATTTTCCTTGACCGTGCGAAGGATAACTCCCGCATCCGATAGCCGTTTAAGCTCCCTCTGGCCGGCCCCCGGCGAAATCCCGGCCAAGCGAAGGATTTTCCTCAAATGAAAGGATTCCTCCGCATGGCTGAAGAGCAGGGCTAAGATCGATCGCCTTGTTTTCCCGAACAAAGCTTCTAAAAGTCCTTGGGTTTGTGAATGCGTACTCATAATGAGTACGATTGTACCCAATTCAGATACAGCTTGCAAGCTTTTTTTGCCTCTGTCTGACAAAGACGCAAGAGGCCGGACGAGATTCTCAGAGACTAGGCTTCTTCCTTCAGCGTCACCGTATACCGCTTTTCGGTGCTGATGTAAGCCTTTATGCGCTCGAGGACCTCGGGCCCCCACTTCCCTTCCGCCACGGCCTTCTCTAGGGCTGACGAATCGAGCGTGCTGACCTCGTCCCAGACGCCAGCCGCCCGCAACTCCTGCTCGAGCGCCTCCCTCTCGGCGCTCCCTTTCGCTGGCGAGACGACCCGCGCCTTCCCTGTTACGCGGAGCCGCGCCTCGGTCCCGGCGATGACCTGGACATCCTCCTTCTCGGCGAATGCGATGGCCGCATCCCTGAGCACATCGATTTCCGCCTCCACCGCCTTTGTTTCGGCATCGAGCTCGCGCTTCTTCCGCCACCTGCCCGCGTAAGCGTCCACGATGACGACACCCGGCTCATCTTTCCACTTGTCCTTGGGTAGCGCCTCGACCTTGACCAGGTGCTTCTTGACCGGGCACAAGTCCCAATACGGGCACCAGTCGCAGAGTGGCGACTCGTGCGGCTCATACTCCGTCGCCGCCTCGATCCTGTCGATGAGCTCCCCAATCTCTTTCTTGAGCGCGTCGAGGGCCTCAGGCGTACGCGCCGACCTCATCTCGACGTCGAAAGCCACCAAGTGCCATATGAGCCGGGCTTCCTTCACGTCGGGCCAGAGCTTCTGGACCCCGATCTGGTAGAGGGCGAGCTGGCGGTCCTTATCGAGCTCGGCATGGTCCGGGAGTTTCGAGCCCGTCTTATAGTCGTGGACCTCGAAGGCCCCGTCCGGGGCCAGCATGAGCCGGTCGATGATCCCCTTGCACTTGTATCTTCCGGAATCGTCGAGTGGGAATCGGATATACTTCTCGAGGCCCAGCACGCGCCCCTCATCGAACGGATAATGCCGCTTGTAATAGTCCTCGATGAAACGCCGCCCCATCAGCCGGTAATCGTCTTGGGTGCGGCCCTCCTTCCTGATCTTGACCTCGGCGTGCCACTGCTTCGCCCAGTCCTTTTCGTAATACTCCAGGAGCTCCTCGAGCGGCACGACCCGGAACGCCCGTTCCTTATAGAGCCATTCCATCGCGTCGTGGAAGCGCTGGCCTAAAAAGGCCTCTACGCCTTCCTCATAGCGCTTGATCTTGTCCACATAGAGGAACTTGTATTGAAGCGCGCATTCTTCGAACTTGCCGAGCTGTGAATTCGAATATTCGGGCATGTTAGCCATCTCCTATGTCTTTTTCAGCCTTTCGATGAGATCTACTACTGTCATTTTCGAAATCCTCTTGCTTCTGAATGTACGAAAGATGATCGGCAGGCTCTTGACCAGCTCTTCGTTTTCCATTAGCTCGCGCGGAATGACCCCCTTGCAGGCCGCGGCGAGGTCAAAGAACTGAGACCATTCATCGGTCCCGTTCCTGAACCCCAGAGCTGAGGCATATTCCTCTAGCTTTTCCTTGGATTTCGGAGGGGGCAACATGCCTCTTTCAAGTTTACTGAGATTTCCGGGATCGAAGTCATACTTCCGGCAGAATTCCCTCAGGGTGAAACCCTTCTCTATTCGTTTTTTCTTGAAATATTCTCCAAAAAGAGGCTTAGCTTTCATCGGCTGTCCTTTCAACTCACGGGTGTTGTATTAATAATACAACACGTTGCCTCTTTTGTCAAGTCTATTAGAAAGACTCTGGGATGGAGGGGTCTGTCTCCGCTTCTCTTAGAATATCGGGCCGGACTTCAATGATGTAGTCACCGCATCCCTCCCGGATCTTGCCGGAGGATCGCGGCCAGGATTCGACCGCCGTCCGAATTTTTCTCGGCCAGTTTACGAACGCGGTTTAGCCTGAATTATGCATAAAAAAAGCTGTTTCCTCCTCAACATGTTGATTTAT
>CAZZCH010000018.1:0-26961 GCA_964652895.1 uncultured Eubacteriales bacterium
CTAGGTCGAATATCTGAATATCGCGCTTATCTGTATCGCTGACGTATATCGCGTTTTTTGAGACGCAAAAACAATAGGGGTTTTGGAACTCGCCGGGACCTTGGCCTTTCCGACCGTTCCTTTTTAGGAAATGGCCCTTCGAATCAAATTTGAGGATGCTTTTCCACTTCCCATCCAAGACAAAGATATTCCCTCCGGAATCACAGGCGACCCTTCTCGGACCCCAGAGATAGATATCTTTTTTCTGCAATTCTTCGGAGGGGAATGAATATTGAAACGTCAGTTCGGTTGATATTTTCGAGGGAGGATATTCTTTGAGCCGCTTTTTCCATTCTAGAATTTTCTCGTCTTGTGCAGTTGAATCCTGTTTAGGGCTTGCGGCTGCGGATAACGTAAAGAGAATGGAGAAGATGATTAGGCTAACAAACGCTCTCTTTTCATTAAGCATCTCGTCACCCCTTTATCAGCGTCTATAGGATAGAACATCATTCTAGTATTCGCAACAATCCATCAGCACGTTTATGTTAGGCCATTTAGTCGCAAGAGCTTTCTTAAGATAATTTCGTTCAAAGCGATTCGCCGATCGAACGGGGAATAGCGGGCAAGAAGGCCTTAGGCGCGCCAGTCCTCGACCGCGAGGCCGGGGATCCTGCGGAACTCCCGCGTGTTGTGGGTCACTAGCACAGAACCCAGGCTGAGGGCGTGCGCGCCGATCTGGGTGTCGAGCGGGCCGATCGGCGTTCCGGCTTTCTCCAGCGTGGTCCGGACTTCCCCATAGGCGTCGGCGGCCGTTTCGTCGAAATCGGCGATCTCCAAGGGGAGGAGAAATTCGTCCAGGGCCTGGCTGTTTCGTTCCCTTTGGGCGCTCTTGGCGACGCCATAACGCAATTCAGCAAAAGTGACCGTGGACAGGCCGACGTCGCCGGGCGCATGGGAGGTGAGCTTGTCCAGCATTTTAGCCGGTTTCCGCTTGATCAGGGCAATACACGAGTCCGTGTCGAGCATGAAGCGCATCAGAAGGCCTCACGCTTCTGGGAGACGGGCTGGCTCCGTTCGGACAGGAAGTCGTCCGAGAACTTGTCCAGGCTTTCGACGAGCGAGTCCCAACAGCCCAGGGCGGGAAGGAGGACGACCGCTTTCCCCGATTTCTTGACATAGACGAAATCGCCTTCGAAGCGGAACTCCTTGGGCAGACGCACGGCCTGGCTTTGCCCGTTGCGGAAGAGTTTTGCCGTTTTCACCCTTATTCTCTCTAAGTATATATTATACATATATACTATCTCCTGCGACTTTTCAAGCAATTTCTCTCACGATAGACGCGAGCCGGGGGCTAAAATTCTCGAGTTCGCCGATAACGGGGCTTATTTCGTCCGCGGGGAAGGCTGGTGGTCGCCGTTATCATAAAGCCCGACGAGTTCGACGGCTTTGCCGTTCTTGACGACGAACTCCAACCGGAAGTAATCCAACCCTTCCACGGCGAAGAGAGTCGCGGTCATGGAAACGAGCCGGTATTTGGGCCCGGTCCGCTGGTAAAAAAGGCCGCCGTTCTCGAACAGGACTTTCCGCTCCCCGTACTCGCCCGCGTATATCTTTAGGATTTTTTCGTCGATGCGCGGCGGATCCTTCCTGGCCTTCTCGCCCGCGAGTATCCACTCGTATTCGGCCTTCCTCTCGGTTCCGGCCGACTTGGCCGCGAGCTTCTCGACAGCCAGAGCGTAAGCCCGGTCGAAGGCCTCGGCGGCGGGGACGGCGATGTCCGGCGTGACGCCGGTCCCTTCCCAGTTCGTCTTGGAAACGGGGTTGATGGCCCTGGCGAAGGGCACCCGGAGGACGTAGTCGTGCTGGACGATCCTCGTACTCGTCGGATGGGCGCCGCCGCCCGTCGTCTCGCCGATCACGGTCGCCCGCTTGAGGTTCTTCATGTTATAGGTGAATTCCTCGGCCCCGGAGAAGGTCCGGGCGCTTGTCAGGATGTAGAGGTCGGCGCCAGCCGCCTTCGGCCCCGGGACGTAAGGGAGGGTCCAATAGTTCTCGGTCCGGTCCGCGGCCCGGGCGTAAAGGTCGTTGAGGTGGACGGGCTCGTCGAAGAAATAAGAACTGATGAGCTGGATCTGGGCCGGGTCGCCGCCGCCGTTCTGCCGGAGGTCGACGATGACGGCGTCGCAGTAGGCCAGAAAGTTCATGGCCGCGACGGCCGTCGGGCCGGCCTGGTCGGGGGAAGCGAACATCCGGAAGTCGATATAGCCGATGTTTCCGGCCAGACGCTCGACCTTGCGGAAACCGAAATTGTCCCGCCGGGCTTCGAGAAGCTGGCGGTCTCGGACCTTCTTCGCTTCCTCCTCGCTCTGGCCCATGAGGCGCCGGAGGTCCTCGGCCGCCGCCGGATTGTAGGCGAAGCCGATGTGTCCGTCCTTGCTCACCATGGACAGCGTGTTCGAGACGACCTGGGCAAATGCCGGAGCGGTCTCGAGCTTGTCGAAGTCGCCGTTCTTGAGGCGGGCCCGGAGGGTTTCCTCAATCTTCTTGGCCGTTTCGGCAAAGATGTAGTTTTGGTTCAAGAGAGTGGAAATCTGGTCGACGATGGCCTGTTTCTTGGCCGCGTCGAGCGTTGGGGCTTTCGGCTCCTGGCCGAAAGCAACGGGACTATAAAGTGTTGTAACCAGGCACAATACGATCACCCACCGTGTTAATGCTTTGAACATACTGAACCTCCTTGAATATATGGAACGTGTTCGTGTTATCGCGTCCAGCTGGCCGGGCGCGACGGACAGGGGAGAAGCCCCTTGATAAGCAGATCGGCGATGCGGCCGACCTGATCCTCCACTTCTTCCTTCCGGCCCAGCTCGCGGGCGGAAAGGTTGAACGGGAGGAGGGAATTGGTGCTTTGGATGAGCACGAATGACGTCGTTCGCGGGTCGGCGCATTCGATCGTACCGAGCCGGGCGCCCTCCCGGAGGACATCCTCGAACACAGCCGCCTCTTTTTCGAAGTGCGCTTGACGCCGGGCCAGGAGCGAAACTCTCACGGAGGATAGGAGGTCGCCGAGGTTCTGGGAATATTGGGCGACGCTGTCGAAGCGGAAGAGGACCCGGTGGACGAGCATCTTGCGGATGCGCTTGTCTGGAGGGTCGGACGAGCCGGCGATTTCGTGGAGCCTGGCGACGATCCTGTCGGCGATCCGGTCGATATGGGACAGGATCAGCTCCTCTTTTCCCGGAAAATGAAGATAGATCGTGCCCTTGCCGATCCCGACCTGGCGGGCCACGTCCTCCATGGTCATCTTCTTATAGCCAAACTTGGCCAGAAGGACGTCAACAGCGTCGAGGATCAGGTCCCGGATGTCTTCCCGCCTGGCTATTTGTCTCATTGTGACTTATGACCATTATTATTTTTTAGTCATTATAAATTGTCAATAGGGCATTTCTGTTGATTCCATGGAGGCAATAACAGCTACCAGGATCTGACCAAGAGAACAAAGCTCGCAACCAGGGTCAAGGCGAGAATGCCGGCCACGACCTTCCAAAACGGGTCCCGCCTCCGCCTCTCGTCCTCCCGGACCTCCATGACCGAGCCCAGCAGAAAGCCGGCGGCGAAGCCTCCGGCGTGAGCGAAGTTGTCCGCCCGGACGAGAATGCCAAAAAAGAAGGCATAGAGGGCCCACCGCACCATGAAGGCCTGGATGTCCCGCGCCCGGGCGCTCCCCTGGCGCCGGAAATACGGGATGGCGAACCCGATCAGGCCGAAGATGGCGCCCGACGCGCCGGCCGACATGACGCGCGTGTGGAGAAGATAAGAAGCGGCCGATCCCCCCAGCCCCGCAAGCAGGAAGAGCGACAGATACCGGGTCGGGCCGATCTCTTCCTCGAGGAAGCTCGAGACGCTGAGGAGGGCATACATGTTGAAGAGAAAATGGATGGCCCCGATATGGACGAACATGCACGTGGCCAGCCGCCACCACTCGCCCGCGGCCACGAGCCTCGAGTCCAGGGCCCCGGCCCGCACGAGCGATCCCAGGTCTGGAGATAGGAGCGCGGTCCCGCCCGAAGACACCACCTGGATGATAAAGTTGATCCCGATCGTCGCCGTCAGGGCGGCGGTCACCGGGGAGACGCCGGGCATGATGAGGCCGAAGACCTTGTAGAGGAAATTCCCGGCCGCCGACGGCAGCCGCGCGCCGCAGATAGAACACCGGCGCTCACCCGCGCCCGCCAGGGCCCCGCATTTCCGGCAGATCTTACTGCCCGACTTGAGGTGGCGGACGGCGTTCGTATCCGTCGAGAATCGCCTCGCCCAGCGTTTCTTGAAGTTGAGCCACCTCCAGTGCCACCAGGTATAGCTCAGCCCCAGGGAACGGCTGAGTTTTTTCAAGAACTCGCTCATGGTCTCTTCGGCCCCTCAATCGAGTTTCGGACGCTTGAGGTGGAAGCCCGTTTTCTGCTGGAAAGCGTGGGCGAGGAGCAGAATGTCCGCCTCGCCGAACAATCTTCCCGTCAGGCGCATGGCGGCCGGCTGGCCCTTGGAGTCGAAACCTTGCGGCAAGGCCACCTCCGGGTGCCCAGTGAGGTTCGTCGGCCCCATGGCGCTCCCGACAAGGACATCTATTTCCTTGAAGAATTCATCGTAGGCTTCCATCAGCCGGTAACGGGCCCGGTTGGCCTGAATGTACTGGACGGCGGGCACGAACTCGTGGAGCCGGAAGGAACCGACCCAGGCGCTGCGCTCGGGGCCAGCCGACATCAGGTCGAGTTTGTCACTGCGGACGAGGTCGTCGAAAGCCGCGGCCGCCTCGGCTGTCAGGAGGAAATCCATCGGCCCCGAACCCATCTTCGGAAGCTCGACCGGGACCGGACTGACGCCGAGCCCCCGGAGAATTTCTAGCGAGGCCCTGTTGAAGGCCCGGCTTTCCTTCATCCGCCGGACCCGGTCCGGGTTCTTGGGATCTTCGGGAATCTCCCTCTCGACATCCGTCTTGAGGTAGCCGACGCGGAGCTTGCGGACGTCCCGCAACGCGTCCCAGGCAAACGGCACGGCGATGACCGAGTTGTCCCGCCCGTCCGGCCCCTGAATGGCGTGGAGGACGACGGCGCAGTCCTCGGCCGTCCGGCAGAGCGGCCCGATTTTATCCATAGTCCAGCTCAAGGCCATGGCACCGAATCGGCTGACGCGGCCGAAAGAGGGTCTGAGCCCGGTGACGCCGCAGCGGCTCGCAGGCGACATGATCGAGCCTCGCGTCTCCGAGCCGATGGCGAAAGGAACCAGCCCCGCGGCTACGGACGCGGCCGGCCCGGCTGAAGAGCCGCTCGAGCCCTGGTTGGAGTTCCTCGGGTCCCAGGGGCTTTTCGTCTGGCCGCCGAACCAGCGGTCGCCCATGGCCAGGGCCCCGAGGGTCAGCTTGGCGACAAGCACGGCTCCGGCTCCGGTCAGCCGCTCAAACACCGTGGCATCCCTGTCGATCGTTTGGTCCTTGTAAGGCGAGGCGCCGAACGTCGTTTTGTATCCCTTGACCGCAAGGAGATCCTTGGCACCCCAGGGGATGCCGTGGAGCGGTCCCCGGTACCTCCCCGCGGCGATCTCCTTGTCGGCCCGGGCCGCTTGCTCCAGGGCCAGGTCCTCCGTCAGCGTGACGACGCAGTGCAGGACCGGGTCGTATCTCTTCAAACGCTCGAGACATACCTTGGCCAAGTCGACGGACCTGATCTCTCGTCTCTTGAGGAGCGCGGCCAGGTGGGTCACGGGCAGGAAGGCCAGGTCTTCTTCAGTGCGCGGCGCCACGACCTTGACTTTGGACGTTTTCAGGGACGACACCCCGCCCGGGAGTTTCGTCCCGGGGAGGACGGGATTGAAGACGACGGCCGACGGCGTGTCGTTGCCCAGGCCCAGGTCCCGGAGTGCCTGGAAATCCTGAAGGAGGCCGCCACGCCTGCTCAGGCCGGCGGCGATGCTCTTTTCGGCCTCCGGCGAGAGCGGCACACCGGCGATCTTCGCCGCCACGGCGACCATTTCGGGCTTGATCTCCGAGGCATCCTGGGCCACGGCGAGAAGCGCACCCGGAAGGAGCGTCCCGCCCAGGCCCGCCGCGGCGAAATAACCGAGAAACCGGCGACGGTTGACGGCCAGCCGCGCGTCCTTCCCGCGCTCGTCGCATCCGCTCATGGGATCTCCTCTCAAGAACCTGAACCTATCCTAGCCGGAACCCCCTCCTGTTTCAACCCGAAAATGGCCTGCCCGCCCCTGGCAACCCTGCCGCGGGGACTTGATATTTCACCGGTCTTCGGATATCATCTTTTGTTGCGGCTTTTAATTTATTCGCTCGAAGCACGTCAACAGATCTTAACGATATCATAAGGAGTTATTTTCATGGCGACCAAAGGGTTCAACCCGTACGAGATGGCCCAGAAGCAGTTCGACACCGTGGCCGAGCTTCTCGAGCTCGATCAACCGACCCGGGACCTCCTGCGGCGACCGCTGCGGGAGTACCATTTCTCGATCCCCGTCCGCATGGACGACAACAGCGTCCGCGTTTTCCGCGGCTTCCGCTGCCAGCACAACGACGCCCGCGGCCCCTGCAAGGGCGGCATCCGCTTCCACCCCCAGGAGACGATCGACACCGTCCGGGCCCTGTCCATGTGGATGACCTGGAAGTGCGCCGTCGTCGACATCCCGCTCGGCGGCGGCAAGGGCGGCGTCATCTGCGACCCGCACGACCTCAGCCCGCGCGAGCAGGAACGGCTCTGCCGCGGCTGGATCCGGGTGCTCTCGCACGACATCGGCCACCTCCGCGACGTCCCCGCGCCCGACGTCATGACCAGCCCCCAGCACATGCTCTGGATGCTCGACGAGTTCGAGACGATCCACGGCGCCAAGTACCCCGGCTTCATCACCGGCAAACCCGTGGGTATGGGCGGCTCCCTCGGCCGGACCGAGGCCACCGGCTACGGCGTCATCTTCACGCTCCGCGAGGCGCTCAAGGAGCTGGGCATCAAGATCGAGACGACCGTCGCCTCGGTCCAGGGCTTCGGCAACGTCGCCCAGTACGCTATCCAGCTCTACACCCGGCTCGGCGGCAAAGTCATCGCGGTCGCCTGCTGGGACCAGGCCGACCAGGCCTCCTACACCTACCGGAAAAAGAGCGGTGTCAGCCTGGAGGAGCTCCGGGCCATCACCGACCGCTTCGGCGGCATCGACAAGGCCAAAGCGGAGGCCCTCGATTACGAACGGCTCCCCGGCGAGGCCTGGATCGAGCAGGACGTCGACATCCTCCTCCCCTGCGCCCTCGAAAACCAGGTCAACGCCGAGACCGTGAAGAAGATCGCGCCCCGGGTCAAGGTCATGGCCGAAGGCGCCAACGGGCCGACGACCCCCGAAGCCGACGTGGTCATCAAGAGCCGCGGCATCTTCGTCATCCCCGACTTCCTGGCCAACGCCGGCGGGGTCACCTGCAGTTATTTCGAGCAGGTCCAGTGCAACATGAACTTCTTCTGGACCAAGGAAGAGGTCCTGACCCGCCTGGACGACAAGATGACGTCCGCCTTCAAGGCCGTGAGCGAGCTGGCCCGGACGCGCAAGCTCTACATGCGCGACGCTGCGTATGTCATTTCCGTCAGCCGCGTCGCCAACGCCTGCAAGGACCGCGGCTGGGTCTGATTTTTTCCGGGTCGAATCGGAACAGGGCCGCGCGGGCGGCGAAGGAGACAGGCGTCGACATGAGCAATCCGCGGACCCCGACGGCCGTCAGCACGCTCTTCTCCACCCTCCACGAACGGGCCAAGGAGCTCAGCTGCCTCTACCGGATCGAGGAGGTCCTTTCCATCTACGACGTCCCTCTCGAAGACGTGTTCCGCCAGGTCATCGAGGCCATTCCCGCGGGCTGGCAATTCCCGGACTGTTGCCAGGCCCAGATCAGCCACGGCTCAGAGGTTTTCGAGTCGCCCGAATTCGAAGAAACCCCGTACACCCAGTGCGCCGAGATCCGGGTTCAGGACACGTCGGTCGGCCGGCTCTGCGTCTCCTACCGAAAGCCAACGCCCGAGAGTGACTGCGGCCCATTCATGAAAGGCGAGGTCAAACTCATCCAGACGCTCGCCGAGCGCCTGGGTCACTTCATCCTCCACCAGCGCCTGCGGGGGATGTACGAGCAGATGAGCGACGGCCGCCGCGATTTGGCCGAGGGCAAGCAGGGTTGGCGCATCGCCCTGGACCTCCTCCGCAACACCAACCCGAACCTCCTCATCCGCGTCTCTCGCAAGATGATGAACTACCTCGGCTGGCGCGGCGTCACCGAAGCCCGCGACCTCCTCCAGCGCTTCAGCGGAGACCGCGTGGCCGGCGGGCTCATCGGCGACTCCAACCTGCCCCAGAGCAAGGAATCGATGGACCGCTTTTTCGAGCTGACCGAGGAGACGTTCAAGATCGCTTCGGCCAACCTGACCGACGACGACATCCTGGACCGCATCCAGAAGTGGATCAACGAGGACCGCTCGAGCTCGGCCGTCAAGAACCTGGAGAACGTCTACGCCGACCTGGCCGAAGTCCTCGACGGCATGCGGCGGATCAAGCTCCTGGCGCCCGGGGGGATCCAACTTCCGAGGTCGACGGCCAACAGCGTCCGCGTGGCCCTGATCCGGCGCTTTTTCACGGAACAGCTCGAGTTCATCAACGTCGCCAAGAAGTACGTCGACCTCGAGGACTTCTTCGGCCTCATGGAGCGGATCGTCTTCCCGCCCGGCAGCCACGGCAAGCTCGGCGGCAAGAGCGCCGGCCTCTTCCTGGCCACGCGGATCCTCAAGCAGGCGGCGCGGCGGACGAAGATCATCGGCTCGGTCAAGAAGCCCAAGACCTGGTATATCACGTCCGACGGGCTGATCGCTTTCACCACCCACAACAACCTCGACGACGTCATCGAGCAGAAGTACAAGGACATCGAGGTCGTCCGCCAGGAATACCCCCATCTCGTTCAGGTCTTCAAGAACTCGACCTTCCCGCCCGAGGTCGTCAAGGGCCTTTCGGTAGCGCTCGACGACTTCGGCGAGGTGCCGCTCATCGTCCGCAGCTCGAGCCTCCTCGAGGACCGGCTGGGCACGGCCTTTGCCGGGAAGTACAAGAGCCTATTCCTGGCCAACCAGGGCGACAAGCAGCAGCGCCTCGAGGCCCTTCTCGACGCCGTGGCCGAGGTCTACGCCTCGATCTTCAGCCCCGATCCCATCCAGTACCGGGCCGAACGCGGCCTCCTCGACTTCTACGAGGAGATGGGCATCATGATCCAGGAGGTCGTCGGCACCCGGGCCGGCAAGTACTTTTTCCCGGCCTACGCCGGAGTCGCCTTCAGCCGGAACGAGTTCCGCTGGTCGCCGCGGATCAAGCGCGAGGACGGCCTGCTCCGGCTCGTGCCCGGGCTCGGGACGCGGGCCGTGGACCGGGTCAGCGACGACTACCCCGTCCTCGTTTCCCCCAGCCAGCCGAACCTGCGGGTCAACGTCTCGACCGACGAGGCCGTCCGCTATTCGCCCAAGAAGATCGATGTCATCGACCTCGAGGAGAACACCTTCGTCACCAAGGACATCCGGGAGCTCCTCGGCGAGGTCGGCCACGAATTCCCGGCCCTGACCAAGGTCTTCTCGATCTACCGGGACGGGCTTCTCCAGCGGCCCATGGGTCTGGCCACAGACATCTCCAAGTCGGACGCCGTCGTCACCTTCGAGGGCCTCATCTCGGGGACGCCGTTCATGCTCCAGCTCGAGGCCATCCTCAAGACGCTGTCCGCGGCGCTCGGCGTCCCCGTCGACATCGAGTTCGCCTCCACGGGCTCGGACTTCTACATCCTCCAATGCCGGCCGCAGAGCCAGGCGGCCGAGGATGTGGCCATGGAGATCCCGGCCAACCTGTCGGATGAGGCCGTCCTCTTCTCGGCCAACAAATACATCTCGAACGGCCGCGTCGCCGACATCACCCACATCGTCTACGTCGATCCGGATCGCTACGGGGAGATCGCCGAGTACGCCGATCTCGTCGCCGTCGGCCAGGCCGTGGGCAAGCTCAACAAGATCCTGCCGCGCCGCCAATTCATCCTCATGGGCCCGGGGCGGTGGGGCAGCCGCGGCGACATCAAGCTCGGCGTGCGCGTGACTTATTCGGAGATCAACAACTCGGCCATGCTCATCGAGGTCGCCCGGAAAAAAGGCAACTACGTCCCCGACGTCTCGTTCGGGACGCATTTCTTCCAGGACCTGGTGGAATCGGGCATCCGCTACCTGCCGCTCTACCCGGACGATCCGGGCGCGAAGTTCAACGAGGCCTTCCTGCTCCAGACCCCGAACAAGCTGGCCGAGTTCTGCCCCGAATGCGCCCTGCTGACCAAGGCCCTGCGGGTCATCGACGTCCCCGAGGCGACCGGCGGGAAGGTCCTCCGGGTGCTCATGAACGCCGACCGGGAGCTCGCCGTCGGCTTCTTCGCCAGCCCCGAGGCGGCCGTACGGACCGCCGGCGCGTCGGGGCAGCCCGCCGTCCGCGAAGACGAGGACCACTTCCGCTGGCGCCAGCGCATGGCCGAACGGATCGCCTACCACTGCGGCGGCCAACCTTGGGGCGTACGGGGCGTCTATCTGCTCGACGAGACCGAAGCCGGAGAGGTCAGCCCGGACAGCCCGATCAAGCTCATCGTCCACTTCCTGGGCAGCGCCCGACAGCGCAAGGAGCTCGAGATATGGCTCCAGGGCTGGAGCCTGTCCCTGGCCGAAATGAACTATTTCCGGACGGGCTTCCATTCCGAGGGCCTGCTCGACGTCCGCTATCTAACGGACGAGAAGATCCGCGGCGAGAAAGACGTCGCCGCGCGCATCAAGGCGCCCTCGGACAGCGTCCGGGAACTCCCCCTCGGTCCGAAATCCCAAAAATAGGGCCGCGGGACGCCACCTCTTTTTGGCTGTGACGGGGGCCATCAACCAGTCTTGGGGACATGTACCTCCGGTACGTGTCCCCTTGCTTTTTGCCGGTCGCCCTCTCAGCCCGGGTGGCGTACGTCGGCCGCTGGACGCTCCATATCCGCGCTGGGCTTGATCTTTAAGATTATGAAGCCGTCCCAGAACGATCATCGAGTAGAGATTGATAAATCGGGCCGGATCGGGGATACTCGAGCTATGAGCCCGGTGAAAAAATCGCCCATTCACAGGTTCGCCCACGAGGCCATGGCGACCGTGTTCGAGGTCTTCGTCGCAGGGAAGACCGAAAAATATGCCCGGCAGGCGGCCCGAGCGGCCTTCGACGAGGTCGACCGGCTGGAGAGGCTATTCAGCCGCTTCGACCCGTCGAGCGAAACGAGCCGGATCGGGCGCCTCCGGCCGGGCGAATCCCTGCGCATAGGGATCGAAACGGCCGAAGTTCTGGGCATCGCGGCCGCCGTCCAGGCAGAGACGAGCGGCGCCTTCGACGTCAACTACTTGGCCGGCGCTCGGGCCGCCGCGGGGAAACGCCCCGAGGCCTCCCCGCCGGCCCTCGCCAAGCTCATCCGCGTCGTCCAAACCGGCCGAGCGATCGAGGTCGTCAGGATCCCCGGCAAGGGCAGAGTCAAGGTCCCGGCCCTCGATCTCGACCTCGGAGCCGTCGGCAAGGGGTACGCCCTCGACGCGGCGCTGGCCGTCCTTCGGGAATGGGAGGCCGGGAACGTCCTCCTCCACGCCGGAACGAGCACGGCACTGGCCGCCGGCCCGGGCCCGGGAAAAGCGAAGGGGGAACGGGGTTGGCCGGTCGGCGCCAGGCCCGTCGGGGGAACGACGGCCAGCCCGGGCCGCGTCTTTCTCCGGGACCGCGCTCTGAGCGGGTCGGGGATCGCGGTCAAGGGCGAACACATCGTCGACCCGAGGACCGGCCGCCCGGCCCGGGGAGCCCGCGCCGCCTGGGCCTCCCATCCATCCGCCGCCGCGGCCGACGCACTCTCGACCGCTTTCATGGTCATGGCGGCGGACGAGAGTGCGGCCCTCTGCGGCCGCCATCCCGAGGTCTGGGCGCTCGTGATAAACCCCCGGAAAAAGTGTAGAATATTCAGTGCGGGTACGATCGCCGGAAACCGGCCCGTCCGGACAAGGAGAAAGAGATGAAGAAAACCCTGATTTGGATATCGGCCGCCGTCCTCGGCTTGGCCATCCTCGCGCCCATGGCGATATCCCAGGATCCGGGGAAAGAAGTCCTGAAGATCACCCTCCCCAAACCGATGTTTGTCGGCACGCCGAAAAACATCCGCACGGCAAACCTCGAGATGATCACCGGCAAACCGCGTGGTCCTTTCATGGTCCCCGTCGGGACGGTCCTTCTCTCCGCCGGAAAGCCCGTCACCGCGAGCGACAAGGAGCCCGTCATCGGCGAGATCGCCTTCGTCACGGACGGCAAGAAGTCCGGCGAGGACGGCTATTACGTCGAGCTCGGGCCCATGCTCCAGTGGGTCCAGATCGACCTCGGCAAGTCCCAGGAGCTGAATGCCATCCTCGCCTGGCACTACCACAGCCAGGCCCGCGTCTACCGCGACGTCGTCGTCCAGGTCTCCGACGACAAGGACTTTATCGGCGGCGTGACGACGATCTTCAACAACGACCACGACAACACCTCGGGCCTCGGCGCCGGCAGGGACAAGGAGTACATCGAAACCTTCGACGGCAAGCTCTTCGACCCCAAGGGGGTCAAGGCCCGCTACGTGCGCCTCTACAGCGGCGGCAACACCTCGAACGACATGAACCACTACGTGGAGGTCGAGGTCTACGGCCTCCCGGCCAAATGACGAATAAGGCCTTCCGGGGGCTCTTTCTCTGCGCCGTCCTCGGCGCCCTCCTCTTCCGTGTCGTCCGCCTGGACGTCCGGCCCATGCACCACGACGAGGCCAACCAGGCGGTCAAGTTCGGAGACCTCCTCGAGCGGGGCGAATACCGGTTCGACCCGAGCGACCACCATGGGCCGAGCCTCTATTACCTGACCCTGCCCATGGCCCGAGTGGCGGGCGAGAAAACCCTGGCCGGCCTCGACGAAACGACCCTCCGGCTCGTGCCGGCCTTGTTCGGGGCGGGCCTCCTCCTGCTCTTCCTTCTTTTCGCCGGAGGATTGTCACGGGAGACGATCCTGGCGGCGGCCGCTCTGGCCGCCGTCTCTCCGGCCATGACCTATTACAGCCGGTTTTATATCCAGGAGATCTTGCTTGTCTTTTTCCTGGCCGCGCTCATCGCGGCCGGATGGAGATACGCCCAGACGCGCTCCGCCTGGTGGGCCTTGGCCGCCGGCGTTTCCGCCGGCATGATGTACGCCACCAAGGAGACGAGCGTTATCCTCTTCGGCGCCCTGGCTGCGGCGCTCGGGCTCGTGCTTTTCATTGACAGGTTTGACAAGCACCGGGACGGGATCGTCCGGGTAGGCGACACGTGGGTTTGGAGGGAGGCCCGGACGAGGCCTCCGACGGCCTTTCACATCGCGCTCTTCCTTATCGCCGGCGCCGTGACCGCGGTGTTGTTCTACACCTCCTTCTTCCAAAACACCGTTGGCCTGCTCGATTCGGTCCGGGCCATCGCCGCCTCGTTCAACCGGGCCGGCCATCCCGGCTTCCACGCTCACCCCTGGTACTCCTATTTCCAGACGCTGGCCTATTCCAAGACCGCCGGCGGCCCGGTCTGGAGCGAGGCTTTTCTGCTTTTTCTCGCCGCGGTCGGGGGCATCACCGCGTTCCGACGTGACGCGGGAAAAGACGCGAGCCCTCGCTTCGTCCGCTTCGTCCTTTTCTTCACCATCATCACGGCCATCGTCTACAGCCTCATCCCTTACAAGACACCGTGGAATATCCTGCCCTTCTATTTCGGCTTTGTCGTTCTGGCCGGGAACGGCGTCGGGCTCCTCCTGCGGGTCAGCCGTTTTCGTCTCGTCAAGATCCTCATCCTGGCGGTCCTCGTCCCGGGCTTCGTCAACCTGGCGATCCAGGCCTACCGGGCCGATTTTATCGCTCACTCGGACCCGGCCAACCCATATGTTTATGCTCAGACGAGCCCGGACTTCCTCAAGCTCGTCGCCGCCGTGGAGAAGATCGCCGCCGCCTCTCCGGAAAAGAAGGACCTGTTGATCAAAGTCGTCGCTCCTCCCGACGAGACCTGGCCGCTCCCCTGGTACTTGAGGTCCTTCGGACGGGTGGGATACTGGACGAGCGCGGAGGCGGCGGGGGCCATTGGAGACGCGGCCGTGGTCATCGCTTCGGCCGCCAACGTCGAAAAAGTCGCGGCGGCGCTCGGCGACGGGTATCAGCAAGAGTTCTACGGCTTGCGTCCCGAGGTCGTCCTGTCGCTTTTCGTCCGCCGCGACCTCATGGACTTGTCAACCGGCGCCGGGCCGCGGAGATGACGGAGTCGGGCTATTTCTTCTTTAGCAGCGGGGCGTAGATGTTCATCTTGGGCGGGTCGTCGCCCATGACCCGGGCCGCCCAGAGGAACCCCCTCTCGACGATCTCGCGGGCCTCGGGGACGTTGAAGTCAGCCGCGACGTGGCCGAGCGATGTGTAGAAGACGCGCCCCTTTCCGTAGAGCTTTTTCCAGACGACGGGCATGACCTCACCCGCGATCCAGGGCGCGTGCTCGCCCGTGAACGTCGTCGTGGCCAGGACGTCGTTGCCTGGATCGACGTGCATGAAGTACTGTTCGGACTTCATGTGGAAACGCCGCTTGAGGCCCTTCATGATCGGGTCGGAAGGGTTGGTGATGTCGACGTCGTAGTCGATGATCCCGCCGGGATGGGCCACCCATTGGCCGCCGACCATGAACTGATACTCGACGTTCTGACGGTGGGCGTCGCCCAGGCCGCCGTGCCAGCCGGCCAGGCCGACCCCGCTCTTGACCGCCTCCTCGAGGTTCCGCTCCTGCTCGGGCTTGATGTCGGACATGGTGAAGATGTGGACGATGAGGTCGAGCGTCTTGAGCTTGTCGAGGTCGAGGTAGGCGTCGAGTGAATGGGAGATCTCGACCTTGAAGCCCTGGGATTCGAGCCAGGGCGCGAAGATGTCGACGCACGGCTTCGGCTCATGGCCCTCCCAGCCGCCCCAGACCAGGAGAGCGGTCCGCGGCTTCTGAGGTGCCTGACCGGTGCCCGAGCAGACGAGGAGACCGGCGATCCCCAGGATGAGGGTAGCCAAAAGAAGTCTGTTTTTCATCGTTCGTCCCCTTTTCACTCGAGCTCGCGTAGCCAGATGTTGCGATAGCGGACGGGATGGTCGTGGTCCTGGAGGGAGATCGGAAGCTTGGCGTCGTGCACTTTGTAGGGCGGCCGGGCCTTGTGGGCCGTCGGCCCCATCAGGACGGCGCACTCGTGGACGAGGATGCCATTGTGGAAGACGGTCATGCGGGCCGGAGCGAGGAGCTTGCCGTCCGTTTCGAACCGCGGCCGGTGGAAGACGATGTCATAGGTCTGCCATTCCCCCGGCGGCCGGCAGGCGTTGACCATGGGAGGGAACTGGCCGTAGATGGCCGCGGTCATGCCGTCGGCGTAGGTCGTATTACCGTAGCAGTCAAGAACCTGGACTTCGTAGAGATCCATGAGAAAGACACCGCTGTTACCGCGGTCCTGACCGGTTCCTTTGGCTGGCGACGGAGCCATCCACTCGACGTGGAGCTGGCAGTCGCCGAATCCCCGAACGGTGCGGATGCCGCCGGTCTTGGGGACGACTTCCATATATCCGTTCTCGACTTTCCACTTCGCGGGCTGGCCCTTGGCGTCCGTCCACCGGGAAAGGTCTTTTCCGTCGAAGAGGACGACCGCGTCGGCGGGCGGAAGGACGGGCGGGCCGGCCGGGCCGGGCGCCACGACCGGCGGCATGGGCCGGTTGGGGTCATGGACAGGCCACTGGTCTTGCGCGGGGACCAGGGCGGCAAGCAGGAGGACGACGACGATGGCCAGGAGGGGCTGTCCCCGCAAGCGGAACTGTCCCTCCGGATTTTTCAGGAACTCAGGTCGCATGAGTGCTCCCTTTTTTCGCTTACAGACTCCAACCGGGCCGGTATTCGAAGTGGAGCAGCTCGTTGGCCCCTGGCAGGTTGGTGAACTCCATCTTCTCGCCATCCCAGAGGAGCTTCATGTTCTTGTCCTTGAGCCGGACGGCGACGTTGGCCAGGAGCATGGTCTCGGTCAAGGGCCCCGAATAAGCGAAGTCGGTCGTCGACTTCGTGCCCTTCTTGATGGCCTCGATCCACTCCTCGCGGATCCCGGGCGAGCGGGGGATGGTCTTCTCGGGCCGCTTGTACTCCTGCATCCGGGTCTCGGGGATGAGGCGCGGATTCTCGCCGTAGGTGCTGCACATGATGAGTCCCTTGGTGCCGCGGAATAGGCACCCGCCGCCCTCGTCGCCCATCATCCGGCCGGGCTCGAGCTCGGCCGGGCGGGGAGGCATCAGGCCGCCATCCCACCAAGTCAGGGTCAGGGGGACCATCCCCTCACGGGCGGCGAACTCGTAGGACACGACCTCGGCCCGGGGGGCATAGTCTTTCGTGAATACCGTCGAGGAGGCCTGGACACTGATGGGGGACTTGAGCTTGAGGGCCCAGAAGGGTTGGTCCATGATGTGAGCCCCCATGTCGCCGAGGGCGCCCGTGCCAAAGTCCCACAGCCCGCGCCACTTGAAAGGGTGATAGGCGGGATGGTAGGGCCGGAACGGGGCCGGGCCGAGCCAGACGTCCCAATCGAGGGTCGAGGGAACCGAGGGGATCTCCTTGGGAGCGTCGACGCCCTGTGGCCAGATCGGACGGTCCGTCCAACAGTGGGCCTCGAAGACGTCGCCGATGGCGCCGTCCCAGATCCACTCGCAGATGAGGCGCGCGCCTTCCTTGGAATGGCCCTGGTTGCCCATCTGGGTGACAACCTTGGCCTCCTTGGCGGCCTTGGCCAGGAGACGGGCTTCCTTGATGGTGTGGGTCAGGGGCTTCTGGACATAGACGTGCTTGCCCAGCTTGATGGCGGCCATGGCGATGACGGCGTGGTTATGATCGGGAACCGTCACGGTGATGGCGTCGATGCCCTTTTCCTTCTCCAGCATCCGCCGGAAATCTCGGTACTTGGCCGCCTTTTCGTACATGGCCTTCTCGGAGGGCTCCAGGTCCTCGGAGCGGAGGAGGTTGGCCACCATCTCGTCGTCGACGTCGCAGAGGGCGACGATATTCTCCGTACGGACGCCGCGCGTGTCCGAAAAGCCCATGCCGCCGACGCCGACGCAGGCGATGTTGAGGGTGTCGCTCGGCGCCTTTTTCTTCTGGGTCGCCCCGACGACGTGACGGGGAACGACCATCAGGCCGGCCGCGGCCGTCGCCGACGCGCCGATGAACTTGCGGCGGCTCCAGAGCGGTTCGGCGAGTGGCGCGATTTTTTTTGTTTCGTCCATGTTCACACCTTCCTTATCGGGCAGAATTCATTGAATGCGCGGATCTGAGGATTCCGGGGACAATAGAAATTGCGGGTCGGGAGTCAGAAGGGAACGACGGGGCGGCTAATGTCCTCATGGAACCGGGGCATCCGATACCAAGAGGGCTTATATCACAAAGGCGAGACGGGGGTCAATTTTCAGGGGGGAGAAAACCCGGGCTCTCCCCCTGGAGAGGGAGAGCCCGGGCGCATAGCCTTCTTAGAACTTGTAGGTGAAGCTGAGGCTCGGGGCCACGATCGTCATGCCATGGGTTCCGGGCATAGCGTGGGCATAAACGCCCGGGGGGACCACGATATCCGTGCCCGTGCCGTATTCGAGCGAAAAGTCAATCGCGATCTGCTCGGACTTATAGCCGAAGCCGCCGGTTATCCAGCTGTACTTGAACTCGGGCAGCAGGAGATTCTGGGTATCCACGGGGCCCGGATTCGGGTCCAAGTAATAGCCGGCCCTGAGAGCCAGGCCTTTAGAAACCATGTACTCGGCGCCGAAGCGGAACTGGGTCGTGTCCTTCCACAGAAGCTGGTACGCCGCGCCCCCTGCGAGATTATCCTGCCAGTCGGCATTCTCGAAGGTGATGGGGATCGTCTGGAGTTTCTTCCAGTTTGTATATTGGACATCAGCCGTGAACGTCAGCTTATCGGTCGGCTTGATGGCGATTCCGGCAGCGAGCCACTGCGGCCAGGTGGCCGAGCGCGTACCCGTGACGGTTGTCGGCCATCCGTAGTACTCGACAATGGGGATGGTGACGTCGCCCTTAAGCTTGGCCGTGAAGGGCAGCTTGTAGGTCACGCCGAAGCTGAATTCCTTGACCGGCTTGACGAGGAGGCCGAACGTGCCGCCCAGGGCCCAGCCCTTCAAATCCTCCGAATACTGCCCGATGTCCTGGACAGGCTGGCACATCTTGAGCATGCCGTAGTTGATGTCCAGCGTCGCGCCGAGCATGATCTTCTCCGAGAGTTTCACCGCGATCGAGGGAGAGATCGTGAAGATGCCCAGCTTGCTGTTCCAATCGTAGAGCCCCCCGACAAGGGGAGCCAGGTCCTCTCCGTCCCAAGTGGCGCCCGCGCCGGATGGAGCATTGACGTAGACGCCCACGACGATCTTGTCCCCGATCGGCTGGAAATAGCCGAGCGCCGGGATCAGATAATGCTTGAAGGTCGACTTGGCATCGATCCCCGCCAGATCGAACTGATAGGTCCCGAAGGGCATGATGTCCGATCCGTAGAGGGAGAAGCTGGCCGTGGTCATCTGGGCCAGTCCGGCCGGGTTCCAATACGCGGCGCTGAAGTCGTCGGCCAGGCCGACGAAGGCGCCACCCATGGCGTTGGCTTTGGAGCCGTTGCCGTTCAGGTTGAGGCCGTTGGCGAAAAGGCCCGTCGTCAGGCCCGCCGCCAAGATGACGGCCAAAGACAGTCGTACGAGTGTTTTCATTTGACCTCCTATTAATCGCAAGATTTTACAATAACTCTTTGAGAAAATCCATAGGGAAGCCAATATATTAATATATCGTTATTGATATCAACAAGATACATATTTCCAAAAAGTAGGGATTGGGGCCTGTTTACCCGGCGAAACTGCTCGAACGGCCTTTGTAATCCCGGCCGAAACCGGTTATCATGAAAAACCATGAAGAGGCCATCCGAAATCGCGTCCATCGAGAGCCTTCTCCTCAAGCACCCCCGCGAGGCCTGGCTCGATCAAGGCAACATCGGGAAACAATGGAAAGCCCTGGGCTATACCGAGGAACCGGATCTCGCGAAAGCCGTCGCCGAATACGATCGTTTTGTCGATATCTTGCGCGGCATCGTGGCCGACGTCCATTTTCTCCCCGCGGACGCCCGGACCGGGCTCGATTCGATCTACGTCCGCGACGCCGCCTGTGTCGCCGGACGCGGCGTCATCCTCTGCCGGATGGGAAAGCCGCTCCGCGCGGGAGAGCCCGGCGCGATCGGCGACTTTTGCGCTAAGGCCGGCTGGCCGGTCATCGGAGAGATCCGCGAGCCGGGCACCCTCGAAGGAGGCGACGTCGCATGGCTCGACGAGAAGACGGCGGCCGTCGGCCACGGCTACAGGACCAACGCCGAGGGCATCCGTCAGTTCCGGGACCTTGTGGCCAAAGAGGGCCGCGAGGTCATCGAGGTGCCCCTCCCCCATTGGGATGGGCCGGGGGACGTCCTTCACCTGATGTCGATGCTCAGCCCGGTCGACAAGGGAAAATTCCTGGTTTATTCCCGTCTCCTGCCCGTGCCCTTCCGCCGGCGCCTGCTCGAGATGGGCTTCGCGCTCCTCGAGGTCCCGGACGAAGAATATGCGACCATGGCTACGAACGTCTTGGCCGTGGCCCCGGGGAAGTGCATCGCCCTGGATGGCAATCCGCGGACCATCGATATTCTGACGAAGGCCGGCATCGATATCCTGACCTACGAGGGGACTGAGATCTCGCGCAAGGGCGCCGGCGGCCCGACCTGCCTGACCCGCCCCCTTCTCCGCTCTGCCTGACACTTCCTCTCCTCCCAAGGGCGAGGGGATCATCCGAGTGAGCATAAGCGGTGATTTAGCCGGGCAGCGTGCCGGACGAGGGCAGTTTCAGGGGAAACCGCCAAAACGTGTTTGAGCTTGACGTAGCGTACGTCAAGCGAGTTGTTTTGGCGCCGAGGCCGGCGCACTGACCGGCGTGAAAAATCACCGCAGCGAACGAGGATGATCCCCGAGCCCGAAATTGACTAATTTGGCAGAGAATCCTATACTGAGGGGCTGAAATCCTTCCGAAGGACGTGACCATGGACCTCTTCGAAAAGTGCATCGGCTTTTACTCCGACCCCAAGGTCGCCCAGAAATACGGCTACCCCCTCAATCCCAAGACCGCCCAAGCCATGGGCATGTTCCCCTATTTCATCCCCATCGAACATCCCGAGGGGACCGAAGTCTACATCCAGGGCAAGAAGTTCATCATGATCGGCTCGAACAACTACTGCGGGCTGACCGACCACCCGAAAGTCAAGGAAGCCGCCATCGAGGCCATCCGAAAGTACGGCACGAGCTGCACCGGGTCGCGCTTCCTCAACGGGACGCTCGACCTCCATCTCGAGCTCGAGGAGCGCCTGGCCAAGTTCGTCGGCATGGAGGCGGCCCTGGTTTTCAGCACGGGCTTCCAGGTCAACCTCGGCACGATCCCCGCCGTCATGGACCGCGACGACATCATCATCACCGACCAGGAGGACCACGCCAGCATCATCGACGGCGTCCGGATGGCCAAGGTCTTGAAAAACGTCCAGACCCGCTATTACAAGCACAACAACATGGCCGACCTGGAAAAGATCATGAGATCCCTGCCGCCCGGGCCGGCGAAACTCGTCATCGTCGACGGCGTCTTCAGCATGGGCGGCGACATCGCCAAGCTGCCCGAGATCATCCCCATCTGCAAGAAATATGGCGCCCGGCTCATGGTCGACGACGCCCACTCCCTGGGGGTCCTCGGCGGCGGCCGGGGCACCGGGCCTCACTTCGGCTGCCAAAAGGACGTCGACCTGGTCATGGGCACGTTCAGCAAGTCCCTGGCCTCGGTCGGCGGTTTCATCGCCGGACCCAAGGAGGTCGTCCACTGGATCCAGATGTTCGCCCGACCGTTCATCTTCAGCGCCAGCCTGCCCCCGTCCAACGTGGCCACGGTCATCGCCTGCCTGGATATCCTGGAGAACGAGCCGGAGCGCGTCGAGCGGGTCAACACGATCGGCCAACGCGTGAGGACCGAGCTCAAGGCCATGGGCTACAACATCGGCGAGACCGAAACGCCCATCATCCCCATCATCATCGGCGACATGATGAAGACGATCCAGGCCTGGAAGGTCTTCTATGAAGCCGGGATCTACACCAACGTGGCCCTGCCCCCGGCCGTCCCGCCCGAGCTGGCCCTTCTCCGCACGAGCTACATGGCCACCCACACCGACGGGCAGATCGACCGGGTCCTCGAAGTTTTCCGGAAAGTGAAAGACCTCGTTCACATCGGGGCCTGACTGGAGATCTCCCCATGGCCGATGGGCACTTTTGGAACGTCCGGGCCAGGAATTACGACAAGCTTTTTTGGACGAAGGACGCGGGGTACATCAAGAAGATCATCGAGGCGTCCGGGTTCTCGAAGAACGATCTCGTCCTGGACATCGGCACGGGAACGGGCGCCATGGCCCGCTCGATCCGCCCGCACGTCCGGCACGTCGTCGGGATGGACTTCTCCGATTCGATGCTCAAGAAGGGCACGTGGGAAGGCATCTCCATGGTGAAATGGGACATTACCGACAGCCTGTTCCACAACCGGCTGTTCGACAAGATCGTCGGGCGCATGGTCTTCCATCACATCCTGGACAACCTCGACCGGGCGTTTCTGCGTTGCTACGACCAGCTCAAGAGCAAGGGCAAACTGATCATCGCCGAAGGGATCCCGCCGAGCGAGGATCAGGCCGTCATCGACTGGTACACGGAAATGTTCAAGCACAAGGAAGCCCGTAGGACCTTCACGAAAGGCCTCCTTGTGCACTATTTCGTCAAGAACGGCTTCCAGGACGTCAAGGTCTATAAATACAAGATGAAGCGTTTCAACATCAACAACTGGCTCGTCAACTCCGGGCTCGACAAGGCGAAGCAGAAACTCATCCTGAACATGCATCTCACCGCCGGCCGGAAGGTCAAGGCGGCCTACAACATGAAGGTCGAGGACGGGGTGTGCCTGGTCGACACGGATAACCTGATCATCGTCGGCAAGAAAGAATAGCGTCGCGGACCGCGGCCGCCTCGCCCGGATATCAAAGGCGATTCCGGCTCTTCTGGCACTTGCCCATTTTTCCCCTGTTGGGGCGTTATCACCTTGAAAATCAATGTTTTCTGACCGTCTTTCGTTTAGGCACCTTTCGTCCATTTTTAGCGGATTTTAGCAATTTCTGTTACACCGGCGTTACACGGGGATTCATCTACTTTCCGCCGCCGGCCCGGACCCAGGCGCATTAATCATTACTCTGAGGAAGGCAGCCATAATCTCCTTACTGGCCACTGATGTTCGCATGTATGAAAGCACGACGCTCACTGGGGGAGATGCTCATGCCGCGAAGACGGCGCATACATGCATCTGATGAAACGGGCTAAGAGCCCTGGGCGGAACTTGATCCTTTTTATGGGAGGAGGAGAGAAGAGGCCGCGGTCCTGTGACGCGGTGCCCGACTGAGAGACGGGAACTGCCGGAGGCAGGCGGCAGGAGGCCGATTTATGCGCTTCCTTAAAACCCATAACAGGCTAGCTGCTCTGGCCATCGGTACCTCGACCCCTAGCCCTATCTCCCAGGGGAAAATTTATTTATTTTTTTCTGCGCGAGGATTTTTGCCGTTCAGACGTGTCTTTAGTCAATAGTGAGGAGCGTATGCCGGTACAACTCCAAGTTTGAAAAGCGGAAAAATTGCACGCCAAAACCCAGGGGAACCTGCCATATGGGGTTATTTTGTTTTTTCCGGAGGAAAACACCTTCGAGCACGGATTGGCAAATCAAGGCTTATGAGAGCCTGAAATAGCAATAGGCGCTGCTCAATGAATGCATGCGGCTGCCAGCCTTGTAGGGCGGCAACGGGGAGGTGGGCCATGAATGTCTGATTCCTCCGGGAAACCAAGGGCTCTTTAGGAAAGTAGATGATCTTACTTTCAAGGAGGAAAAAAGTGAAAACGCACAAGGGATTGTTATTTGTATTGGCCATTCTCATGGTGGCGGGTTTTTTAGGATTCCGGGCTTCCGAGGCGAATCAGCAGGAAGTAATCTCAGCAATAGAAGATATCGCCTCCTATGCTCCTGATGAGGTTTTGGTCAAGCTTAAGGCTACAACTCCAGACACTTCTATCATCAAAGCCATCGATGACGTTCAAGCGAGCGTAGTTACTCGAGATAAGAATATTGTTACTTCTGGCTTATGGGCTATTAATAAGGAGGTGAACGGGTCATTTTATGGGGATCCGTTTCTCTTCCGCATTCGGGTTGCGCCGTCGTTGGGATCGGAGAAAGCAATCCAATATTTACTAGCCAGCCCTGATATTGAATATTCAGAGAAGAATTATCGAGGTAGATTATTGACTGACTACTACCCATATCAGTGGGCACTAAACAACACTGGCAGCCTCGGCGGAACTGTTGATGCAGATATCGATGCTCCCGAAGCTTGGAGCGTCTTTACGGGGAGCTCAGATATGGTAATCGCGATTATAGATTCGGGAATGGCTTTTTATCACGACGACCTCGAGCCAACCGCATGGTTCAACTTGGGAGAAACGGGTGACGGCAAAGAAACAGACAATATCGACAATGACGGAAATGGCAAAGTCGATGATTGGCTAGGATGGGATTTCTTTAATGAAGACAATAATCCCACCGATGATTATGGTCATGGGACGCATGTCGCAGGGATTATAGGAGCAGAGGGGAGTACTAACGAAGGCATAAAGGGGGTATGCTGGAATTCTAAGCTTATGGTTTTGAAAATCGCTAATTATGAAGGTGACGTATACGTTTCTGATGCGGTTGCCGCCATTGATTATGCCAGGCTAAATGGCGCCAAAGTGATTAACGCAAGTTGGGGTTTCCCGTACACTCTTTCGCTGTATCAGGCAATAGAAAGGGCGATGGCCAGCGGAGTATTAGTTGTAGCAGCGGCGGGAAATGATAGCAGGAACATTGATCAATATCATTATTTTTACCCTGCTGGGTACAACCTGGACAATATTATTTGCGTTGCGGCAACTGACTACGGCGACCAACTGTCCTCCTTTTCAAATTATGGACACTACTATGTGCACTTGGGCGCACCAGGGGGAACCAATACCTCACAGTCCGTATACAATATTATAAGTTCAATAACCGGCGGTGGCTATTGGTACATGCGCGGAACTTCGATGGCCGCCCCGCACGTTTCAGGGGCCGCAGCACTTGTTTTAGGACAAAGACCCGCCATCGATTGGCTACAGGCTAGGACGATAATATTAAAGAGTGTTGATAGCCTAGCCTCACTAAGTGGAAAAACGCGCACTGGAGGCAGGCTGAATCTCTACAGCATGATAACTGCCCAAACTCCCGTGCTACCCGACGGTGCCCCGACGAATCTTCAATATGCGGTTTACGAAAACGGTGACTTTTTTGATATTCAACTAACATGGACCGATAACTCGAGCAACGAAGCCGGGTTCACCGTTTATATGAAGTCGGGCGGTGGCTACACGTCCGCAGGTAGTGTGGGCTCAAATACTACTACCTTCTGGCTTTATGAGGCTCCAGAAGGAGCCTGGGAATTTTTCATCCGAGCTTATACTTCTTATTCTCCGAGCGGCGGTGAATCGGTCAGATCAAACATAGTCAGCATGATGCTCGGTAAATAATTCTTATTCCTTGTATTTCTTTGACATTGAAATGCCAAGATGTCTATGATCAATGGGTCGCCTGGGCTTCTGATCAACGATAAAGAGGAGTGAAACATGAAGAAGCTCTTTAGGAATGCGATAATATCCATTCTGTTCTTGCTCTGCGGTACAGCTCTAGCAGAAGATGAATTACCGAAAGTGAGGGCATTCAGCCTGGTTGTTCGCGGCGGCTTCGGATTGATCGCAGTTGGCGATCTGAACACGACCCTCGGTTCGTTCAATTCCATGTATGACACCATTAGGGAGGGTAATCCGGATTGCTGCAGTGGAAAAATCCGAAAGGTCCCCCCCAGTTACTTAGATGGGGAAGTTGAGCTCCAATGGGCCGTAGGCAGATTCAGCCTTGGGATCGCCGTATCAGCCCCGACCCGTCACCATCGAAAGAGCAATTTGGTCTATATCATCGACGACTATGCCGGGATTCAGACCAATGACTATACCTTTGATCCTGAAGTCCGTGCATCAGCGCCGGTCAAATTTAACCTTTATTACTCCCCCCGACTTTCTCCGGTGCTCAGCTTACTCATAAATGGCGGCCTTGGCTATTATCAAGCCAGGCTGACATATGACAAACAAATGCATGGCCAGACTGTAATTGGGGGCACGTATGACGAAGGAAGGCTTATCAACTGTTCCGGAAATAGTTTAGGCTTTCATCTCGGCGTTGGGCTGGAATATCGGCTGAATCATAGATTCTCTTTGCTGTTCGATAGCCAATGGCGACTTTGCAAGATAAGAAGTCTTCAGGGTGATGTGCTTGCCACGGCCTATGCAGACGGCTTTGAGGTTTATCGCATATCGGACGAAGGATATTTATATCATGCAAACGTGGATGATTTCACCACGGGCCTTCGATACGCGCGGCTGACCGTTGCTGCTACCCCTCCCGAAGGAGGGATCGGTTTCCCGACCGATATCAGGAAGGCTTTCATTGACCTAAGCGGTGTTACGTTTCGGATCGGATTGAAGATCAAATTATTCTAGGCACCGTAGGGTTGTATATGAGGCGCCTGGGCTCGGGCCGGCGGCCACAAGCGCCCGGACTTAGATATAATGCGCAATTGGCACGTTCCTGCGCAGCCGGCATTTGCGTTTCCCTTTATATGCACAGATAGCCTCGAATGGAAGAGACTCTCGACCACAGATGAAAGTATCCTATTTGACAGGCTAAGATTAGTCTCCCTTTGTGTTCTCGATGATAATTCGAGCATCAAAGAGAAGGTATCAAGCTGGGTTATGCAGCAGGCAATTCGACTGCCTAGAATCTCTTCATAGTGCGAGTCGCCGACCGCGCTAAGAGCCATGGCACCCTAGACGGACTGGGACACTCGATATTTGTTATCACTCAGCGTTATACTCATGCCCGATATGACCGTAGCGCTCAAGCGGTGGAGGCTCTGGACATCAAGAGCCCGCAGGTTTGTTACAGCGGCGTTACACGGACAAGGGGCCGTTCCAGGGCCGTCCAAGAAAGCCATGCAGAATCAATCAATTAGCTCGTATGGGAGGGTCAAGGTCCCAGTGGGCCTTTCGGACTTCAAATCCGTTAACATTTTGGCCCGGGCCCGGGTATAACCATGCGGATGAGCGAAACGGAGAAGGAGCTTGTGGCGATGGTTCTATCCGGCCGTACCGAGGCGTTCGAACCGCTGGTCACCCCCTACCGGCGGCCGCTTCTCGCCCTGGCCTACCGGCTGACCCGAAACCGCGAGGAGGCTCTGGAAGTCGCTCAGGAAGCGCTCCTGCGGGCTTTCCGGTCCCTGGCCCGATACGACGTCTCCCGGAGCTTCAAGAACTGGCTTTTCCAGATCGCGGCCAACGAGGCCCGGGACAGGTTCAGGAAGAGGACGCGCGAGAAGGTGGCCCTCGAAAGTGCGGCCCGGGAGAAGCCGTCGTCCGCCGGCCCGGAGGCCGGCCGGGAGCGCCGGGAGATCCGCTCTGACATCCTGGAATGCCTCGCCGTGCTCAGCCCGCGCGAGCGGGAGGTCTTCGTCATGAGGGACTTCGAGGAGCTATCCATCAAGGAAACGGCCCGCGCGCTGGGCTGTTCAAGCATCTCGGTACGCGTCAACCTGTCCTCGGCCCGGCGCAAACTGCGGGAA
>CAZZCH010000018.1:27061-48951 GCA_964652895.1 uncultured Eubacteriales bacterium
GATGAATTGCCGAAAAGTGATGAAGCTCATGCCCCTCTGCGCCGGCAATGACCTCCGGCCGCGGCTCATGACGGCTGTCCGGGCCCATGTCGATTCGTGCCCGGCCTGCCGGAAAGAACTCGCGGAATACCGGGAGTCGTTGTCGCGGCTCAAGGCGGCGGCGAAGGCCGAGAGCGTTCCCGACTGGAGCGAGGCCGAATGGCGGGCCCTCGCGGCCCGTTTCAAGCCGGCGGCTCCCCCGACAAAGCGGCCCGGGTTCCTCGCCCAACCACGATGGGCCACCGCCTCGGTCTTGGGCGCGTTTCTAGGCCTGGCCGTACTGACCATGCTCTTCAAGGACGGGAACTTGGGGCCGCTGGAGATTTCCGCCGAAGCCGAACCTTCCGTTGTTTCGCTCACCCTGGTGTCGCAGGAAACCGGACTTCAAGTCGTCTGGTTCCTCGACAAGAATTTCGAATGGATAGGAGACAAAAATTGAAAAAAGGAATTCTAGCTCTTTTAGTCCTGGCTTTTTCTTTGGCCATCGTCCTCCCGGCCGGCGCCGGGGACGGGACGCAAGATCAGAAGGCCGAGACGAAAGTCCTGCGCAAGGAAATCGTCCGGCTCAAGTACGTCCGGGCCCAGGAGATTGCGTCCCTCCTCTACAGCTATCGCGGCCGCGAGGGGAGCATCCAGTTCAACAACAACCTCCCCGCTATCCTGTCAGTCAGCGACACGCCCGAGAACGTCGAGAAGATCCTGGCGGCCATCCGAGAGATCGACACTAAGCCGGCCGACATCCTCTATACGGTTCAGCTCGTCCTCGGCTCGGAGACCGACGCCGCGACCGACGCCGAGCTCCAAAGCGATCCCATCATCAAGGAACTCCGCAAGCTCCTCCGTTACAAGGGCTACACGCTCCTCGACTCCTCATTCGTCAGGGTCATCAACAGGGAGCGGGCGTCGGTCGTCCTCGGTCCGAAGGGCGAATTCGTGTTCGCGCTCCAGCCGGACGTAGCTGGCGACTCGAAGGTTCCGGTCATCAAAACCGAGGTCCGGCTGCGTCAGATCACGCAGCAAAAGGCGCCCGAGAGCAAGGAGGGAACCGCTCAGGCTGTCCCCAACGTTACAACCCTCATCGAGAGCACTCTCAATATCAAGTCCGGCGACCGCACGGTCGTGGGTGTCTCCAAGCTCGACGGCAGCGGTATGGGCCTGATCCTCATTATCTCCGGCAAGATCGTCGACTGAGCCTCGCTGCATGAAGAGAGGCCGCCCCTCAGGGCGGCCTCTCTTTTTTCTGGGGGCATCCTGGTCAGCTTTCCGAGAAAAGCCTAATCTCGCGCTTTTGGGGCTAAAAACGCCTAAATCAGCCCGTTTCGAAGCCCTCTTTTAGTGCCAACTCACTCTATCTATTTGACTTACTGTGGCCCGACCCCCTGCTCCTAAATGAGAGCGGGCTCTTGGTTCATGCCTATATATTAATAGGTTGCGTCAGCCAGGGGAGATCACGCGCCCAAAATTGGCGAAGTCCATCGTGAGGCGGCGATGGATGTCACCACGACGACCCCCGTAGCGGAGGGGCGGCAGGGAGCGGATTCTGAGAAGCGACCGACAGAAGTGCGGCGGAGCGGCCCGGAGCCGCACTTCTGGGAAGTCTCTGGATAAATCCACTCTTCCAAGATATCTATCAGAATTGAGGCTTCGGGTACTCAGCCTCAATTCTGCGGGTCGCTCACTGAAGCTCGCTTCCCGCCGGTCCCCGGGGGGCCGGGGGGCTAGTGGGGATATCCTTCGCCAAGCCGAATAGGGGACTTCGCCAAAATGGGAAGGAGAACCTTTATATTGCCTCCCGGTTTCTGGTAGAATTCTTTTTAAGCAAATGATCCGCCGAAAGGAGGTCCCATGAGAAAGTCCGCCCTTCCGCTGGCGCTGGTTTTCGCCGTCGTCTTCTTGCTCGGTCTGACCGCGGCCCAGGCGCCCAAGGCGGGAGACGCCGCTCTCGGGACGCGCAAGTACGCCGATTACCAGACCCCGCAGTTCTGCGGCACGGCCTGCCACACCGACATCTACCGGCAATGGCAGCAAGCCATGATGTCCCAGGCCTATACGCACCACTGGGACGAGATCGAGTATTTCAAGCTGGCCATCCCCCAAGCCGAGAAGGACAGTTTCGTGGCCGGGGTCAAGGCCGGCTGCAACGGTTGTCATGCCCCGATCGCCTTCCTGGCCGGCGACGTTCCGCCGCCGCTCCCCGCCAAGGGCAGCCGGGCCAACGAATCCGTCTCCTGTGAAGTCTGCCATACCGTGACGGGCTTCGCCGGCGACACGCCTTACAACTTCAACTGGATCTCGGAGCCGGGGAAGAACAAGTACGGCCCGCGCGAGGGCCACAACTCCCCCGAGCACAACATGGTCAAGTCGGAGTTCCTGGGAACGGCCGATTTCTGCGGCACCTGCCACAACGAGATGAGCCCCTATGGCGTCTGGGTCAAGTCCACCCACCTCGAGTGGAAGGACGGCCCCTACGCCAGGCAGGGCGTCAAGTGCCACGACTGCCACATGACCTACGCCCCCGCAAAGACGGCGGCCATGGGCAACGCCTATCCCGACGCCCGCCAGCATCTCTTCCACGGCGCCCACGATCCGGGCAAGATCCGCGGCACGATCGAGCTCCGCATCCATCCCGACATCCGCGAGGCCGTCCCCGGCGACGCCGTCAAGTTCACGGTCGCCCTCTTCAACCAGAAGACGGGCCACAAATTCCCCACCGGCTCCGTCGAGGACCGCATCGTCTGGATGCACGTCGAGGCCGTCGATTCCAAGGGCACGGTCTACCACCTGCCCGTGGACAAGAAGGGTTTCGCCGGCGAGGAGTATACGATCGGCGCCGACGTCCTGGCTTACCAGGACATGGGCATCGCCTTGAACGACCCCGCCTTCAAGGGCGTTCAGCGCGACGGAATCCCGGCCGGCGACCGCATCTTCCGCATGGCCTATTTCGACCCCCAGGGCCGGATGACGATCCAGCAATGGAACACGAAATCCCTGGGAACGGACTACCGGATCGGTCCGCGCGAAACGAAGCTCGAGACCTGCACCTTCCGTCTCCCCGACAGCGTCGCCCTCGGCGACCTGACGGTCACGGCCGTGCTCAACTACCAGAAACTCGTCAAGCCGGTCGCCGATTTCCTGGGCGTCCCGGCCGACGAGGCCGAAGTCATCGAAGTCAACCGGCATTCGACGACGGTCAAGATCGTCGACTGACGGCGCTTGAGAAAGGAGACCCGACCATGAAGAACATCCTCCGGACGGTATTCGCCGTCATCTTGCTCGCGGCCGTCTCCGTCGGGAGCCTCCAGGCCATACCCGCGTTCGCCCGCAAGTACAGCCTGAGCTGCAAGACCTGCCACGCGCCGTTCCCCAAACTCAAGCCCTACGGCGATGAGTTCGCCGCGAACGGTTTCGTCATCAAGGACAAGGACACGCCGCGCTATTTCATCGACACCGGCGACAGCGCGCTAGCCCTTCTCCGGGAACTCCCGATCGCCATCCGCCTCGAAGGGTTCCTGGCCTATAACAACGCCAACGCACGTCAAATCGACTTCCTCTCGCCCTACATCTTGAAGTTCCTGTCCGGCGGGGCCATCGCCAAGAATATCTCCTATTATTTCTATTTCTTCTTCAGCGAGCGGGGCGAGATCGCCGGGATCGAGGACGCCTTTGTCATGTTCAACGACCTCTTCGGCTCCGACCTCGACCTCTACGCCGGCCAGTTCCAGATCTCCGACCCGCTCTTCAAGCGGGAGATCCGCCTGCCCTTCGAGGACTACCAGATCTACCGGGCGACGCCGGGCGACTCCCGTATCAACCTGACCTACGACCGCGGCGTCATGCTCACCTACGGCTTTCCCACCGGCACGGACGTCACCCTCGAGGTCCTCAACGGCACGGGCATCGGCGAGGCCAACGTCTTCCGGAACTTCGACGACGACCCGTATAAGAACGTCATGCTCCGCGTCTCTCAGAAAGTGACCCCGGCCTTCCGGCTGGGCGCTTTCGGCTACCTGGGAAAGGAGCGGCCCGAGGAATTCACGAACTCGGTCTGGATGGCCGGCGGCGACGCGACGATATCCGTCAAGCCGCTCGAGTTCAACCTGCAGTACGTCGAGCGCCATGACAGCAATCCCTATTTCGCCGACCTCCTGCCGCTCGAGAAGGTCATGACACGGGGGGCGTTCGCCGAACTCATCTACATGCCCAAGGGGGACGACAGCCGCTGGTACGGTGCCGGGCTCTTCAACTGGGTGGACTCCGACCAGCGGGACCTCAGATACACCTCCGCGACCGTCCACTACGGGTATCTGCTGCGGCGGAACATGCGTCTGACGGTCGAGACGACCTACGTGTTCCAGGGACTTTACGAAAAACACCTCAGGCTGGGAACGGGGCTTATCGTCGGTTTCTAGGAGGGTTCCTCGGCCTCAGGCGGCGGGAGAGCTCTTGAGGCTCTCGAACCGGGCCGCGATGTTCCGGTAGCCCGGGTTCCAGTCGTAGATTTGCTTGAAAAGGGAGATGGCCTGCTCCCGGTTGCCGGATTCTTCGTGGATCTCCGCGAGTTCGTAGATGAGCGCGTAATACTGATCGGTGCCCTGCTTGGCCGCGGCCAGGGCCATCTTCAGCCATTTCTCCGCCTCGTCGTGATTCCGCTTCTGCCTGTAGCACTGACTGATCAGACTGTAGCTGTCGATAACGAGTCCCTTATCCTTGGCGGCCTGGGTGAGCTCCTCGACGGCCTCTCCGGTGAGGCCCTGCCCCATGAAGGCCAGGCCGAGCTGATAGTGGGTCTCGGCAGCGTCCCCTTCCACCTTATTCCGGAGGTCCTTCCGGAATTCGGCGACGATCCCGGAAAGCTCCCGCTCGTACTGGGTCGCGTCCCCTTGGAGCTGTTGGGCGCGCGAGGCGGCGAGGAAACGGAGCTCTTCGGCCGCCAACGCCTTGAGGTCGTAATATTTTTTCTGGCCGTTTTCGGAGCTGACGAAGGGGAGGATGTCCGTTTCGGCGAAGATGTCGGCCGTGCTGACCTTGTCCCCTTCGAGGACCTCATCCGCGAACGGGCTCGCGGTCTTCTTCCGGTCCTCGGTCTTCCTGTCTTCGACCTTCCTGTCTTCGGCCTTCTTTTCCGCGGTCTTTCCCTTGAACTCGGCTTCGAGGACGCTGGTCTTCTCGACGCGCCGCCGGATCTCCTCTTCGTCCATGTGGGTCCGGACTTCGTCGAGGACGGCGATCTTCCTCTGGATCTGGGGCGCCTCAGGAAAACGGAACCGGAGGTTTTCGAGGAGCCGACGGGAGATCCGGACGAGGCCCTGCTGCATGTAGAGGTCCGCCTGGGCCATGCCCTCCTGGATCGCCTCGCGGTCCTTTTCCAAAAGCTCCGGCGTTTCCTCGCGGGCCTCCTCCGCGGGCAGGCCTTTCTCGAGACGGAGGGCATGCGCTTCCCGAACGAGATCGGCGTCGTCGGGCCTGAGCTCCAGGAGTTCCGAGTAAATGGCGACCATCCGGCCCTTGTCCCCCTGCTTCCGGAGCTCGTCCAGGATGGCCCGGTCCACGACCTCGAGCTTCTTCATTTCCTTGTTCGTCCGGTAGATCAAGGCCAGGCGCTCCAGGGCGGGCAAGTGGGGCTTCTGGCTCTCCAGGATGAGGCCCAGGAGGCCGATGGCCTTCTCGTCCCGGTGCTTCTTGACGAGATTGTTGATCAGTGGCTCGAAGAGCTCGTAGGCCTGATCGAGTTTGTCCTTGAGGATCTGGATGCGGCCGAGCTTGATCCGGGCGTTGACGTTGAGAGGATGGCCGGTCACGATCTCGGAGAAAATCTCCTCCGCTTTCTTGGTGTCCCCGGCTTCGAAGTGTATATTGCCGAGGAGGTTGAGGAACTGGACGTTGTCGGGAGTCGATTCGAGCTGCTTTTCGAGAAGATCGATGGCCTTGCCGGTCTGTTTCTGACGCTTGTAGACCTCGACCAGGTTGACCACGCTCTTGTTGTCTCCCGGCCTCAGCGCCAGGGCCTCGAAGAGAACCTCCACCGCGGCCTCGAACTGCTCGTGTTCCGCTTGGATCTCGGCGATATCGTTCAGCCGCTCCAGGGCGGCGTCGATGTTGCCGGCGTCTCTGTACAGGCCGGAAAGAGCTTTCCGCGCCTCGAGGTCCTCCCGGTCCAGCTTGATGACCTTCTCGAAGACGGCCATGGCGTCCGGGACCTTCTTCGCCTCGACGAGGCGGGCGGCGACGGCCATGAACGCGTTCTTGGCGTCGGCCTGGAAACCCTGCTGGCTGAAAAGGTCGCCGAGCTTGAGGGCGTAATCCGCGTTTTCGGGATTGAGCTTGTGGATCTTTTTGTAGATGGCCAGCGCCTGGGAGAACAGGCCCCGCCGCTCGTATTCCTCGGCGACTTTAAGAAAAAACTCGACGGCCCGGTCGTTATGGCCGAGCCGGATGTAGAGGTCGCCGATGATGTTGAGGGTTCCGACGTCCTGGGGATCGGTGAGCGCGAGCTTCTCGTACTCGGCGATGGCGTCCTTGACCCGGCCGGCCCGGACATGCTTCTCGGCCTGCTCGATAACCCTGACCCGGTCGCTGCGCGCGCTCATGACGTTCCGTCCTTATCCGAGCTTGAAGGAAGTCCGGTGGAGCCCGGTCGATCCCTTGTCCTTCAGCGACCGGATGTGCTCCTCGGTCCCATAGCCCTTGTTCCTGTCCAATCCGTAGCCTTCATAGAGGCCGGCAAAAACCCGCATCAGGCCGTCCCGAAAGACTTTGGCCACGATGGAGGCCGCAGCGATCGACCGGCTCTTCCGGTCCCCGTGCGGGATGCCCATCTGGCGGTACTTTACCTCTTTTATCGGGAACCCGTCAACAAGGAGCATATCGGGAGCGCTGGGCAGGCTCTCGACCGCCCGGGCCATGGCTAAATGCGTCGCCCGGAGGATGTTCAGGGAGTCGATTTCGGCCGCAGAGGCCAGACCGATCCCCACGCCCGAAGCCTCACGGATGATGGCGGCCGCGAGTTCCTCGCGCCGGGCAGGGGATAGGAGTTTCGAGTCGTCGATGGCGCCGGCCCATGACGGGGGGCGCCGCTGAAGCCAGTCCAGGGGGAGGATGACGGCGGCGGCGGCGACCGGGCCGAAGAGCGAGCCGCGGCCGACCTCGTCGACCCCGGCGACGATCCGGTAGCCGCCCCGGAAGAGCTTCTTCTCGAGCCTGAGGGTGGCCACGGCCCCCGACGTTACCCCTGGTCCTCTTTGAGCCGGGCGGCCTTGCCCTTGAGGCCGCGGAGATAGTACAGCTTGGCCCTGCGGACATCGGCCTTGCGGACGACCTCGATCTTGCGGATCATCTTGGAGTGCCGGGGAAAGACGCGCTCAACGCCGACGCCGAAAGAGACCTTACGGACCGTGAAGGAGGCCTTCATGCCGGCGCCGCGTTTGCCGATGACGTCCCCCCGGAAGATCTGGGTGCGTTCCTTGTCGCCTTCCCGGATGATGACGTGGACCTTGACGGTGTCGCCGACGTTGAAGGCATCGAGGTCCTTCCTTAATTGCTTATCCTCAACCATGTCGACCAGGTTCATTCGCTCTTCCTTTCGTTCGGAATTTCCTCCAGAAGACGCCGGTCTTCCGGGGCAAGTGTATTATGTGTGACTAGGTCCGGCCGCTGCCGAACCGTTTTTTCAAGGGCCTTTTTCCGCCGCCAACGCTCGATCTTCTTGTGGTCGCCCGAAAACAGGACCTGGGGGACCTTCAGTCCCCGGAATTCCCGCGGCCTCGTGTATTGGGGGAAATCGAGGATCCCTTCGGCGAAGGAATCGTTCGCGACCGACCCTTCCTTGCCCACGACACCCGGAACGAAACGGGCCGCCGCATCGACGACGACAGCCGCGGCCAGCTCTCCTCCCGACAGGACGTAATCGCCGATCGAGATCTCCCCGTCGGCCAGGTGCTCGACGACCCGCTCATCCACGCCTTCGTATCGTCCGCAGATGAGGATGACCTGAGCGTAGGAGGCCAGCTCACGGGCCAGCGCGGCGTCCAGGGGCCGGCCCTGGGGGGAAAGAAGGTAGACCCGGCTGGCGACGTCCTCGCGGACGGCCTCGACGGCGCGAAAGATCGGCTCGGGCTTCAAGACCATTCCTTCCAGGCCCCCGTAGGGCCGGTCATCGACCTGCCTGTGCTTGTCCTCGGTGAAATCCCGCAGGTCGTGCACAACGATCCGGACCGTCTCCCTCTCCAGGGCCCTCTTGACAACTCCCCCCGAGAAGACGCTGGCGAACATCTCGGGAAAGATCGTGATTATATCAAATCTCATTCAACTCCAAAAGGCCGTCCGGAGGGTCGATGAGGATCTCCTTCGCCCCCGGGTCCACCTTGACGCAGATCGTCTCCGTGAAGGGGACGTAAATCTCCCCGTCCCCCCGCTTCACGATGAGGAGGATCGGACCGCCGGCAGGGAGGATCCCCGAGACTTCTCCGATCTCGGCCCCGTCACGCATAACCACCCGGCACCCGATGACCTCGAAGTCGTAAAAGAGGCCCCGTTCGAGGGGCCGGAAGTCGGCCTCGGCGACGAAAACATCGAGCCCGACCAGGGCATCTGCCCCGGCCAGCGTATCGATCCCCTTGAGTTTCAGGAAGTACGCGTTCCGGTCGAGCGTCAGGGATTCGACCGAGAAGGCCTCGAATCCATCCGCCCGCCGGAGATATATCGTGCCGCAGTCGGGCCGGGGAAGCCCTTTTTCATTGAGCCGGAGCTTGAAACGTCCGTCGCGTCCCTGGCTTCTGAGGATCTTCCCTAGCGCGACGAAGTCGCTATTTTTCAATGATCTCGAGGTTGTATCTCCTCTTGAGCTTCATCCCCGCGGCGCCGAGGAGGATGCGGATCGCGCGGGCCGTCCGTCCCTGTTTTCCGATCACCTTGCCGAGGTCCTCAGGGGCCACCTTGAGCTCCAGGATGGTGGTCTGCTCCCCCTCGAGCAGGGAGACCTGCACTCTGTCCGGTTGGTCCACCAACGCCTTGGCAATCAACTCTACGAGTTCTTTCACAGTGACCTCCTTTAAGATTTCGCGACTTGGGCGGGTTTCTTGGGCTTGGCAACTCTATCCAGAAGGGATTGAACGGTTCTCGATGGCCGAACGCCTTTCGAAAGCCACTGATTCGCCTTTTCGAGGTCGATCTTGACGCCGGCCGGGTCGTCCAGGGGGGTATAGGTGCCCAGCGTATCCAAGGCCTGGCTCTGGCGGGCTCTTTTCGATTCCATCACGACGATTCGGTAGGTCGGTTTTTTCTTGGTGCCGAATCTCATCAAGCGCATGACTATCATTGTGGTTTCACTTTCGAAATAGAGGTAATCGCTGAAAAATAATACCGGAATTCGAGGGGCAAGTCAATCCCCGGCGCAGGAAAAGACGTTGCCTGTCCCGGGCCTCTCTGTTATCCTGTGCCCGTCAGAAGGAGTCATCGACATGGCCAAGATCTATTACGTGGGAGATTGGGCCGTCCTGACGGGGCCGATCTTCGCCGAAACGCCTTTTTACCATTCCCCCAAGGGGCTCGACATCGTCAACTACGGGAAATGGCTGAAGGACGCCCTGGAATCCACCGGAAAACACACGGTCGAGTCCGTCCCGGCCTGGGACTTCTACAACAAGCTCGGCCCGGGCGACTACGAGGCCATCCTGGCCTCCCATGACGTGCTCATCTTCAGCGACGTCGACGCCAAGCTCTTCCAGCTCGCCCCGAACTTCTTCGACCGGGGAAAATTCGGGACGGCCGTTCTGACCTATCCGGACAGGATCCGCCTGACCGTCGAGGCCATCAAGGACGGCAAGGCGGCCCTCTTTCTCGGCGGCTGGTATTCCTTCACGGGCGAGCTGGGCAAGGGAGGCTGGGGCAGGACCCGGCTCCGTGAGGTCCTCCCCGTCCGCTGTCTCGACCACGAGGACCTCGTCGAGAGCACGGAAGGGTTCGACGCCGAACTGACGGTGGCCGGCGAGCGCTTCTTCAAGGCGATCAACCTGAGGACCATGCCGCCCATCCTGGGGTACAACAAGACGATGTCCATCCCCGAGGGGAGGGTTCTCCTCGAGGTCAAAGATTCGGGCGACCCGCTCCTGGCCGTCAGGGCCTGCGGCCGCGGCCGGGTCCTGGCCTACATGTCCGACCCCGCCCCCCACTGGGGGTGCAACTTCATCTTTTGGGAAGACTACGCCGCGTTCTGGCTCGAATGCGTCGACCACGTCCTCGAAGGGAAATAGAGGCCGGGGCTATTTCAGCCCGCAGAGGAGTTTCTGGACGGCCGACCGCTTCATCATCTTCTGCATTTCCTGGAACTGCCTGACCAGCTGGTTGACTTCGCTGACCGGCCTGCCGCTGCCGCGGGCGATCCGGGCCCGGCGGCTGCCGTTGAGCACCTTCGGGTTCTCCCTCTCCTCGGCCGTCATGGAATCGATGATGGCCGCAAAGTGGGCGATCTTCCGGTCATCGACCTGGGCCTTGGCCAGGTTCTTGAACGGGCCCACCTGGGGGAGGTGGCCCAAGAGGTCCGAGAGCGACCCCATTTTCTTCATCTGAACGATCTGCTTCTTGAAATCCTCGAGGGTGAACTCCTGCTTGCGAAGCTTGCGGGCCATCTCCTCGGCCTCGGCGACATCGGCCTCGCCCTGAGCTTTTTCGACGAGGGTGAGGATGTCGCCCATACCCAGGATGCGCGAGGCCATGCGCTCGGGGTGGAAGACCTCGAGCTTGTCAGGCTTTTCCCCGACGCCAATGAACTTGATGGGACGGCCGGTCACGGCGACGATGGACAGGGCCGCCCCTCCCCGCGCGTCGCCGTCGAGCTTGGTCAGGATGACCGAGGTGAGGCCGATCTTCTCCTCGAAGGCCTGGGCGCTGCGCACGGCGTCCTGGCCGGTCATGGCGTCGCCGACGTAGATGACTTCGGTCGGCTCGAGGATCGCCCGGACGAGGCGGAGTTCCTCCATGAGATCGTCGTCGACGTGGAGTCGGCCGGCCGTGTCGACGATGAGCGGGTCGAAGCCCCTGTTGGCCGTATGGACGAGGAGCTCCTTGAGGGCCTCCTTCGCGGAGGCCATCCGGGCCGAGGTCATCTCGTAGAACGGGAAGCCCAGGGACGATGCGATCGTCTTCAACTGCTCTTGGGCCGCCGGCCGCTTCAGGTCGAACGACACGAGGAGGGGGCTTTTCCCGATGCCGGCGACCCAGCGAGCGAGCTTTCCGCAGGTCGTCGTCTTACCGCTTCCCTGGAGGCCGACCAGCATGATGACCGTCGGCGGCCGGCTCGAGAACAGGAGGGGTTTCTGCTGGCCTCCCAAGATGCCGGCTAGCTCGTCGCGGACTATCTTGATGACCTGTTGGGCCGGGCTGAGGCTCCGCAGGACCTCCTCGCCCAAGGCCTTCTCCTTGATCCGGGCCTCGAAATCCCTGACGACCTTGTAGTTGACGTCCGCCTCGAGAAAGGCCAGGCGCATCATCTTCAAGGCCTCGGCCATGTTCTTGTCCGTGACCTTGACCTCGCCCCGGAGGAACTTCATCATCCTTTCGAGGCGTTCGGAAAGCTGGTCGAACATCACGTCCTATCCCATAGAAATAGCGGTCATCGGCCATCATAGGAGAACCGGCTGGGCCAGTCAAATCAGGCAGCCGAGGCTGAAGTGTCGAGCGAGCTCGGCAGCGAATGAGACGACCGCTGAACCCTGGGCCGAGGGGATCAACAACTTGGAGGGGGAATCCGCTCCGCCTTCCCCCTTCCAACGATCGCTTCGCTCCCTGCCTCCCCTCCTCGAACGCTTCGGCGTTCTGCGGCCCGGGAGAAATATCTCCCGGGACCCTCTTCCGGCTCAGGCAGCTTCTGGGCAGCATCAGAGCGAGCATAGGCGGTGATTTAGCCATCATGGGCCGGAGCAGGCCCATGACGACGTGAAAAATAAACCCATTCGACTCCCCGGCCTTAAGCCCGGGGATATGCGCAGGGTTAATACTGAGCGGCGCTTTGCGCCAGCGAACGTATCACCGCAGCGAGCGAGGATGATCCCCGAGGTCCAACTTGACATTTCGGGGGGATGCCGTTAAGGTAAATATATTTCTACGAGGTAGATAAGGGCATGAACGACAAGAACAAGCAGCCGGCCGGGCCGGAAGAAATCGCCAAGAGCGGGAAGATCGATTACGACGAGCTCCGGAAGCTCATCGGCCTTCTCGAAGAGAAAGGCCTATCGGTCTTCGAGCTCGAAGTCGAGGGCCTGAAGATCAAGATCGGCCGGAACGCGCCCCAGCCGGCCCCCCCGGCCATCGCCCCGCCCGCCGGCCCGTCCGCGGGACCCGTGGCGGAAGCCGCGGCCGCGGCGGTCGCCTTGGCCATCGAGGTGGCCAAGGGCCACCACATGATCACTTCGCCCATGGTCGGAACGTTCTACCGGGCCCCCGACCCGGCATCCCCCCCCTTCGTCGACATCGGCGACGTCGTCAAGAAAGGCCAGACGCTCTGCATCATCGAGGCCATGAAGCTGATGAACGAGATCGAGGCCGACGTGGACGGGACAATCGTTGAAATTTTCGGCGAGAACGCCGAGCCCGTGGAATACGGCCAGAAGCTCTTCGCCATTCTGCCCCTGAGTTAAGGCCTGATGATCTCGAAAATCCTGGTCGCCAACCGCGGAGAGATCGCCCTCCGCGTTATCCGCTCCGCCCGCGAGCTCGGGATCAAGACCGTCGCCGTCTACTCGGAGGCCGACCGTCAGTCCCTCCACGCCTTGCTCGCGGATGAGAAGATCTGCATCGGCCCAGCCAAGGCCTCCGAGAGCTATCTCAATATCGCCAACATCTTGAGCGCGGTCGACATCACCGGGGCCGACGCCATCCACCCCGGTTACGGTTTCCTCGCGGAGAACGCCAAGTTCGCCGAGATCTGCGAGACGCACGGCCTGATCTTCATCGGCCCGCCGCCGTCCATCATTAGGCTCATGGGCGACAAGAACAAAGCCCGCCAGACGATGAAAAAGGCCGGGCTGCCCATCCTGCCGGGGAGCGACACGGTCATCGACGATCTCGCCGTGGCCAAAAAGGTCGCCGCGAAGATCGGCTTTCCGGTGATTATCAAGGCCGCGGCCGGAGGCGGCGGCAAGGGGATGCGGATCTGCCGTTCGTCGTCCCAGCTCGAGGACCAGTTCCCCATCGCCCAGGGCGAAGCCAAGGCGGCCTTCAACGACCCCTCGCTCTACATCGAAAAGTACGTCACCGGGGGCCGGCACATCGAGATCCAGGTCATCGGCGATAAAAAAGGGAAAGTCACCGCCTTCGGCGAGCGGGAATGTTCCATCCAGAGGAAATACCAAAAGGTCATCGAGGAAACACCTTCCCCGTTCATCGACGAAAAGACCCGCAGGAAGATGATGAAGGAAGTCGGGGACGCCGCCTCCGAAGTCGGCTACCAAAGCTTGGGTACCTTCGAGTTCCTGGTCGACGATAAACGCAAGTTCTATTTCATGGAGGCCAACGCCCGCGTCCAGGTCGAGCATCCCATCACGGAGATGGTCTACGGGATCAACCTCATCAAGGCCCAGATCCGGATCGCCTCGGGCGAGAAGTTCAGCTTCCCCTTCGAGCTCGTGATGCGGGGGCACGCCATCGAGTGCCGGATCAACGCCGAGGACCCGACGACCTTCGTTCCCTCGCCTGGGAAAATAGATTTCCTGGTCCTGCCGGGGGGCGAAGGCATCCGCGTCGATTCCGCCGCCTACGGGGGTTGGGTCGTTCCCCCGGACTACGATTCGCTGGTGGCCAAGATCATCGCCTACGCGCCGAACCGGGACCTGGCCATCCGTAAGATGCGGGTGGCCCTCGAAACGACGACCATCGTCGGGATCAAAACGAACATCCCGCTCCTTCTGGACGTCCTGTCCAACACCGATTTCCTCGCCGGGCGGTATGACACCCAATTCATGGACGGGCATTTGGCCGCGAAGGCGGCCGAGGAAACGCCCTAAGACCTGTCCGATCTCAGGCCGGGGGCCGGGACACGAGAACGGTGAACTCCCCGGCATTATCCTTGAGGGCGTTTTCGTTGAGGCCGAGGTAGAGCCGCCCCTTCACGGGGACGGTCACGGTTCTCTCCGGGCCGATGAAGAAAAGGACGAAGATCTCGTCGCCGATTTCCGCCCCCGTATCCTCGTCCGTCCGGGCGGAGACGAGCTGGGCTACCCGGCCGATGAGGGCCCCGAGGTTCTCATCCGGGATCGGCTGGTCGACGGTGATCGATTCGAGCCCTCCGGGGCCGCAGCCGGCGTCCGGATTCCCCCGTTGAAGGCTGACTTCGCCGGCGGCGCGGAAGACGAGATCCTCCCCCGGCCCGACGTCGATCCCCGTGTCCACCCAGCCGGCATCGGCCGGGACGGTGATCTTCTTGACGGCCTGACCGTCCGTGGACGGCGCCTGGACTTGGGGCGCGAGCCCGCCGGGGACGAGGGCGGCGAAACCCAAAGCCACGATTCCCGACGCCAATAAGACCCTAGGTGCGGTCATCCGAGCCATTGCTTCCTCCTGCCGTCCTATCCGCCGCGAGAACATCGAGCATCCCCTGGTGGATCCGCCCGTTCGTGGCCAAGATCCCCGGGGCCGATAATCCAAATTCCGCTCCTCCGAAATCGCTGACCCGCCCGCCCGCTTCGGCCACGATCAGGGCCCCCGCGGCCACGTCCCAGGGTTTGAGCTTGAGCTCCCAGAAGCCGTCGAAGCGGCCGCAGGCGACATACGAAAGGTCCAGGGCCGCCGACCCGCAGCGGCGGATCGCCTGGGCCCTGACGATGAAGCGCCGCCAATGGCCCAAGTTGTTGACGGGGCTCGTCCTCAGGTCGTAAGGGAACCCCGTCGCGAGAAGGCTTGACCCCAGGTCGGAGACGCCCGAGACCCGGATCGCGGCGCCGTTCAAGAACGCCCCCCGCCCGGCCGAGGCCATGAACATCTCTTCCCGCATCGGGTCATAGACGAACCCCAGGACGACCCGGCCGGCACACTCGAGGGCCGCGGAGACGCTGAAAACGGGGAAGGCGTGGGCGTAGTTGGTCGTTCCGTCGAGGGGATCGATGATCCACCGGCAGTCGGAGCTCCCTGGCCGGTCGAGGCCCTCCTCGGCCAGGAAGCCGTGCGTCGGGAAAGCCGCCGACAGGCGGCCGACGAGGATCTCCTGGGCCCCCAGGTCGAACGGAGTGACCAGATCGACGGCCCCCTTGAGGGACACCTCGACCCTCCGGCCGAAGCTTTCCCGCAGGTACCGGCCGGCCTCGCGGACAACGGCCTCGCCGATCCTCGAAAAATCCTCGCGGACGTCCATCGGGCCTTATCTTATCAACTCCCCCAGCCCAAGGCAAACCTTGAACCTATTCGCTGGACTTCCGTAGTATAATAGACTGACTACCTCTGAAATCGACGGGAAAGGCTTCAAACCATGACGGAAAAGACAAGCTTCCTGAAACGGCGGAAAAAGCCGTTGATCATCCTGGCCATTCTCCTGGTCGTTGGCGTCATCGTCATCGCCAACCTTCGGTCCCAGCGCGAGAAGACCGTCAAGGTGACCGTGGACAAGGTCAAAAAACAGGACCTGACCTCGATCATCTCGGCGTCCGGCGAGGTCAAGCCCAAAAAGAACATCAACATCAGCGCCCAGGTCCCGGGCCGGATCATCAAGATCGGCGTCGTCGAGGGAGAGGTGGTCAAAGCCGGGGATTTCCTCCTCAAGCTGGATTCCACCCAGTACGAAGCCAACGCCGACCGCGACCAGAACTTCATCCGGGCCGCGAACTCCGACCTCATACAGGCGGAAGCCCGGCTCCAGCGGGACAAGAATTCCTACGAGCGCCAGCAGAAGCTCTTCGACGAGCAGTTGATCTCCAAGGACCTGCTCGAGACGGCCAAGGCCCAATACGACATCTCCTCGGCCCAGACGAACGCCATCCACTTCCAGATCAAGCAGGCCGAGGCGTCCCTCAAGAGCACGATCGACAACCTCAATAAAACGACCTACAACTCCCCGATCGACGGGGTCATCACCAGCCTCCGCGTCGAGGAGGGCGAGGTGGCCATCATCGGGACGATGAACAACCCCGGCACGGTCCTGCTGACCATCGCCGACCTGTCGGTGATGGAGGTCGAAGTCGAGGTCGACGAAACCGACGTCATCGGCGTCCGCCTCGGCCAGGAGTCCAACATCCGCGTCGACGCCTTCCCCGAGACCGTCTTCAAGGGCAAGGTCACCGAGATCGGCAGTTCCGCCCTTCAGAGGACGACGGGCGGCGTCTCGACCCAGGAGTCCAAGGACTTCAAGGTCGTCATCACCCTCGAGAATCCGTCAGTAAAGCTCAAGCCCGGACTGTCCGCCTCGGCCGACATCATCGTCGCCGAGAAGAAACAGGTTCTGGCCGTGCCCATCTCCGCGCTCGTCCTCCGTGACAAAGTCGGAGCCGACACAAGCGACTCGGCGGCGAAAAAGGACGAGGAAGGCATCTACGCCGTCGAGAACGGCCGAGTCAAGTTCCAGCCGGTCGGCAAGGGCATCACCGGCGGAATGATGATCGAGATCACCTCGGGCCTGCAGGAAGGGCAGGACATCGTCACCGGCCCCTACGCGTCCCTGCGCGACCTCAAGGACGGCGTCCTGATCAAGACGGAACCGAAAAAGGACGCCTCGACCAAATGAGCGGCACCGATCCCGTCGTCATCTTCGCCGAGAACCTCTGGAAGATCTATAAGCTCGACGAGCAGGAGGTCGAGGCCCTCCGAGGGGTTTCCCTGACCATCGAGCGCAACGAGTTCGTGGCCATCATGGGCCCTTCGGGTTCCGGCAAGTCCACTCTGATGAACCTCATCGGCTGTCTGGACACGCCCACATCGGGGGTCTACCGGCTCAACGGTAAGCTCGTCAGCGCCATGACCGAGGACGAATTGGCCTTCACCCGGAACAGCGAGATCGGGTTCGTCTTCCAGGTCTTCAATCTCCTCCCCCGGGCCTCGGCGTTCCGCAACGTCGAGCTCCCTCTCATCTACGGCGGGATGAAAAAGGCCGAGCGCGAGGAGCGGACCCGGCGGGCCTTGGAACGGGTCGAGATGAAGGCCCGCATGAACCACAAACCGGCCGAGCTTTCGGGCGGCGAGCGCCAGCGCGTGGCCGTCGCCCGGGCCCTGGTCAACGAACCGTCCCTCCTCCTCGCCGACGAGCCGACGGGAAACCTCGACTCGCGGACGGGCCGGGAGATCCTCAACCTCATCCACAAACTCCACGAACAGGGGAACACGATCATCATGGTCACCCACGACCGGGAAGTGGCGAACCAGGCCCAGCGCATCATCCATATCCGTGACGGCGAGATCGAGAAAGATGAACGGAAAGGAGCCTAGCCCATGAACCTCTTCAAGCGCATCGAAGGTATCTTCTTCAACCCCCGTCCCATCTTCGACGGCTTGGCCGCGAAACCGGTCTGGGTCGACACGCTCATCGTCGTCCTCGTCGCCCTCATCGCCTTCAACCTCGTCGTCGCCCCCTATATGCAGCAAGACCAGCTCCGGCTCATGAAGGACAACTCCGCGCTCAAGGAGCGCATAGGAGCGGAGCGTTATGATCAGATGATCCAGAACATGGAGAACCCCTCGGCCCGAAGCCGGATCATCCAGATGTTCGTAACGACACCCCTCTTCACCCTGATCGCGCTCCTCCTCCAAGCGTTGATCCTGCTCATCCTGGGTCGTTTCCTCTCTTCGCAGGGGGCCTACGTCCAGGTCCTGTCCGTGCTCCTTCACGCCAGCCTGGTCGACAAGCTGTTCGGCAACGCCGTCCGCATGGTCCTCGCCCTGACCCGGAAATCCCTCATGCAGACATCGACCAGCCTGGCCCTTCTCTTTCCGAAGATGGAAGTCACGTCGACGTCTTACATCATGCTTGCCCAAGTCGATTTCTTCCAGATCTGGCTGTTCGGCATCCTGGCCTTCGGGCTCGCCGCGGTGTTCAAGATCAAGCTCAAGAAAGCCCTTTTCCTGTCCTACGGCGTCTGGTTCCTCAAGGCCCTCGTCAACGTCGGCATCGCCTTGATCGGCATGAGCTTCCTCCGGTAAATTGACTTCGCGCCTTCCCGTCTATACATTAAGGACATGGACGACTGGATCGCTTCCGAGGAATTCGCCCGCGCCCCCGTCGCCCGCGTCCTAGCCGAGATCTGGCGGCAGGGGCAGAGCGGGTCGCTCTATATCAAGGCCGACGGCGTCCCGAAATGTCTGTCGTTCGAACGCGGCGCCCTCATCTTGGATTCGGCTTCCTTCGAGGAAAAAGGCTTCCTGCGCTTCCTCCTGACAACGGGAGCGGCGGATCTCATCACCCTGACCCGGGTCGAAGAGCACGCCCAGAAAAATGACGTGTCCGCTCTCCGGGCCCTCATTGAAACCTCTCTCTTCGAGCCCGAGCGCCTCTGGGCGCTCCTCGAGTCCCACGCCCGGGAAGAAGCCTTGTCGCTCTTTTTGGCCCATGGCCACGAGTGCGAGTTCCACATCCGGACCGGTCCGCCGGCCCGGGTCCTCGTCGGGGCGATCGACATCCCCAACCTCCTGCTCGACGGCGTCCGGAGGATGAAGGACGATACCGTCCTGTACGGATCCCTCCCGGCCGACGGAGACATCGTCCGGCGGCTCCCGACTTTTTCGCCGGACGCCTTCCGGCTCTCCTTCACCGAGAGATACGTCCTCGGCCTCCTAGACACGGCCAAGACCCTGGCCGAACTCCGCGAAGCGAGCGACGTCGGCGAAGCCGAGACCCGGAGGGCCCTCTTCGCCCTTCTCTGCCTGGGCCTGGCCGGAACGGCGGGCCCGAAGCCGAAGACGGGAAAATTGCCCCCCGACATGTCCCTGGCCGGCATGGACCGGCTCTTGGGCACGTTCAACGCCAAGTGCTCGTTCGTTTTCAGATATATTTCGAAAGAGATCGGACCGGTGGCCTTTTCCATCGTCGAAAAAGCCCTGGATGAGGTCCGGGGCCGCCTCGACCCGGCCTTCCAGGGCGCGGAGCTCAAGCCGGACGGGCGGCTCGAGATCAAATCCCTGCTCAAGGTGAACGCCAACATCGTCGGGGACGGATGCCGCCGGAGCTTCCTCAGGAGCATGGACGAGGTCCTCGTCGCCGAAGTCCTGGCCGTCAAGCGGACACTCGGTCCGGCCCACGAATCCGCGCTCGTCCGGGGCCTGGACAAGGTCGGAGAGGCCCCTTGAAGCGGCGCCAACTCTTCGCCCTCCTGCTTTTTGCCTCGGCCCTCGCGATCTGGATACTGATCGAAATTGGAACCTGACAGAAGCGGCATCGTCATCGTCCTCGGCCCGACCGCCGTCGGCAAGAGCCGGGTGGCCGTCGACCTGGCCTTGCGTTTCGGGGGCGAAGTCATCAGCGGCGATTCCATCCAGGTTTACCGCGGCTTCGACATCGGCACCGACAAGCCGACCGCCGCGTCCCGGCGCGGCGTCCGCCACCACCTGATCGACATCGTCGGGCCGGAGGTCCAGTTCACGGCCGCCGATTTCGTCCGGGAGGCGCTCGCGGCCGCCGGCGAGATCGCCTCCCGGGGACATCTCCCGTTGATCGCCGGAGGCACGGGCCTCTACATCAAGGCCCTCGTGGACGGTCTTTTCCCCGGTCCCGGCCGTGATCCGGCCGTCCGGGCTTCGCTCGAAGCCGAGGCGCGCGAGGAAGGGCTCGATCCCCTTTTCCGGCGCCTCCAGACGGTCGACCCGGAATACGCCCGGAAGGTCCGGAGCCACGACCGCATCCGCATCATCCGCGCCCTCGAGGTCCACGCCGCGACGGGACGGCCCATCTCCGAGCATTTCCGCAGGACCGAATCGCCGGTCAAGGGCCGGAACATCCTGCGCCTCGGTCTCAAGCTCGAACGGGACGCGCTCTACCGGCGCATCGACGACCGCGTCGAACGGATGTTCGCGCGGGGGCTCGTCGAGGAGGTCCGGGGCCTCGTCGAACGGGGCGTCGCCGAGGACGCGCCGCCCTTCCATGCCCTCGGTTATAACCATGTCTTGAGGCTCCTCCGGGGCGAGATCGGCCGCGAGGAGGCCATATCCTCGACCAAGATCGATACGCGCCACTACGCCAAGCGGCAGATGACCTGGTTCCGGAAAATGGACGGCGTGGCCTGGTTTTCGCCCGACGACGTCCCGGCCCTTGAGGAATACGTCCAAAACCAATTACAATAGGACTCCCGAAGCCCATGGAACGCGCACTTCTCATCAACGTGGCCACGACCAAGAGGGAAAAGGACGAGGCCGAAGAATCCCTGACCGAAATGGCCGGACTGGCCGGCGCGGCCGGCGCCGAGGTCGTGGGGAAGGTCTTCCAGGCCCGGCCCCGCCTCGATCCCCGCTGGTTCGTCGGCGAGGGCAAGGTCGAGGAGATCGCCCGGCTGGCCGCGGAATCGGAGGCCGACCTGGCCATCTTCGACCACAACCTCAACGCCACCCAACAGCGGAACCTCGAGGACAAGATCCGGGTCAAGGTCGTGGACAGGGCCCAGCTCATTCTCGATATCTTCGCCCAGCGGGCCCGGACGAACGAAGGGAAGCTCCAGGTGGAGCTGGCCCAGTTGAAATATCGACTGCCGCGCCTCCGGGGAAAGGGCCCCGAACTGACCCAGCAGGGCGCCGGGATCGGGACCCGCGGACCGGGCGAGAAGAAGCTCGAGGTGGACCGCCGCCGCATCACCGACCGGATCACGAGGATCAAAAAGGATATCGACGGCCTCCAAAAAAGGCGTTCGAGCCAGCGTCAGAGCCGGAGGGAAGGCCCCATCCCCACGGTCTCTCTCGTCGGCTACACGAGCGCCGGGAAATCAACGCTGTTCAACCTCCTCACCGAGGAGCGACGATACACGTCGCCGAGCCTCTTCGCCACCCTGGACCCCCTGCTCCGGCGCGTTTCCTTTTCCGACGGAATGTATTTTTTCCTCACGGACACCGTCGGCTTCATCAAGAAGCTGCCCGTCGAACTGGTCACGTCATTCCGGGCGACGCTCGAGGAGGTCGGCGAAGCGAACTGCATCTGCCACGTCGTCGACATCGCCTCGCCCGCCTCGGAACACCAACTCGGCGCGGTCGAGGGTATCCTGGCCGACCTCGGCATCGCCGGCGTCCCGGTCATCAAGGTCTTCAACAAGATCGACCTCCTGCCCGAGGACGAGCGAGCCCTTCTCTTGAAGCGGAACGGCGACCCGCGGGCCCAAACGATCGCCCTCTCGGCGAAAACGGGGGAGGGCGTTCCGGAGTTCCTCCGCCAGCTTCGGGAGGTCCTCTTCGGCGACTACAAGCCCTATTACATCCGGGTCCCCAAGGAAGCCCGCGAGATCACGGATTCCCTGACTCGCCGCTCACTCGTCCTGAAGAAACGGGAGAGCGAGCGCTTCCTCGAATTCAAGGTCATGGCCGACCCGGCCGGAATCATCAATTTCCTTCCCTACATCGAGCAAGGAGAAGAGCCATGGTGAGAAAACTCGCCGCGATCGGCCTGGCCCTCCTCGGGGCCTGGTCCTGTGCCAAGCCGCCGACCGGGCCGCCCGCTTTCTTTGTCGGAGACATCCCATCGGATGTCTCGACGCACCTGCGCCTGGACGACCGGATCGCCGTCAAGGAGGTCTGGGACGCGCTCAAGGCCGGCCGGGCCGAACAGGCGAGAAAGCTCGTCTCGAAGCTGGACACGGCGAGCCCCGCCTACGCCGTGGGGCTGGCTTACGCCGATCTCCTCCTCGGCGATCTCGCGGCCGCCGAGGATGGGTTCACGGCCTCCCTCCGGAGCTTCCCGGACATGACCCCGG
>CAZZCH010000019.1:0-1225 GCA_964652895.1 uncultured Eubacteriales bacterium
CATCTTCGACTTTTTCAATCGCGACCCGAAGACCTACTTTCCCATATTCTCCGCGACCGAGACGTCGGGCGGCGCGAAGACGATCCGCATCGGCAAGACGGTCATCCCCCTCTCGGGCGGGCAGATCCGCAACCTGCGTAAGGGCAAGGCCTTTTGGCAGGTCCTCGAGGAGGCCGGTGTTCCGTCGACGATCTTCAAGATGCCGTCCAACTACCCGCCGGTCGAATCGAAACAGAGGACCCTCGCCGGAATGAACACGCCCGACCTCAAGGGCTCCTACGGCATCTTTAGCTATTACACGGACGAGGAGGCGGCCATCACCCAGGAGGCCGGCGGCGGCGGCCGCGTCTACGACGTCGATGTCATCGGCGACAGGGTCGAGGCGGAGCTCCCGGGCCCGGTGAATACTTTCCGGACCGACGCCCCTGAAGCGACCATCCCCTTCCAGGTCTTCGTCGACCCGGCCAACGCTGCGGCCAAAGTCGTCATCCAGGGCCAAGAGTTCATCCTGAGAGAGAAGGAATGGAGCACCTGGAAGCACGTCCACTTCAACCTCATCCCGACCCAGGGCGTGCACGGCATCTGCCTGTTCTACCTCAAAGAGGTCCGGCCGAAGTTCAAGCTCTACGTCTCGCCCATCCACATGGACCCGGCCCGGCCGGCCCTGCCCATCTCGACACCGGAGTCTTACGCCAAGGATCTCGAGCGCCGCTTCGGGCCCTACTTCACCAAGGGTCTTCCGGCGGACACGAGCGCTCTCGACAACGGCATCCTCGACGAAGAGGAGTTCCTGACCCTCGACAACATGATCTACGAAGAGAGCATGACCATGCTCGAATACGAGCTGGGCCGGTTCGACGAAGGCCTGCTCTTCTTTTATTTTTCGAACGCCGACCAACGCCAGCACATGTTCTGGCGGCTCGTCGACCCCGGGCATCCCGCCTACGACGAAAACCTCGCCCGGCGTTACGGCGACGTCATCGCCCGGACCTACGTCGAGATGGACCGAGCCCTCGACTTGGCCCTGCGCAAGGCCGACAAGGACACCGTCGTGCTGGCCATGTCCGACCACGGTTTCAATAGCTTCCGCCGGGGCTTCAACCTCAACACCTGGCTCCTCCGGGAGGGCTACCACCGGCTCCAGAAACCCTGGAAGCAAGAGGAGTCGTCTTACTTCGACAACACCGACTGGTCCAAAACCCGGGCCTACGGCATGGGCCTCAAC
>CAZZCH010000019.1:1325-46429 GCA_964652895.1 uncultured Eubacteriales bacterium
TTTCCTGGCAATCCCCTCTCGGCGGATTCCCCCGCGAGGTTTTCGAGGACAACGCCCAAAAGTGGAGCGGCGACCACATGTGCGCCCCGGACGTCCTGCCGGGCATCGCCTTCGCCAACCGGAAGTTCACGGCCGAGACCCCGGCCCTCTACGACCTGACGGTTTCGGCCCTCGGCGTCTTCGGCGTCGAGAAGCCCAAAGAGATGATCGGAGAGAACGCTCTCGAATAACGAACGGGGAAAGGAGCGTCAGACATGCCCAGCGCCAAAGTCAAGATCGATAAGGTCCTCTTCGACAAGATCAAGAAGTACGCCGAGATGTCGGGTTACTCCTCGGTCGAGGAGTTCATCACCCATTGCCTCGAAAAAGAAGTCGCCAAGATCGAGGATACGGACTCGGAAGAGGAGATCAAGAAGAAACTCAAGGGGTTGGGCTACATCTCCTGAGGGCCATGGGAATCGTCAACCTCGTCTTCGGCCGGATCGTCGACGTCATCCTTTGGCCTTTCCGGGGAGCGTCCCCCTGGTTCGGGATGGCGGCCGTGTCCCTCCTGACGGCCCTGCTGATGCTCGAGGTCTACAAGCACACTTCGAACCAGGCGTCCATCCGCAAGGCCAAGGATAGGATCAAGGCCCACCTCCTCGAGCTCCGGCTGTTCAAGGACAGCATGCCCATCACGCTCCGGGCCCAGGGGGCCATCCTCAAGGCCAACCTGAGCTACCTCGCCGCGAACCTCAAGCCCCTCCTGGTCATGATCGTTCCCCTGGTCCTTATCCTGGCCCAGCTCAGCCTCTGGTTCGACCGGACGCCGCTCCAACCTGGCGAAGAGACGCTGGTCAAGGTCGGCCTCGAAAAGAACGCCGACCCGGTATCGCTCCCGATGGAACTCGATGTTTCCCCCGGATTGGAGATCACCTCCCCGGCCGTCCGCATCCCCGACGAGCACGAGGTCGCCTGGCGGATCAAGGCGACCGCCACGGGCCCCGGCCATCTGACCCTGCGGGTCGGAGGCCTGACCCTGACGAAATCGGTGGTCGTCGGAGGGAAGCCCCTGACCAAAGTTTCCACGCTGGCTTCCCGCGGGTCCTTCTTGAAACAGGTCCTTTACCCCGGGGAACGCGCCCTCGCGGCCGGAAGCCCGGTACGGTCGATCGAGATCCTTTACCCGGCGAAAACGCTGAGCATCTTCGGCCTTGGCCTCCATTGGCTCGTCGCCTACCTCATCCTGTCCATCGTCTTCGGGTTCTCCTTCAAGGGAGTCTTCAAGGTCGAGATCTGATCCCCGACGAATGAAAGGATACCCATGAACATCGATGTCTTCAAAATGGAACGCATGCAGTCCCTCTGGGAAAACGTCGTCGACTACAATCTTTCGGAAAGCGGAGTCCATCCCCTGAAACTCAAGGAGCTCCTGACTCCCGCCGAGCTCGACTCTCTGGCCGAAGTCGAGATCGGCTATACCCAGACGAACGGCACGGCCGGCCTGCGCGAACAGATCGCCCGTCTCTACCCGGGCGCCGGGATCGAACAGATCCTGACCACGGCCGGCTCGTCGGAGGCCAATTTCCTCCTCATCTGGAGTCTCATCGAACCCGGCGACGAAGTGCTCTTCGAACTCCCGAATTACATGCAGATGGCCGGGCTCCTTCGCGCGTTCGGCGCCAAGGTCAAGCCCTTTTATCTCCACGAGCGCCTCGGCTGGCAGCCCGACCTCGACGAGATGAAAAAGCTGGTCACCCCGAAGACCAAGCTCATCGTCCTGACCAATCCCAACAACCCGACCGGCTCCGCCCTCGACCCGAACGTCATGAAGGGGATCGTCGACCTCGCCGCGGGCGTCGGGGCCTGGATCCTCGCCGACGAGGTCTACCAAGGGGCCGAGCTTTCCGGCGTCCGGACGCCGAGCTTCTGGGGGACCTGGGACAAGACGCTCGTCGTCAACGGGTTGTCCAAGGCCTACGGACTGCCGGGCCTGCGGATCGGCTGGATCGTCGGCCCCGAAGAGGTCATCAGGAAGACCTGGCCTTATCACGATTACACGACGATCTCCCCGTCGGCCCTGAGCGACCGACTGGCCACGCTCACTCTCGCTCCGGCGACGCGCGAGCGCGTCCTCCAGAGGACGCGGGGCATCCTCAACGACAACTTTCCCGTCCTCGAGACGTGGCTCAAAGGCCACGAGGACCTGTTCAGCTTCCGGCCGCCCCGGGCCGGGGCCATCTGCTTCGCCCGCTATGACCTGAAGATCAACTCGACCGAACTCGTCGAGCGGCTTATCAGGGAAAAAAGCGTTCTCCTCGTCCCCGGCGACCACTTCGAAATGGACGGGTATCTCCGCATCGGCTACGGCCCCGAGCGCGGCTATCTCCTGCGGGCCCTGGGGCGGGTCGAAGAATTACTTAAAAAAATCCGCTAAACGTGGTAGAATCTTGAATCCGTTCCCCCGGGGAATGAGTTATATGCCATAGGACCAAAGGAGGCCGCTATGAACAGAATCCGAACAATCGCCCCCCTCGTCATTCTTTTCATCCTGGTCGTCGCCGGCGCGTCTTACGCCCAGCAGGCGTCCAAGATCGCCATCATCAACTCTCAGAAGGCGTTCGAAACCTGTGTCGAAGGCAAGAAAGTCCTGGGACAGATGCAGGACCGCGAGAACAAGATCAAGGCGGACCTCCAGAAGCTCGAGGACTCCATCCGCCTGCTCGAGAACAAACTGAGCACGGGCCGGCTGACCATGACCAACGAAGCCCTTTTGGGCATCCAGGCCGACATCGACAAGAAGACGACGGAACGGAAGAGGTACGAGGAGGACGCCGCGCGAGATGCCCAGCAGTTCTCAACCAACCTCATCCAGAGGATCCGCGCGGAAATGGTCGCGATCATCGAGATCCTGGCCAAGGAGCGGGGCCTCGAGATCGTCCTTGACGTGCAGCAGAGCGGCGTCGTCACCTTCAATCCGACGATCGATATCACCGACGAGATCATCCGCCGTTACGACCAGAGTAAGGCGGCCACCCCTCCCGTCAAGAAGTAAGTCCCCTTACTTCAACTTCAGCGTCACTTCCGCCTTGCCGTATCCTTCGGGCCCCCTGGGGAACTCGACGGTAAGGGTCCGGCCGTCGAACTTGGCCGCCAGGGGCTGATCATGCCGCTTTCCATAGATGTCCTCAAATGAGCAGGTCGCCGAATCGACCCGCTCGCCGTTGAGGACCTCGAGCGTGTAGGTCTCCCCCCACAGCCCTTCGAGGCTCAACTGGAGATCACGGCCGGCAAGGGTCGAGCGGACAAGACGCAAGCCGCGGCTGAGGTCCCCCGTCATCGTCGGCACGTCGGGAAGGATGACCTCGGGGGCAGGAACGAACCTCAGCTCGACCGTATCGTCCCCCGAGAGCGGGAACTCCATTCGGGGACGGACGGCTTGGGCCGCGGGCCGATCATCGGCGCGGATTTCGAGAGGGGCACCGTTCCGAGTCGCTTGGAGAATGTTCGTTCCGAGCCCGAAAGCCGGCTCGAAAATAAAACCGTAACCCGCCGCCCTCTCCGACTTGATCCGAAGCGTGGCCGTGTCCTTGGCCCGGGTGTATATCAATGAGTACTGAGCTTCGCCGATCTTTCCGTTGGATATGGAGACCGGCGTCCAGTCGGCCGGAAAGCCGGGCCGGAAGGATATCTTTTTCTCCAAAGCACTGCCATCAAGGCCGAGGAGGCTCCGGACGAGCGGCAGGACGACTCCCGTGCTGGAGAAACCCTGGTGCGCGACACCTTCCTGGGGCCAGGTGTTCCGGGCCCCCGAGTAAAGCTCCGTGATCGTCCCCAGCCCGTTGTCGAACGTGTGACGGACGTTGGCCATGAGGACTTGGTAACCCTGGGGGAGATAGTCAAATTTGAATAGGGCAGCGGCCACCCAGCCGGAAAGGAACGGCCAGGCCGCGCCGTAATTGTAGTTCAGGGGTTCGTAAAGGGGACTCTGGTCGGACAGCATTCGGACGCCCCAATCGGTCGTTAGGTCGGCCCGGTTCATCCGGGCGAGTGTCCGGAGGCCGCGCTCGAAATCGCCCAGGCCCCAAGCCAGACCGACGGCGCTCCAGGGCGTAAGTTCCTCGACCTGACGCCCGTCCTTGTTGAAGGCATAGGAATATTGCCCGTTCGCCCCGTCCCAGAATTTTTCTTTCCAAGCCTGGGCGGAGCGGCCGGCGAGATCGCCGGCTCTCTTGGAGGTGGGCTTGTCCCCCACCGCCCCGGCCAAGGCCATCATGGCCATGTTCGCCCGGACCCAGACGGCGCCGAGATAGATGTCGGTCTGAATGCCGGTCAGCGATCCGAATTCGAGGGCGCCGAGCCCCGCCTTGGCGTTATCCATGAGCCCATCGCCGTCGCCGTCCGTCGCGATCGACCATTCGTAGGCCTTGAGGAGGGACGGCCAGCTCGCTTTGAGGAAGGCGATGTCGCCCGTCCGCCGGACATAGTCCTCCATGGCGACGATGTAATAAGGCGTCGTGTCGCCGTGGATGTAGCCGTAGGGGTAGTCCTCCCACCAGCGGAGATAGCCCGCGGCCTGGGACAGCTCGTGGGCCATCTTGCCGTCCTTGCGCTGCCATTTTTGGGTGAAGGCAAGCCCGTCGCGCGAAGCCATGGTATTTCCGAAACTGTTGAAAGATAATGAATTAAGGTAAGCGTCGGTGCCGAAAAACCAGCCGAATCCGGGCCGGCCGCCTGTTCCGGAGGACCCCAGCCCGGCAACAAGTCCCCGTCCGAGATCCGGATTGTCGACGATGAGGCCGTCAAGGGCAACCTTGGCCCATTCGAAGGCCAGGTCGAGTTCAGGGACGGGAGTCCGGATGCCGAGGGTCGAGCGCCTCAACCCTTCGTAATAATCGACCGCCCGCCGGTACCTTTTTTCCGGATCGGCGGCCATGTCCTGATAGACCTTCTTGACATCGTCCCGGACGCCCTTGCCTCCGGCGACGATGATAGGGATGAAGCGGCCGAAGACGGTCTTGGGATCGGCAATCTCGATCTTGAATTGGTTCGGGACGTCGGAGAGCATATGGGCGGGAGTGTAGGATATGCCCCGGGCCGCGGGCGAGCCCAGAAAGCCGTGGTTTTTCCTCGTCGGTTCCGAGATGAGGTAGGCCTTGAGGCCGTCGTCCCAGTAGGCATATTGGCCGCCGAGCCCGGCCGGCCACATCGGCTGGAGGACGGGGATGAAGCTGCAAACGATGGTCAGAGGCTCCGTGGAATCGACATCCAGGAGGATGACCGCGCCGGCCTCGTCGACCGGCGCGACGAAGTGGGCCCTCACGGTGAAAGATTGATACGTGTAGGTCAGGGTGGTCACGGCGGGTTGGACGGAGACGAAGCGGACGATGTCCCGGCCCGGGATGGGGACGGTGCTCGTGCCCAGGAGGAAGGAGAACTCGAAGTTGCGAATAAGCTTGAGGGGATATGCCCAGGCCTCGAACGCGCCGCTCTCATAGCCGAGCAGGGCGAATTTGAGGCCGACCTTGTCGAAGGGCGTCTGGGGCTGGGCGGCCCGGTGAAGCTCGATCGGGCTTGGTTCGATCCTGAATCCGGGGACCGATCCCTCCGCGTACATGATCTCCTGCGAGATGGCCGGCGCCGCGACCGAAAGGCCTCCGGGAAAAAAGGTGATGAATACGGATGCGATGATAAGAACCCGCGTTCGCAGAGCGATCTTCATGTGGCCCTCCGTGCTTATCTTAATCCAACGCGGAGAAGAAGCAAGAGTGTTTTAGGGAAGGCCGGGCCCGGCAAAGGACAGCCGGATGCGGACGATCTCGGGCCGGCTGCCGGTCCGTACCGGAGGGCCCCATGTCCCGACACCGCTCGTCACGTAGTACTGGGTGTTTCCCTTGCGGAGATAGCCCCAGTTGAGCTCCCAGACCATTCTGTTGATGATGTCGAGCGGAAAGAGCTGTCCGGCGTGGGTGTGGCCCGAGAGCTGGAGGTCGACGCCGGCCTGGCTCGCCTCTTCGAGGTGGGCCGGCTGGTGGTCGAGAAGGACGATGGGCAACCGGTCGTCGAAGCCGTTGCGGGCCAGGATATCCCCTATCGCGAGCCGACGTTCTCCGGGTGCCAGGGAGCTCGGGTCCCTTCTCCCGACGACAATGAAGGCGTCGTTCACGCAGACGGCCTCGTCTTCGAGGACCCGGATGCCGCAGGCGCGGAGACAAGCCAGATTCCTCGCGAGACCGCTGTAGAATTCGTGGTTCCCGGGCACCGCGAAGACCCCCAGGGGAGCGCGGAGGCGCTTCATGATCGTGCTGAATTCCATTTCGTCCTTGGCCGTGACCGTCTCGTCGACGATGTCACCGGGCATGAGGACGATATCCGGAGCGATGGCGTTGATCCTGTCGACGATCTTTTCGAGCCTGGACTCGCCCACGAGCGTCCCGAGATGGAGGTCGGAGGCCAGGACGATGGTCAGGTGGTCGAGCGTCCCCGCCGTTTTGGGAACGCTCAGGGAGAGTTCGACGGTCCGAACCCGGGCCGCGTTGATGGCGCCCGCCACGATCGTCATAGAGGTTATGCCGGCCACGGCAATGAAGAGGACAAGCCCCGTCGTCCCCGGACGCGCGGAGAACGAGCGCGGCAGGAACGGGACAAAGGCGTTCGCCAGGCGGACGAGGTCGACTAGAACGACTCCTAGGAAGCCGTAGAACATCACGACCATATGGAAGGAACCGGCTATGATGAACGGCGACGAGAGGGAATTCCCGCCGCGGGACATGAGAACGCGGCCCAACGGATAGGACAGGGCCAGGGCGATGAATACGACCAGGAAGATCGTCCGGGCCGTGGGGGTGCCTCCGAGCGCTTGGGCTCCGCGTCGGGCGACATAGAAATTGATCAGTCCGTAAATGGATAGGGCCAAGATGAGAAGCAAGAACATCTTCCGGCCCCTCACTTCCATTCGATCCCGTTAAATGTCACGATCTCATCGAGCGCCTTGCGCGGCGGCTCGCGCCTCGGCCTTTTCTCGGCGTAGCCCACCGGCATCATGGCCACGACTTTGAGTTGCCTGGGGACCTTCAGGACCTTCCGGACCCGGCGGTAATTGAACCAGCCCATCCAGCACGTGGCCAAGCCCAGCTCCTCGGCCTGCAGGACGATGTGCTCCCCGGCGATGCCCATGTCGACGAGATGGTAATGGACGTTTTGAAAACGGCCGCCCAGATGGTGGGCGACGAGCCCACGCTTAACCAGCAGGACGATGATGAGGGGGGCCTGCTCGGCGAATTTCGAACCGGAATAGATGCCGGAGAAGGCCGCGGATGTCAGCCGTTCCTTGAGCCCGGGGTCGTCGACGACGACGAACCGCCAGGGCTGGACGTTGTGGGCCGAGGGCGCCAGCCGGGCCGCTTCGAGACAGGCCTGGAGTTTCTCCGGCTCGACCGGCGTCGGAAGAAACCGGCGGATGCTCCGCCGGTGGCGCAGGATCTTCTGGAATGCCGTAACCTCGGCGCCGGTTCTTTCTTCGGTCATGCCCGTCACTTGATGAGAGCGCTCAAGATATTTCGACGCATGTCCTTATCTCCTTTCGTCCCGATGAGCCGCCGGCCAGCGCCAGATCCTAAGAATTATACTCAAACGGCCGGTTGCCGCAAGGCGGGCATTAGTGGTATAGTCCGGGACAGGGACAATTCCCGGGAGAATCCGTATTTCACTATGTCAGGGAGGCTAAAACAATGAAAAAAGCAATGTCCATCGGATCAATCGTTCTATTCGCTGTGTTTCTCGCGTCCTGCGCTCCGTCGTCGAGCATCAAGGCGGGCAGCGCGACGACGGAGTCCTTGATCAAACTTCTGCCAAAAACCGTCATGGGCGTCTTCGCCATCGACGTTCACCGGGGCATGACCACCCCCTCCGTCTCCAAGATGCTTCAGGACCCGACGGCCAAACAGAAATACGACGAGTTCGTCAAGATGGCCGGTATCGACCCGATGAAGGACGTCTATTTCGTCGTCGGCGGCCTCTCCGCCGCGCCGAACGGGGCGGGCCAGGAGGGCGGGATCGTCGTCAACCTCAAATATAACAAGGACAACTTTCTGGCCCTCATGAAAGAGAAGGCCCCGGAATTCAAGAGCGAAGCGTATAGCGGCGTGACCATCTACTCCAACCTGGACGGCACGAAAGCGAAGCAAACGACCCGGGCGGCCTTCCTCGACGACTCGAACATCCTCTTCGGCAGCGACGCCGGCGTCAAAGGCATCATCGACGTCCACCAGAAGAAAGCCGAATCGGTCATGAAGAACACGGAGATGGTCGGGGTCATCAAGAAGGTGGACAAGGCGGCCCTGGCCTGGGGCGCTTTCAAGCTTCCTCCGGACCTGGTCAAAAAAGGCATCGAGAGCGTCCCCCAGCTCAATGTCCTCGAAGGCGTCACGGCCCTGACGATGTCGTTCGATCACCGGCTCTCGAACTCCATCGCCGACATCCAAACGGCGGGCGGCACCGAAGAACAGAATAAAAACCTGGCCTCGGCGCTCAACGGCTTCAAGGCCCTGGGCGCCATGCTGGCGGCCCAAGAACCGGCCGCGGGCGACCTCTTGAACGCCATCGAGATCACCTCGGGTAAGGATTTCGTCCGGCTCTATATCAGCGTTTCCGAAGAGCTCATGGACAAACTCGGGAAACTCGCCCAGGCGAAGGCCGGGGATTTCATAAAGGCCAAGACGGATGCCCCGGTGGAAAAGAAGCCGGAGGAGATAAAGTAAGGCCTACTCTTCGTAGAGATATTCCTTCGTCCGGAACACCCCGCAGGCGAGGGCGAGGAACACACCTGCGATCACGGCCAGTATCATTACGGCCACGAGAGGCGCCGTAGGCTCGAGCCTGAAGAGAAGGAGCGCAAGCCCGCCTCCCCCGCCACCCATGGGCCGGTACGGCAACAACGATTTGAGAAAATGGACGACGGAAAACCTCTGCGTTGATCCCGGGAAGTATTGGATGACGTTTTCCCAGCCGAAGCCGAAGACGAGCCCGACGAGGATGGCCTTTTTAAGAAGCGTACCCAGGAACGTGAAAAAGGCCGTGTAGGCCAGGATCCCCAGCCCGAGCACACCCAAGTAGCTGAGAAATGTTAGATAGAGCCGGGCGTCGCCGAGCCGGGCGGCGTTCATGATGAAAAAGGATAAGGCCAGGCTGACGGCGACCATGAGGAACATCAGGAGCGAGTAGGCGGCGTATTTTCCGAGGATGATCGCCGGCTTCGGAACCGGCCGGGTGATGAGGTAGGACAAGGTCCGGCCCTCGACCTCCTCGGCCGCGACCGACGTACCGTAGAAGAGCGCCAGGATGACGATATAGAATTGCAGGAAGAAGACCATCAGGATCTCGGTGAAAACGGCGGCAATGTCGCCGGATCGGCCGTGGAGGACGACGCGGAGGACGACGGCCAGGATGACCGGGACGAGCCCCAACAGGGCGAAGACCCGGGTTTTGCCCGTCCTCCGGCCGAGAGAGAAGAAGAAACCGAAGACCTCCCGGACGGCTCTTTTCGTGGTCATGTCACTTCCCCACCAGGTACTCGAAGACGGCCTGGAGGTTGTCGTCCGGCGACGAGATCTCCTCGACTTCGATCCCGCCCTCGAGAACGGCGCCCGTCAGGCGGCCGAAGAAATCGTCCCGCTTGTGCGTCTCGACGACGAACGTCCGGCCATCGGCCCCGAAGGACATCTTCTGGATCGACCGATCGCCGATGAAACGCGCCGCCAGCGCCCTTGGATCGCTCGAGCGGACCGAGATCATATGCGGGTGGGCCTCGATGAGCTCGCGGATATAGGGGATATCGCCCTGGGCCAGGATCTTGCCTTGGTGGATGAGGACGACCCTCGAGGTCAGGGCCTCGATCTCGGGCAGGACGTGGCTCGAGACGAGGACGGTCCGCCCTTGGCTCTTGAATTCCTTGATGAGTTTGATGAGTTTTCTCTTGCCCAGCGGGTCGAGGCCGTTCAGCGGCTCGTCGAGGATGACGATCTCCGGATCGTGAGCGATGGCCTGGGCGAACTTGACCCGTTGGCGCATGCCGCGGCTGTAGCCGCGGATGAGACGGTCCTTGTCTTTGGTGAGCTCGACGATATCCAGGGCCTTGGCCGCGCGTTCCTTGATTTCGGACGCCGAATAGCCGTAGAAACGGAGAAGACCTGCGACGAACTCGAGGCCCGTCATGTCCTCGTAGAAGACGTCGTTCTCGGGGCAGAACCCGATGTCGCGGAAAACGGCCGGGTTGTTCCAGGCCTTACGGCCGCGGACGGTCACATGGCCGATATTGGGCTTCATCTGGCCGGTGATAAGTTTCATGAAGGTCGACTTGCCCGCCCCGTTCGGCCCGAGGAGCCCTGTGATGCCGCTTTCGATGTCGAGGCTGACTTCGTTCAATCCGAGGACGTTCCCGTAGTACTTGGACAGGTTGGAAGCGGCGATGACGGCCGTCACTTGATCACCTCGACGCTGCGCGTTTTCCGGCTGAGGATGACCGCGGACAGAACGCATATGCCGGCCAGGACAATGAACGACCAGACGGCCGGAACGGCGTACCGGGGCTTCTGGCCGAAGAGGAAAGCTCCGACCTGTTGGAGGTTGGCTCGTATGGAGAACAGGGCCATGGCCGGTTTGCGGAAGGTCTCGTACAGGATGCCGAAGAGAATGTCGGAGAAAAAATAGGTCGCGAAAATGAGGATCGTGACGTAACGTGTGTTCTTGCTCGAGGCGGAAAGGAGGAGGACGTAGAAAGCAAAAAAGACGGCCAAAAACGCCGAGTATCCGAGGATGGACAGGGGCAGCCAGGGATAATCGAGGAAGAACTTGAAGCTGCCCGCGAATATCAGCTTGAAAATGATGAAAACGAGCCCGGGCAATGCCGTGATTATGAGGACAAAGAAAAAGACGACGGACATCTTGCCCAAGAGGTAGTCTTTCTTGTGAAGCGGCCTTGAGAAGTAAAGCTGGAGGGAGTTATGCTTGAGGTCGTCGGAGATGAGGCCGGCGGCCGCGAAGGCCAGGACGAGGATGATCAGGAAAAGAAAGAAAGGGAGCGTAAAAAATTCGTTGAAGTACTTGGGGGTAACACTGATCAGTGCCTCTCTGCTCCGGACGAGCGCCTTGAAATCCTCGAGACGTTCGGAGATATAGATGCTCGCGAGGAAGAAAAAAGACGGAACAAAAGCCATCGCGAAGACGAACTTGAAAGCCTTCTTGCGGAAGGCCAGCCGGATCCCCGTCCGGGTGATCGGCCACCAGGGGTAGCGGCGTTCGCAGAGCGTCCCGGCCCAGTGGCTGTAGCCCTTCTCGCGGATGGTGGCCATCAATCGACCCCCACGACGCCGGCGAAGAGGTCTTCGAGCGAGGTCTGGCTCTTGACGAAATACCGGATCTGGACGCCCGTCCGCGAAGCGGCCCGGAAAATGTCCATGCGGTCGCTTTTCTCGGGCATGTAGATCTTGATCAGCCTGTCCTCCATCTCGTCGACGCGGCAGCCCAGGGATTCGAGGTCCTTGCGGAAGGCCTCTCCGTCCCCCTTGAGCCTGAGCTCGAACAGGCTGTAGTTGATCGCCCGGAGGTCGGCCATCCGTCCTTCGGCGGCGAGGCGCCCCTTGTTGAGGATGACGACCGACCCGCAGATCGATTCGATGTCGGCCAGGATGTGGGAGGACAGGAGCACCTGGATCGACTTATTGGTCGATATGTCCCGGATGAGTTCGAGAATATCGTTGCGGCCGTTCGGGTCGAGGTTTGAGGTCGGCTCGTCTAGAAAAAGGATCTTCGGGTCGTGGACGAGGGCCTGGGCCAGCTTGAGGCGCTGTTTCATCCCGGCCGAGTACGTGTCCAGGAGCCGGTAACGCGCCTCGCCGAGCCCGACGTAGAAGAGGACCTCGTGGGCCCGCTTCATGGCCTCCTGCCGGGGCATGCCCGAGAGCTCGCCGAAGTAGGCGGTGAAAGTCACGGCGTCCATGCCGGCGATGAAGCAGTCGCTTTCGGGCATGTAGCCGACGGAGCGACGGATCATGGCTAGGTCGCGGCGGATGTCGTAGTCGAGGACTTTGCCCTCGCCCCGCTCCGGGACGAGGAAGCCGAGGAGGATGCGGAGGAGAGTGCTCTTGCCGGCCCCGTTCGGACCGAGCAAGCCGACCGCGCCTTCGCTGAGCTTCATGGTCACGCCGTCGAGGGCGACGATCTTGCCGTAACGAAAGCTCAGGTCCTTGACTTCGATGCTCATCGGAAGCGCTCAGTGTATTCTCAATGATATACGGATCGCAAGAAAATTTGTTCCCTTCTTCGCCGGGCTCGGCAATTGCGGGCGTTTTGCCGTATAATCCCGGTGTGACCTTCAATAAAAACAAAGGAGTCCCGCCGATGAAAAAAGTCGCCCTCCTCTTCTGCCTGTTATTCCTGGGCATGCTGATCAGCGCCCCGGCCGTCCTATCGGGCCAGAACGCCGCGGCCAAGCCCATCGCCTTCGAGGACTTCATCCGCATCAAGCGGGTGACCGACCTCCAGCTCTCCCCGGACGGCTCCACGATCGCCTTCGTCGTCACGGTCATGGATAAAGACGCCAACCGCGGCGCGAGCGATATCTGGCTCGTGCCGGCGCGCGGCGGCGAACCGAGGCGATTGACCTCGAGCCCGGCGGCGGACATGAATCCCCGCTGGTCGCCCGACGGCCGGACGATCGCCTTCATATCAACGCGCTCGGGCAGCCCGCAGGTTTGGAAGATCGACCCGAACGGCGGCGAGGCGGTCCAGGTCACCCGAATTTCGACCGGCGCCTCGGGCGTCATCTGGTCCCCGAAAGGAACACACCTCGCGTTCGTATCGTCGGTCTTCCCCGACTGCCGCGACGACGAGAGCAATCGAAAAAAAGCGGAAGCCGCCGAGACGAGCAAGGTCAAGGCCCGGCTCTTCGACCATCTCCTGATCAGGCATTGGAACGCCTGGTGGGACGGAACGCGGAGCCATTTGTTCGTCGTCCCCGCAGCCGGCGGCACGGCCGTCGATGTCTCTCCCGGCGACTTCGACGTGCCGCCGCTCGCCTTGGGCGGAGCCCAGGATTACGCCTTCTCCCCGGACGGGACGGAGATCGCCTTCGTCCGCAACGTCGACCCCGAGTTCCGGCTCGGGCTCGGCACGAACAACGATATCTTCGTCACCGGAACGGGCGGCGGAGAGCCGAAAAAGCTGACGGCTAACAAGGCCAATGACCATTCGCCGAGCTATTCCCCCGACGGACGCTTCCTCGCCTATCTGGCCATGGCCCGTCCCGGTTTCGAAGCCGACAAGCAATGCCTGATGCTCCTCGACCGGAAAACGGGAACCGCGGACAATTTGACCGGGAGCTTGGATTATTCAGTCGCCTCGTTCCTCTGGGCGCCGGGAAGTGCGGCGCTAGTTTTTGACGCCGAAGAAAGAGGGCGGACGGCCGTTTTCCAGATCCCCCCGGCAACGAAGAAGATCGAGAAGGTCCTCGAGGGCTACACGTTGAGCGGCCTCGCCCTCTCCCCCGACGGCCGGACCCTCTATTTCCTGAAACAGGCTTTGAACCGGCCGAACGACGTCTGGTCTTTCGACGCGAAGACGAAAACGTTGACACAGATCACAAAGGTCAACGCCGACCTTTTGGCCGGTCTGGACATGAATCCGGCCGAGGAGTTCTGGTTCAAGGGCGCGGCTGGCGACAAGGTCCACGGCTTCCTGCTCAAACCGCCGGCCTTCGATCCGGCGAAGAAATATCCCCTCCTCATGCTCATCCACGGCGGGCCCCAGGGCAGCTTCGCCGACGATTTTCACTATCGCTGGAACGCCCAGATGTTCGCCGCCGCCGGCTACGTCACGGCCATGGCCAACTTCCACGGCAGCACGGGGTATGGCCAGGCGTTCACCGATTCCATCAGCGGCGACTGGGGAGGCAAGCCCTTCGAGGACATCATCACGGCCGTCGGCTATCTCCACGGCGCATATCCTTTCATCGACATGACCAAGCTCGGGGCCGCGGGCGCCTCGTATGGCGGCTACATGATCGATTGGATCGAAGGTCATACGGACGTCTTCAACTGCCTCGTCTCCCACGATGGCGTCTTCGATCTCCGCTCGATGTACGGCTCGACCGAGGAGCTGTGGTTCCCGGAATGGGAATACCGCGGCACGCCCTGGACGAGCCCCGAGCAGTACACGAAGTGGTCGCCGTCGATGTTCGTCAAGAACTTCAAGACCCCCTGCCTCATCGTCCACAGCGCCAACGACTTCCGCGTCCCGCTCGAACAGGGGCTGCAGTTCTTCACGTCTCTCCAGCGCATGGGAGTGCCCTCGAAGCTCCTCTACTTCCCCGACGAGGACCACTTCATCTCCAAGCCCCAGAACGCCGAATTGTGGTGGAAAACGCTCCACGAGTGGCTCGCGACATACCTGAAGTAGCGCTGGCCCAAGATCTTAAGGCGTGCCCACATTAGGATGGGTAGATGTGCGCCCAGAGGAGGCCCCTCTGCGGCCCTATTTTTCGAGCGGCAACCGCAGCATGGCTTCGGGGTCGACGCGGGCGTTAAATATCTTGACCGCCCAGTGAAGATGGGGCCCGGTCGAGCGGCCGGTGCTGCCGCAGAGGCCGATGGCCGTTCCCTTTTTCACCGCTTCTCCCCTTTTGACCAGGAGCTCGGACATGTGCCCGTAGGAACTGAAGACACCCAGGCCGTGGTCGATGATGACGGTCTTACCGCCGAGGTAGAGGTCGCTCGCGAGAACGACCTTCCCCGCGTTGGCCGCGCGGATCCTTTCGCCGAAGGGGACCCGGATGTCAAGCCCGGCGTGGACGGATTCGAGGACATTGTTGTTGAGGCGCCGCTGACCGAAATTCGACCATGACGGCGCGTCATGGGGCAGAGCGAACGGCCCGTCACCCAGCCACTCCGGTGTGACGACGCTCGTGGCCAGCGCGACGAGCTCCGCCTCCCGCTTGATCCGCTCCAGGGCCGCGGCCGGAGGCGTCACGAATTCCCTTTTGAGTTGGAGTTTCGTAAACGGGAATTGCTTGTCCGAAACCAGGAGCTCCTTACGGACCGTCTCGATCGCCCCGCCGGATTTGCGGACCTTGACGGTCATTGTGCACGACCCCGGCTTGGCCTGCAGGTCGATCCCCAGGAAGGCGAAGACGCTCCCCCCTCCCGGAGCGGGCCTCAGCTCGACCGTCCGGCCCAAGAACGTCACCGAGGCGGAATTGGCCGTGCCGTCGTTTTCCAGAAAGACGATGATCGGTTCCCCCGGCTGGAGGGCCCTGTAGACCAAGCGGATCACAGGACCGGTCGCTTGTGCCTGGATTTTGCCGGCAGGGCGCCTGGCCGGGGCGACAAGGGAAAGCGCGACGACGGCTAACGCGACCGCGCCGGGTCTCGTCAACAAAACCCTGCGACGGGTCACGCCACGGCCCCCCGCGAATTCTTTCTCAGAACCCTCCCGGGCAGGCGCCCGGTATGCCGGCCTTCGTCCACGACGACCTCGCCGTTGACGACGACCTGCCTGATGCCCTCGGGGTAAACGGCGGGCTCCATGTATGTCGCTTTATCGATGACCCGTTCCGGATCGAAAACGCAGAGGTCGGCGGCCCAGCCGACCTTGAGCATCCCCCGGCGCACGAAACCAAGATGCGCGGCCGGCATGGCCGTCATCTTCCGTATCATCTCTTCGAGCGGAATGACCTTCTCGTCCCGGACATATTTCCCGAGGACTCGCGGAAAGGTGCCGTAAAAGCGCGGGTGGGGCTTGCCCTTGGCCAGCGGGCCGTAGGGAGCGACCGCCGAGCCGTCCGACCCGACGCCGACAAGCGGATGGGCCAGGAGGATCTTGAGCTGCTCCTCGCTCATGGCGAAGGTGATCATCCCCACCCGGCCCGTCTCTTCGATGAGGAGGTCTCTTATGAAGTCATAAGGCGCCTGGCCGGCCCTGACCGATGCGTCAAGGACGTTCACGCCCTCGAGCGGGCGGTTCTTGCCCGTGGCCACCGAAGAGATGAGGACCTTGTCCCACGAGCCCAGCTCCTTTTCCTTTATCCGAACCTCGGCCCGCAGGCGGTCCTGGAGCGACGGGTCGCGCAGTCGGACGATGAAATCCTCGGTCGTGCCCTCGCGCGACCAGATGGGGAAGAATATGTCCAGGCCCGTCGCCCAGGCGATATACGGATAACGGTCGCAGCGGAACTCGATCCCCGCCGCCCGGGCTCGCTCGATGCGTTCGAGGAGGGCCGGAAACTTGGGCCAGTTCACGGCGTAGCCAACCTTCAGGTGGGAGATCTGGAGACGGATTGGCGTTTCCCGGGCGATGCGAAAGGCCTCGTCCACGGCTTCAAGGATGCCCCCTTCCTCGTCGCGCACGTGCGTCGCGTAGACGCCGCCGCTTCCCGCGGCGACGCGGCAGAGTTCGACGAGTTCCTCCGTCGAGGCGAAGCTCCCGGGCGTATATTCGAGCCCCGAAGAGAGGCCGAGGGCCCCTCCGGCCATCGCCTCGCCGACCAACGCCTTCATCCGCTCGAGTTCCGCGGCGGCGGGAGCCCGGTTGCCGAAGCCCATGGCCGCAGCCCGCACGGTCCCATGCCCGACGAAGGTCGCATAGTTGAGGGCCGCCCCGGCCTCTTCGAGCCGGCCGAGAAAGCCGCGGATATCCCGCCAGCTCAAGTCCAGGCCGTATTCCGCGAGAAGCGTCTGTTTCGCATTTTCGAAGGCCTCGTCGGTCAGGGGAAAGGGGGAATCGCCGCAATTGCCGCTGACGAGGGTCGTCACGCCCTGACGGACGGCGCTTTCCGCCCGGGGGTTGACGAGAAGCCCCTCGGCCGTGTGCTCGTGGACGTCGATGAAACCCGGCGAGACGGCCATCCCCTCGGCCTTGATGACGGTCGCCGCCCGAGCGGCCCGGATCCGGCCGATCGACCTGACCGCTCCGCCCGAGACGCCGATGTCGGCGCGGGCGGGCGGGCCGCCGGTCCCGTCGTAGATCGTGCCGCCGACGATGAGAAGGTCGAACTCTCTCCCCTTCGTGCATCCCCGGAGCAGGAGGCCGGCTCCCCCGGCGGAAGCCAGGCCCGCCGTCCGCAACGCTTCCCGGATGAACGTCCGTCGGTCCATGGGTGCCATGACTTTTGCATGATAATCTAAACCCGCCTTGGAGTAAACCCGGCGCGCCCATTTGGACGGATTTGCCTTCTCGTTCCGTTTCTGGTAAATTAAGGGTCCTCGAGCCGCCGGTATTCCGACAAGGCAGAAATCGAAAGGATCGACATATGGCTGAGCAAAAAGAGGATAGCACTCCGAAAAGGAAGAAATTGAACTCCCTGGACCTGGCCGAGATCGAGGCCGCGCTGGCCAAGTGCCAGGAGAAACAGGGTGGGATCGTCTCAAAATACGCCCGCCAGCTCCTGGTCCGCAAGAAAAGCCTTTCCGGCTGAATCCCGGGGAAATCCCCTCCCCTCACCCGGCCCGCCGGGTGCGGAGCCGCCCCTTCCGGACGTAAAATCGGACGCAAAACGAGGATAGTTGTTTACATAGGCCCCTATTTCTGTTAAAATACGCCGGAAAAATCATCAGGAGACAAAAAAGCGTGATTAGCAAGGAACAGAAGACGAAGATCGTCAGGGAGAACCAGGCCCATCCCACCGATTCGGGATCGCCTGAGATCCAGGTCGCCTTGCTGACGGAGCGGATCAACCTGCTCGTCAAGCATTTCGGCAGCCACAAGAAGGATTTCCACTCCCGGATCGGCCTCATGAAGCAGGTCGGACAGAGAAAGCGGCTCCTCGAGTACATCAAGAAAAAAGATGTCGGCCGTTACGAAAAGCTCATTCAGAAGCTCGGCCTGCGCAAGTAGGCCCCGTCTCCAAAGGACCCCCACATGTCTAACACCATCAGTCTAGAGATCAACAAGCGGACCCTGTCCATCGATATCGGCAAGATCGCCAAGCAGGCCGACGGCTCGGCCCTGCTGCGCTACGGCGACACCATGATGCTGGTCACGGCGACCTCGCGCAAGGAACTGAAGGACCCTAACAAGGCCTTCCTGCCCCTCATCGTGGATTACCGGGAGAACACCTACGCCGCCGGCAAGATCCCGGGCGGCTTTTTCAAGCGCGAAGGCCGGCCCTCGGAGCGGGAGATCCTCATCGCCCGCCTGATCGACCGCCCCATCCGGCCCCTCTTCCCCGACGGCTACTTCTTCGACACCCAGATCGTCGGCCTGCTCCTCTCGGCCGACCTCGAGAACGAGCCGGACACGCTCGGCGTCATCGGCGCCTCGGCCGCCCTCTATTTCTCCGACATCCCCTTCTCGACGCCGCTCGGCGCGGTCAAGGTCGGGATCGTCGACGGCAAATACGTCGTCAATCCCACGTCCCATGAGCTCGAACGGAGCCCCATCAACATGACCGTCGTCAGTAACGAGGACGGCATCATCATGATTGAAGCCGGGGCCAAGGAAATCGAGGAGGACAAGATCCTCGAAGGGCTCTCGCTCGCCCACGAGACCAACCAGCGGATCATCAAAGCTCAAAAAAACCTCTACGCTCAGCTCGGCTTGAAAAAACGGGAATTCATCGCCAAGGCGATCGACACCGAAAAGCTGGCCCGGTTCGAGAAGGACTACGGGCCCGCCCTGTTCGAGGCCATGCAGGTCAGGGGCAAAAAGGCCAACGAAGCCGCGCTCGCCGCGGCGCTCGCGGGCATCCTGGCCAAGATCCCCGAAGACAAGCCCGAAGAGAAACTCGAAATGAAGGAGCTCTTCGGAAAGCTCGAGGAAAAGCTCTTCCGTGAGTTCGTCCTCAAGAAGGCCCTGCGGACCGACGGGCGCCAGTTCGACGATATCCGCCCGATCACGTCTGAGGTGGCCCTCCTGACGAGGACCCACGGCTCGGCCCTCTTCACCCGCGGCGAAACCCAGGCCCTGGTGACCGTCACGCTGGGCACGTTCGACGACGCCCAAAGGCTCGACAGCCTCGGCGCGGAGAGCAAGAAGCGTTTCATGCTCCATTACAACTTCCCGCCCTTCTCGGTCGGCGAAGTGGGCTTTCTCCGGGGCCCCGGACGGCGCGAGATCGGGCACGGCGCCCTGGCCGAAAAATCCATCCTGCCGGCCATCCCCGACGACGACAAGTTCCCCTACACGATCCGGATCGTCTCCGACATCCTGGAGAGCAACGGCTCCTCCTCCATGGCTACGGTTTGTGGCGGCATCCTGGCCCTCATGGACGCCGGCGTCCCCCTGAAGATGGTCGTCGCCGGCATCGCCATGGGCCTGGTCACGGGCAGCGACGGCTACGCCATCCTGACCGACATCGCCGGGCTCGAGGACCACTTCGGGGACATGGATTTCAAGATGGCCGGTACGGAAAAAGGCGTCACCGCCATCCAGCTCGACCTGAAGATCCCCTGCGTCACCCTGCCGATGCTCAGCGAGATCATGGCCAAGTCCAAGGCCGCCCGGCTCAAGGTGCTGGTCAAGATGAAAGAAACCATCGCCGAGCCCCGGGCGACCATCTCGGTCTACGCGCCCCGGATCATCATCCTCAACATCAACCCGGAAAAGGTCGGCGAGGTCATCGGACCCGCCGGGAAGATCATCAAGAAGATCATCAGCCAGACCGGGGCCAAGATCGACATCCTGGATGACGGCAAGATCCTCATCGCCTCGACGGACATGTCCGCCGCGGAGGCCGCCAAGCAGATGATCCTGGACCTCACGGCCGAAGCCGAACTGGGGGCGACGTACACGGGCAAGGTCGTCCGGCTCGAGGAATACGGCGCCTTCGTCGAGATCATGCCCAACCTCGTCGGACTCCTCCACATCTCCGAGGTGGCGCCCTACCGGATCAACAGCATCCGGGACGTCCTCAACCTCGGCGATACGGTGACGGTCAAGGTCCTTAGCATCGATCCGGCAGACAACAAGATCCGGCTCAGCAAGAAGGCCCTGGAGGAGGGCGGCGCCAACCCCGACTCGACTCCCCGGCCGGAGTCCGACCGCCGGGGAGGCCGGGACCGCGGCCGGTATTGATTTCTCGGGCGATTCATCTATAATTTCCTCGCGACGAACGCGACGGGGCCAACCGAATGATGTCTCGAGACGACCGCGCTCAGGGCTTCACGCTCGTGGAGATGATCATCACCCTGTCCCTTCTGGCCGTCCTGGCCCTGTCCGCCCTGCCCCTCGGCAAGATGGCCGTCAAAAGGGAGCACGAGATCGAGCTCCAGCGGTCCCTGCGCCTTGTGCGCGAAGCAATCGACGCCTGGAAAAAACTCGCCGACGAGAAGAAATTCGAGTTCGACGCGGACACCGAAGGCTATCCCCCGACTCTCGAGGACTTGGTCAAAGGTGTCGAGGTCCAGGACAAGAACGCCACGGACAAGGCGGCCCGGAAGAGGGTCGTCAAGTTCCTGCGCCGCATCCCCAAGGACCCCATGACCAATTCCTTCAACTGGGGGCTCCGATCCTACCAGGACGACCCCGACTCCGACGTCTGGGGAGAGGAGAATGTGTACGATGTCTACACCAAGAGCCAGGCCCTGGCCCTCGACGGAACACGTTACCGGGATTGGTGAGCGCGGCTTCACGCTGATCGAGCTCATCATCGTCCTGAGCATCATCGGGCTTCTGGTCGGACTGGGGCTGCCCCAATACAAATCGGCGACCATCAAGGCCCGGGAGGCCGTCCTCAAGGAGAACCTTTTCATCCTCCGCAAACTCATCGACCAATACGCTCAGGACAAGGGGAAATACCCGGCTTCTATCCAGGCCCTCGTCCAGGAGAGTTATCTTCGGATGATCCCCGTCGACCCGATGACCCGGCAATCGACGACCTGGGTCGAGATCCGCGAACTCCCCTCTCCCGAAGATCCCATGCTGAACGAGATCCCCGGCATCATCGACATCAAGTCCGGTTCCGAAGACAAGTCGCCGATCGATGGCTCCCCTTACAACACCTGGTGAGCCCGCCGGACGCGGGCCCGGGCCAAGGACCGGGCTCGGGAACGAAGACCGGGGTTACCTGGTCATCATGCTGATGATGGCCGTCTTCGTCATCACTCTCGGGCTCCTCGTCGCCGTCCCGGTCTGGCAGACCGAACTTCAGAGAGAGAAGGAGGAGGAACTCATATTCCGGGGCAAGCAGTACGCCGAGGCCGTCCGCATCTACGTCTTGAAGAACCCGGGGCATTATCCCGCCAGCCTGAAGGAGCTCCTGGACAAGAAATGCATCCGCAGACTCTACAAGGACCCCCTCGGGCCCGACGGCCAATGGAACGTCATCCTGACGACGGGCAAGCCCTCCTCAGGGCGCGACGGCGCGGCGGAGGTCATGATCGCGCCGGAACGCGTCCTCCCGGCCATCAAGAACGTCCAGATCCTCGGTGTTGTCAGCTCCTCGACGAATAGGTCCGTGAAGATCTACAACGACCAGGAAAGCCACGACAAGTGGCTGTTTTTTTTCGGCCAGGACCCCAAGAAGCTGCCCAAGATCGTCTATTACGGCGAAAAGAAGTGAACCGGAAGGGTCAGGAGGCTTTCACCAGGGGGACGAAGCGGACAGCCAGCAACCGCTCCCTCGTCAGGCTTTTCTCCAACTTGCGGACGAGAAAAAGCTCCTGGAGAGAGGTCCCGACCGGGACGATCATCCTCCCTCCGGGACCGAGCTGGTCCTCGAGGGACTCGGGCATCCTGGCCGCTGCGGCGGTGACCATGATCGCGTCGAAAGGCGCGGACTCCGGCCAGCCCCCGGACCCGTCGCCGATCCGATAATGGATATTGGCGTAGCCTAAGCTGCCGAGAACCGACCGGGCCTGTAGAGACAGGCTTTCGACGATCTCGACCGTCCAGACCTCCCGGACTATCTCGGCCAGGACCGCCGTTTGATATCCGGATCCCGTCCCGACCTCGAGGACCCTCTCCCCACCCTTGAGGCCGAGCGCCTCGGTCATATAGGCGACGATGTAAGGCTGGGAGATCGTCTGGCCTTGGCCGATCGGCAGGGGGTCGTCGGCGTAAGCGTTGCCCCGCATGCCTTCGGGAACGAAGAGATGGCGGGGGACTTTGGCGATCGCCGCGAGGACCAACGGGTCACGGACTCCTCTGGCCCGGATCTGGGAATCCGTCATCACCCGACGTTCTTTGGCGAATTCTCCGGTCAACGGAGATGATCCTTGTCAGTAAGCGCGGGCGAAATAGGCCAGGGCCTGGCCCTTGGCGCCGCAGGCCACGCAGCCTCCGTCGGCCTTCGCCTCGCTCTCCTCGAGCGGGATGACCCGGATCGTGGCCATGGTCTCGGTCTTGATCCTGTCCTCGCAAGCTTCGCCGCCGCACCAGGGCGCCCGGACGAAGCCGCGCTGGTTTTCCAGGATATCCTTGAAGGCCTGGTAGTCCGAGGCGTCATGAATATTGGCTTCGAGGAAAGCCCGAGCCTGGGCCATCAGGCCGGCCTGGATCTCCTCGAGGAGCGCCGGAACCCGGGCGGCGAGAGAAGCGAGCGGGACGGTCTCTTTGACCTTGGTATCCCGGCGGACGAGAACGGCCTGACCGGCCTTGACGTCCCGCGGGCCGATCTCCATGCGCAGGGGCACGCCCCTCATCTCGTATTCGGAGAACTTCCAGCCCGGCGTCGCCTCCTCCCGGGCGTCTATCGCGATCCGGATGCCGGCCGACCGCAGCCCTTCGACTGCGGCCTGGGCCACCGGAAGGACCGACTCCCGCCAGTTGCCGATGGAAATGGGAACGACCATCACCTGGACCGGAGCGATTCGGGGCGGGAGACGCAGGCCGGAATCGTCGCCATGGACCATGATCAGGGCGCCTATCGTCCGCGTCGTCATGCCCCAGGAAGTCTGCCAGACATATTGGAGCGTCTGGCTGCGGTCCTCGAACTTGATATCGAAGGCCTTCGAGAAATGCTGGCCCAAGTTGTGGGACGTCCCCATCTGGAGGGCCTTGCCGTCGGACATCAGGGCTTCGATGGCGTAGGTCATCGATGCCCCGGCGAACTTCTCGCGCAGGGACTTGCGGCCCGAGAGGACGGGGATGGCCAGCTCGGTTTCGCAGAACTCCTTGTAAAGCGCCAAGATCTTCAGCGTTTCGGCCTCCCCTTCCTCGGCGGTTTCATGGCAGGTGTGGCCTTCCTGCCAGAGGAACTCCGTCGTCCTCAAGAACGGGCGGGTCACCTTCTCCCAGCGGACGATGTTGGCCCACTGATTGATGAGGACGGGCAGGTCCCGCCAGGACTTGATCCACTTGGCATACATGTGGCCGATGATAGCTTCAGAGGTCGGCCGGACGGCCAGCCTTTCCTCGAGCTCCTCTTTACCGCCCATCGTGACCCAGGCCACCTCCGGCGAAAAGCCCTTGACGTGCTCGGCCTCCTTCTTGAGGAAGCCCTCCGGGATGAACAGGGGAAAATAGGCGTTGACATGCCCCGTGGCCTTGATGCGAAGGTCGAGCGCCCGTTGGATATTCTCCCAGACCGCATAGCCGTGCGGCCGGATGACCATCATCCCCTTCATGGGCGTGTAATCGGCGAGCTCGGCCTTCTGGACGATCTCCACGTACCACTTCGAAAAATCGTCGCTCTTCTGCGTGATCCTTTTGACCTGCCGTTCGTTCTCGTTCACTTCATCTCCTTGACTTTGAGCGTTTTACGATTCTAGCCGCGCCCCCCTCAATTGTCAAGAAAAGCCCTCGCCGCCCCTCCGGAGACCGGAAATATCCCCCGCGCGTTCACCGTTAGGGGTGATTGACCCGTCCCGGAGGCCCGTGCGAAACTGGACTCGCCAATTTCAGAGGAAAAGGAAAATCAATATGCTGAGAGGGATTTCCTGGGATTCCAGGCCCGTCCGGCACCGCCCGCCCGAACGGGGATTCAAGCTCTCCCTGCCCATGACCGTCGAAGGACCGGACCCCGACGGCACGTACTTCCACGAAGAGACGACACTTGCCTTCATGAGCCATCAGGGTGCCCTCTTCCCCCTTAAGAATCAGGTCGCCCTCGATTCGCGGCTCAAGCTCGTCGTCACTTTGCCTCCCAAACTCGGGGAAGGACGAAACCTCAAGCTCGTCGTCAAGGGAACGATCGTCGACGTCGACTCGGCCGACGGGGACGGACACACCCGCCAGGTGGCTCTCCGCCTGGAATCGAGGTACCTCATCCAGACGGACGCTCTCTGACGGGACCTCCGGCACGGCGGGGCTGGCCCGGAGGCCTAGTCTTCAACGATGAGGAGAGTGGCACGAATATGACCCCCATATTCCCCAGGAAGAGGGATTGATGGAGGCCGTGGGGCGAGGGATAATCCTGGTTGACATGGATACTGAAAAGTCCTTTTCGAGTCCCCCCACCCAAGGCACGGCCGGGGCCGGAAAGAAGGAACGGACCTTCGATCTCTCTCTCCCCGCCTTGGTCAAGGGTCTCGACGCCGCGGGCCGGAAGTTCGAGGAGAAAAGTGCGGTCTGCGCCATCAGCGCCCAGGAAGTCTCGTTCCGGCTCAAGGCCCGGCTTATCATCGACTCCCGGGTAACCGTGTTCCTGGATATCCCGCGGACCCTGATCCTGGAAAGCCCCCTTCGCATGGTTCTCTCCGGGGCCGTCGTCTATGTCCGCTTCGAGGAGGGGAACGCCAAGCATCAGTACGTCGTCGTCCGCCTGGACCGCAGCTTCCGTCTCCATCCCAGCAACCTTCCCCCGGCCTAGCCTCCTCCCTCCCCCATTTTATCCAGCTCCCCCGCTTGACCCTTTCGCCGACAGCGGCCGGGGCCCCGGCCTTGCCACCGCCCTGGCGGTGCTGGCGAAGCCGGCAGGCCGGGAAGTCCGGGGGTTGACAAGCCTGCGGGGATTGACTATGATTCGATAAAATCTGATGCGAAGGTGCTGAAGGATAACCAAAAGTGCCAAAAGGGACCGATACGAGCATGGAGAAAAAGAAAGCCCCGGCCACCTCGGAATCGAAGATCAGCCTCCTCATTTTTTGTCCGTCCGACATCATCCTCTCCGGGATCCTCCGGGCCCTCGAGGCGGACCCGAACTTGGAGATTTTGAACATCGAGAAGAACACGATCGAATCGTTCATGGACTCGATCAAGAAGCTCAAACCCCAAGTCATCATTTTTGCCCACATCGAGGCCCTGCCGAACCTCCGGGAGATCTGCAAGGCCATCCGGGAGATATCGAAGAGCCAGGGCCGGGCGGAGCTTCTCCTTCTCGGCAGCATCCCGGCCCATGAGGAGATCGTCAACCTCATCAACGCCGGGGCCCGCGGCTATTTCGACCTCAACGACGCCTCGACCCAGCTTCCCGAAGCGGTCCGGGGCATTCATAAGGGGGAGATCTGGCTGCCACGCGACAAAATGTCCAGCATCATGGACCGCATCATTTCCGTCGTCGGCCGGGACCTCAAGGAAAAAACATTGGACCAGCTGACCCCCACGGAATTCCAGGTCCTCCGTCTCATCGGGCAGGGGAAGAGCAACGACGAGATCGCCGAGCTCATGTTCATCAGCAAGAATACGGTCCGGTCCCACATCAAGAGCATCTACGCCAAGCTCGACACCCACAGCCGTCTTCAGCTGGCGCTTTACGCCATCAACTCGGCCCTCTTTTAGAGCAAGGAATCGAGGTCGCCATGACAAAGAAAGCCGCAACCAAGAAGAAAACCAAGCCCGTCCCGGAGGACCTGGAGATCAACCGCCGCCGGGAATGGCGGTTCGACTTGCCCCTGGAAGCCTTCGTCGAAGGCAGCCGTGCCGACGGCAATCGGTTCAAGGAAGAGACGCGCCTCGAGAATATCTCCTCCGGCGGCGCCTTTTTCACACTGGATTCCGGGGTCGTCGTCGGCTCGAAGCTCAACCTCTACATCGAGCTCCCCGAGAGACTCGCCGACGGGAAGAGATTGAAGCTCCGGATCGGCGGCATCACGGTCCGCTTGGAAAAGCCCGACAAGAAAGCGAAGCACCAGGGCGTCGCCGTGCGCTTCAGCGATGACTTATTCAAGGTCGTCCCCGCGAAGAAAACGCCCAAGAAAAAATAGCGTTCTTCGCGTCGCCTTGACCGGGGGGATCGCTAGCGGTAAGTCCGTTGTCGCCGGCCTCCTCGTCGAAAAAGGCTTCTTCGTCCACTCCTCCGATAAGGCGGCCCATGATCTGATGTCCCCCGGCCGGCCGGCCTGGAAAAAAATCGTCGCCCGCTTCGGCCGGGATATCCTGCGCGAAGACCGGACGATCGACCGGACCCGCCTCGGCCCGGCGGTTTTTTCCGACCCCGCCGCCCGGCGGTTCCTCGACAGGCTTCTCCACCCTCTCGTCCTCGCGGAACGGGAACGGGTCCTCCGCCGGCTCGAGCGAGAGGGCCGCGTCCGGATCTTCGTCTCTGAGGCCGCCCTGACCGTCGAGGCCGGCTACGCCCGGCATTTCGACCGGGTGGTCGTCGTGCATTGCAGCAAGGCGGAACAGGTCCGGCGCTTGCGCCAACGCGACGGCATCAGCCGGGCGGCCGCCCTGCGAAAGATCGGCGCGCAGATGCCCCGGAAAGAGAAACTGCGGCTGGCCGATTACGCTATCGATACGACCGGTTCACTGGCCGAGACCGTCGAACAGACCGAGCGGGTCTGTGCACGGCTCTTTCAGGACGCGGAACTGAAGCTCCATGGACTTACGTTCGTGGGATCTTTTGGATGGAATCCCGCGAAGGGGATCAAAAAGGGTGGGGATTAGGGTTTGATCCCTTCCAGGAGACCGGCGGTCAGCCGGGCTTGTTCTTGGATAGGAGGGTTTTCAATTCCTGGCCGGGACGGAATTTGATCCGCTGGCCCTTTTCGATACGGATCTGTTTCTGACGGCGGATATCCCTTCCGAAGCCCGTCTTCTTGGCGACGACCTTGAAGCTGCCGAACCCCCGGATCTCCACTTTTTCCCTTTTCGTCAAGGCCGTCTTCAGCGACCCCAGGACGGCCTCCACAACGAGCAATGATTTGGCCCTATTGAATTCCGATTTCTTCTCGAGCGCAAGGGCGATATCATTCTTGATCATCGGAAAACTCCTGCCGTGAAAACAGCTTACTATATTTAATTGATTGAAAATAAAAAGTCAAGCATAATTAATGCGGAACATGGAGTGTTGACTTGACCTCGGCGAATTCCTATAATGAAATTGTATTGCGTGCCAAAATACTCCTAATTTCCCTTCTCCTGGGGCCCGTCCTCGCTTCCGCGTCCGTGCTCAAGATCAAGGTCGACGCGCCTATCCATCCGGCCACCGCGGAGTACATCGTCCGGTCGCTCGAAAAGGCCGACCGCGACGGCGCCGACCTCGTCATCCTGACCCTCAACACGCCCGGAGGTCTGGACACGTCCATGCGCGAGATCATCGAAAAGGTCGTCAACGCCCGGACCCCGGTGGCCGCCTTTGTCGGCCCGAGCGGAGCCCGGGCGGCCTCGGCGGGTTTCTTCATCGCCTTGGCCTGCGACATCTTCGCCATGGCCCCGGGAACGAACACGGGCGCCGCCCACCCCGTCGGCATCTCTTTCACGGGACAGTCGATGGACGAGACCATGACGGACAAGATCACCAACGATGCCGCCGCCTTCATCAGGACCCTGGCCGAGAAGAGGGGCCGCAACATGCGAATGGCCGAGGACGCCGTCCGCAAAAGCCTGTCCTATACCGAAAAAGAGGCCTTCGACGGCGGCTTGATCGACCTCATTGCCAAAAACGAAGAAGAGATCCTCGACCACTTCGACGGCAAGGTCCTCAAGCGTTTCGACGGGTCCGAGCAGAAGCTGGCCCTCCTCGGCCAACCCGTCATCCTCCTGCCCATGACCTTTCGCCAGAAGTTCCTCCTGACAGTCGCCAACCCCAATCTCGCCTACATCCTCCTCATGATCGGGCTCCTGGGGCTCTATTTCGAGTTCGCCCATCCCGGGGCCATCCTGCCGGGAGTCCTGGGAGGCATCTCGCTTCTCCTGGCCATCTTCGCCTTCCAGATCCTGCCCATCAACTACGTCGGGCTGGGACTCGTCCTCCTCGCCGTGATCCTGTTCATCCTGGAGGTCAAGGTCCAGAGCTTCGGCATGTTGGCCGTGGGAGGCATCGTCGCCATGATCATCGGTTCTCTCATGCTCATCAAGGCTCCCATCGAGGAGTTGCGGCCAAGCCTGCGTTTCGTCCTCCCCGTGGCCATCGGCGTCTCGTTGATCGTCCTTTTCCTCCTCACGCTGGTCTTTCGGGCCCAGGCCCGCCGTTCGTTCTCCGGGCGCGAGGGGATGATCGGCGAACGGGGCACGGCCCGGACCGACCTCGCCCCTTCGGGGAAAGTCTTTGTCCACGGCGAGCTCTGGACGGCGGAGGCGGAGGAAACCGTGCGGACGGGCGAAAAGGTCAAAGTCATCGAAGTCCTCGACGGACTAAAAATCAAAGTCGGCAAAGCCTGATAAGGAGGGCATCGTGATCACTTATCCCATCATCATCGTCGGACTGATCGTCCTTTACATCCTGAATTCGATCAAGGTCCTGAGAGAGTACGAGCGGGGGGTCATCTTCCGTCTCGGCCGCGTCCTGCCCCAGCCCAAGGGGCCGGGCCTCATCCTCGTCTTCTCCCCCATCGACCGCATGGTCAGGATCAGCCTGCGGCTCATCACCATGGACATCCCGCCACAGGACGTCATCACCAAGGACAACGTCACGGTCAAGGTCAACGCCGTCCTGTATTTCAGAGTCATCGACCCGCTCAAGTGCGTGATCGATGTCCAGGATTATATCTACGCCACCTCCCAGCTGGCCCAGACGACCCTGCGGAGCCTCCTCGGCCAAGTGCCGCTCGACGACCTTCTCTCGGAGCGGGAAAAGCTCAACGCCCGCCTCCAGGAGATAATCGAACAGCACACCGGCCCCTGGGGCATCAAGGTCCAGCTCGTGGAGATGAAACAGGTGGACCTTCCCGAGAACATGCAACGGGCCATCGCCAAGCAGGCCGAGGCCGAGCGCGAACGCCGGGCCAAGGTCATCCACGCCGAGGGCGAATTCCAGGCCGCCGACAAATTGACCCAGGCCGCGGACATCATCTCCCGTAATCCGCAGGCCCTACAGCTGAGATTCCTGAGCACGCTGGCCGAGATCGCCACCGAAAAGAATTCCACGATCGTTTTCCCTCTGCCTATGGAGTTCCTGAAGGCTTTCAGTTACGATAGACCCCAGGAGAAAAAATAGAACTGATGAAAAGCAAAGATTTCCGCGAGATCCAGGTTTCGAGCTCCCTTCTCGTCATCATCTTCCTCGGCGTTCTCGCCTTGGGCGTGTTCATTTTCCTGCTCGGCGTCTCGGTCGGAAAAAAGCAGGTCCGGATCGCTTCCCCAACCCAGGTCGTCACCCAGCAGATCGCGGAACCCGTCAAGGAGCCCCCCGTCGAGCCCACGGTATCCGAAAGGGAGTCGGCCAAGACGGAGCTTTCGGCCACGGGCGCGGCGGCGTCGAAGCCGCAGGTCCAAGAGCGCTCGGTCAAGCCGGCCCCTGAAAAAGCCAAGGCCGCGCCCAAGAAGGCCCCCACTGCCGGGTCCGGCCTATACTATGTCCAGATCGCCGCTTTCACAGATAAGGCCCTGGCCCTGTCGCTTGCGGACAAGTATAGAAAACAGGGGTACACGGCGTTCGTCGCCGACCCCAGGCCCGCGGACACCAAGACGTGGTATCGGGTCAGGTTAGGTGGTTTCTCCTCCAGGGACCCGGCCGTCGCCCTGCTCAACAAGCTGAACGCAGAAGCCAAGAAGACGACCGACTTCCGGGTCATTCAAGATTAGGCCGGTCCGGAGATGTCCGGCTGGTCGCCGGCTTGACTTTGCGCCTCCTGTCCCCTATCCTGGCTGTGGCGAAGAAAGCGAAGGAAAGAAAGAAAGAACCATGGCCGCCCTCGACAAATCAACTGACATTAGGATACGCCTCACCGGCCTTTTCGCGAAGATCGAAGAGGTCCGAGGCTTTCTTTGACCTCGATCGCAAGAACGCCGAATGGGATTCCATTAACCTGCGCCTGGCCTCCCCCAAGGTCTGGCAGGATCAGAAGACTTCCCAGTCCCTCCAGCAGAAAAAAAAGCGCCTCGAGAAAGACATCCTGTTCTTCAGGCAGATCCTCGGCCAGAAAGAGGAGCTCGAGGTCCTTGAGGAGCTCGCTGCGGAAGGCGAAAGCGTCGCGGCGGAAATCGAGGCCGGGATCGGCCGGCTTGACAAGAACCTGCAGGAGGCCGAGTTCCGGGCGCTGTTCTATGACGAGGACGATCCCCGGAACGCCATCCTGACGATCCACCCGGGTGCCGGTGGAACCGAATCCCAGGACTGGTCACAGATGCTCCTCCGGATGTACCTCCGATACGCCGAGCGGAAAGGATTCAAGGTGGAAATCCTCGATCAGCAGCCCGGAGAAGAAGCGGGATTGAAGAACGCGACGGTCAGGATCGAGGGAGACTACGCTTTTGGGAACCTGAGCCAAGAAACCGGCGTCCACCGCCTGGTCCGCATTTCCCCGTTCGACGCCGCCAAGAGGCGGCACACGTCGTTCTCCGCGGTTTTCGTCTATCCCGAAGTCGACGATGACATCGAGGTCGGCATCAACCCGGACGATCTCAAGATCGACACTTACCGCTCGGGCGGCAAAGGCGGCCAGCACGTCAACACCACGGACTCGGCCGTCCGCATCACCCACATCCCGACCGGCATCGTCGTCCAGTGCCAGAGCGAGCGTTCCCAGCACAAGAACAAGGCCTCGGCCATGAAGGTCCTCAAGTCCCGGCTTTACGAGCTCGAACAGCGAAATAAACGGGTCAAGATCGACGCTCTCGAGGACACGAAATCCGACATCGCCTGGGGGAACCAGATCCGTTCCTACGTCCTCCACCCCTACCGGATGATCAAGGACCTGCGAACCAGGGTCGAAACCGGAGACACGGACAAGGTTCTCGACGGCGACCTAGACGAATTCATCAAGGCCACGCTCATCCTCAGGAAAAACTCCGCCCCGGCCGCAAAGTAAAGGATTTCGCCATGACCAATGACGACACGAAAATCAAGGACGACACGGAGATTCTCGGGGGCCCGAAGTTCCTCCCGCCCCTCGAATTCAGTTCGATCCCCATCCTTCTCTATTTCCCGGCCCTGATCCAGCTCGGACTCGTGGAGGACCCGGCGACGGGCGAGCGCCATGATAACCTGGGCCTGGCCAAGAGGAACATCGACCTCCTCGATCTCCTCAAGGACCGGACGAAGGGCAACCTCGAACCCGAAGAACAGGAATTCCTCGACGGTGTCCTCAGTCAGCTCAAGTTGGCTTACCTTAAGAAAGCCGATATCGTTAAGATGTAGCCCCATGGTCGTTTATCACGGCCTCGACGACGCCGACCTCCTCCCCCTCCCCGCCGCCGTGGCCGTAGGCAATTTCGACGGCCTCCACCTGGGTCACCGCAAGATCCTGTCCAAGCTCTGCGCCCTGGCCGAAAAGCGGCGTCTCCGGTCGCTCGTCCTGACGTTCGATCCCCATCCGGAGCGCGCCCTCGGCAAGAAATCGGTCCGAATGATCGACACCCCTGAGAAACGGCTGGAACGGTTCGGCGATACGTGCGTCGACGCCGTCATCGTGACCTCCTTCGACAGGCCCTTCTCCCGACTCTCCTGCTCGGCTTTCGTCGAACGCATCCTGGCGGCCAAGCTCGGCGCCAGGGAAGTCGTTGTCGGCCGTGACTTCAGATTTGGCCGGAACAGGCGCGGTGACACCGGCCGCCTCCTAGCCCTGGCCCGCGAAGCCGGCTTGGCCGTCCACGTGGTGCCTCCGGTCGTCCTCGACGGCCGGGTCATCAGCTCGAGCGCCATCCGCCGCCTTATCGGCCTCGGACGGGTCGAAGAAGCCGCCCGCCTGCTCGGGCGGCCGTACGAGATCTCCGGCAGGGTCGTCCGCGGCAAGAACCGGGGCAGGCTCCTCGGCTTTCCAACGGCCAACCTGGATACGGCCAGCGAGCTTCTGCCCGAAGGCGTCTTCGTCACGGAAACCGTCCGCCGCGAACGGGTTTTCCGCTCCCTCACCAGCATCGGCACCAACCCGACCTTCGGCCCTCATCCCCTGAGCGTCGAAACCCTCCTTCTCGACTACCGCGGTTCCCTATACCGTGCGGAACTCACCGTACGCTTGCTCCGCAGGCTGCGGCCGCCGAGGAAGTTCCCCGACGCGTCGGCTCTCAGCGCCCGCATCGGGCGGGACGTCGAGGAAGCCCGGGCCTACTTCCTGGCACGGGATTGACATTTCGGGGGATCTCATGCATGTTCAAGAGGAAGAAAATCGACCTGAGGAGTGACCGCATGGAAGAAAAGATCAAGGCCCGCATAATGGACGCCAGCAAGATCCGGCGCGTCCTGACCCGTGTGGCCACCGAGATTATCGAGAGGAACCGGAACCTCAAGAACCTGGTCATCGTCGGCGTCAAATCCCGTGGCATCTACCTCGGCAAACGCGTCGCCCATCTCGTCGAGGAGCTGGAAGGCATCGACATCCCCGTCGGCGTCCTCGATATCGCCCGCTACAGGGACGACGTGACCGTGCCGAAGGCGAAAAGGACTCTCGAGAAAGCGGATATCGGCTTCTCCGTCGCCAAGAAGGACATCCTCCTGATCGACGACGTCCTGATGACGGGACGGACGATCCGGGCCGCCATGGACGGCCTTATCGACCGCGGCCGCCCGAAAAGCATCCAGCTCGTCGTCCTCGTCGACCGCGGCCACCGCGAACTGCCCATCCAGCCGGACTATGTCGGGAAGGTCCTGCCGACATCGCGCCGCGAGGTCGTCAAGGTCCACCTCAAGGAGTTGGACGGTGTCGAAGAGGTCCTCATCGCTGAGCCGATCAGGGTCGGCCGGAGAAAACAGCGGTGACGACCCTCGTCCGCGGAGGCCGGGTCGTCGATCCCTCGACCGGCCTCGACGGGCTCTTCGACATCTTCCTCCGCGACGGGAAGATCGCCGCGGTGGGCACAGGGTTCGCCGCCGTGCCCGAACGGACGATCGATGTCACGGGGCTCGTTGTCGTTCCGGGACTCATCGACATGCACGTCCACCTGAGAGAGCCCGGCTTCGAGGCCAAAGAAACGATCGCGACGGGCGCCCGGGCGGCGGCCAGGGGCGGTTTCACGACCATCTGCGCCATGCCCAACACGAACCCTGTCAACGACAGCCGCGCCGTGACCGAGTGGATCCTCGCCGGAGCCGGCCGTAGCGCCGTCATCAATGTCCTCCCCATCGCCGCGGTCACGCGGGGCGGCCGGGGGGAAGAGCTCGTCGACATGGCGGTCCTCACCGCCTCCGGGGCGGTCGCCTTCTCGGACGATGGGCTCCCCGTCATGAACAGCCGGGTCATGCGCCAGGCCCTCGCGGCCGCCGAAGCGGCCGGGGGCCTTGTCATCGACCACTGTGAGGACCGGGCTCTGGCCGAAGGGGGGGTGATGCATGAGGGCCCTGTCGCGGCAGGCCTCGGCTTGGCCGGCATCCCCTCGGCCGCCGAGGAGATCATGATCTCCCGCGATATCATCTTGGCCGAAGCCCTGAAGACGCGTGTCCACATCGCCCATCTTTCGACCGCGGGCGGCGTCCGGAGCGTCGGCGAAGCCCGAAGCCGCGGCGTCCACGTTTCGGCCGAGGCGACGCCCCACCATCTCCTCCTCACCGACGCCGCGCTCGTATCTCGTGACACGAACTTCAAGATGAACCCTCCCCTGCGGGCGGAATCCGATATGGCCGCCCTGGGTGAGGCGGTCCGGACGGGAGTCGTCGACGTCATCGTCACCGACCATGCCCCCCACACGGCGGAAGAAAAGAACAGGGAGTTCGACAAGGCCCCTTTCGGCATCGTCGGCCTCGAAACGGCCGTTTCCCTCGTCCTCGACCGGTTTGTTCACCGGAAGATCATTTCGCTCGGCCGGTTCGTCGAGCTCCTGGCCGCGAACCCCGCCCGCCTGCTGGGCCTCGCCGGCAAGGGCCGCATCGCCGCGGGCGCCGACGCAGACCTGACCATTCTCGACCTGGACGTCCGGTCCACGGTCGACAAGAACCGTTTCGAATCCAAGGGACGGAATACACCCTTCGACGGCTGGACGCTCAGGGGCGGCGTGGCCATGACGATCGTCGGCGGCCGGGTCGCCTATCCGTTCGACGACGTCGCCGCGGCGCGGCGGATATGAAAACCTTGAAACGCGAGCGCCTCGAAAAGGCCATCGGCCACGTCTTCAAGGACCCGGACCTTCTGACCAGGGCCCTGACCCACAGCTCCCACGCCTACGAGACGAGCCCGGACCACCCCGAAGACAACGAACTGCTCGAATTCCTGGGGGATTCGGTCATCGGTCTGGTCGCCGCCGAATTCACCTTCGGCGCGTTTCCCGGCCGGAACGAAGGGGAGTTGTCGAAGCTCAAAGCCTCGGCGACGAGCACCCTGGCTCTGGCCCAGGTCGCCCGGACGATCAAGCTCGACCGGGCCATCCTCCTCGGCAAGGGCGAGGAAAAATGCGGCGGACGAAAGAAGGTCTCGATCTTGGCCGGATCGTTCGAAGCCCTGGCCGGAGCCGTCTACCTCGATGGCGGTTTCGAGGCCGCGAAGCGGTTCCTATACTGCCTTCTCGAATCGTCCTTGAAGCCGATCAAGTCGGAGACGATGACCGTCAATAACGCCAAGTCCGCGCTCCAGGAGATCTGCCAGAAGGCGGGCCTTCCGGCACCTGACTACCGTCTCGTTTCGGAAAAGGGGCCGGCCCACGACAGGACGTTCATCATCGAGGTCCATCTCGGAGATAAAGTTTTGGCCAAATCGAAGGGGCCGTCCAAGAAAAGCGCCGAGCAGAAGGCCGCCGAGAAGGTGCTTAAAACTTATTTCGGCCGAAAGATCAAGAGGATATCGCCGGAGGCCTTCTTCATCGAGGCCAAAGATCTGACTCTGCCCTGATCGTCCGACCGCCCGGTTTTTAAGACCCCATAAGAACGGCTACGGGCCGCAGCACCGGGACATTCTGGCAGACGATCTTGATCACGGCCGTCAGCGGTATCGATAGGATCATCCCCGGGACCCCCCAGAGCCACCCCCAAAAAAGCAGCGAGAAAAAGACAATCAGGGGGCTGAGGCCGAGTCCCTTCCCCATGATCCGAGGCTCGATAAGGTTGCCCAGGATCCCGTCCAGCCCCGCGGTGATGACTAGGACCCAGAACGGCGTCCAGAACGTTCCGAACTGGAAGAAGGCGAAGCCCACCCGGAAGGTCATGGCCGTGAGCGAACCGATGCTCGGGATGAAGTTGAGGACGAAGGCCAGGAATCCGAAGAGGGCGGCGAAATCGACGCCGAAAAGCGTCAACACGAGCCAGACCTCCAGGCCGTTCGCCAGACTCATGACCGTTTTGATGACCAGGTATTTTCGGACCTGTCCGTTGATGGCCTCGAAGGCCGTCCGGACCTGGCCGGCCCGGCCGTCGCCCAGGGCCTTTTGGACTTTCGTGGCCGCTCGGCCCCGTCCCGCAACGATAAACACGAGAAAAATAAAAACGAGGAGGATTTTGCCGAGGAGATCCAAAAACGGGCCGATGGCCGAGAGGATGACCGCGCCGATCTTCCCGATATCGAGCTTCTCCAAGGCCAAGGAGAGGTCGAGCTTGAGAGGTCCGAGGCCTTTCTGCAGGAACTGGGACAGATCGCTGAGCCGCGGCTGGTATTTCGGGAGCTCGATCGCCAGGGACTTTCCGCTCGAATAGACGAGCACGCCTGCAAGGTAGAGAAAGACGAACATCATGACCAGGACCAGGAGGACGGCCCCCGGACGGGGGCACCGGCATCGGGTCAAGAACGTCAGGACCGGTTCGATGATGTAAGAGAGGAAAACGGCCAGAATGAACGGGATGAGCACGGGCCGGGCCAGTTTCAGAACGACCCCGACGACGAAAAGGACGATGACCGTGACGGCCGCTTGATAATACTGGTCTTCGTCCAATTTATTCCTTGGCCAGCGCGGCCGTCAGGGCTTCGAGGAGCGCGCCTCCCGCCGCTTCCAGGCCGTCGGGAACGCGCATCGCGCCGCATAGGATATTTCGGACACGGCCGATGTAAAGATGCTGGCCGTAGCGGTTCCGGGCGTGATAACCGAGGGCGATCCTCTCGGGAGTTTGTTTGTCCCTGCCCAGGGCTTCGAGGAGCTTCCCGAGCATGTCTTCGGCGTCCTTATCGGATCCCCCCTCGAGGAAGAATCCCTCGAACTCTTTTCCATCGACCTTGTACGTCGCGACAAAGCCGTTGCGGAGGAACTCATAGCCCATGAAGTTCTTTTGGATGTATTTCTCACTTTGGGCGACGAGGTTCTCCTTGGGAAATGCGAGGATGAGCGCCGGAAGCATTCCCTTGACCTTGACCGTGGCCGCGATCCGGGCCCCGACACCGGCGAGGACCGAGTCCGTCTTCTCACCGAGTCCGAATCCGAGCATCTTCACGTAGAACCGTCCGGTCAGGAAGTTCAAGGCCTCGCCCTCGAGGTAACCCAGCTCGCCGATGGGGACGGACTTGTTCTCCGGGTAGCGCTCCGCGCCAAAGATGCCGAAGGCATTGACGGGGCTCCCCATGTCGTAGATCTCCAGGGTCAAGGTCGCCTCCACGCTTTTCTCCTCGAAGTCGACGACGAGGAGTTCCCGGAAATCATAACTCAGGTAGCTCTCGGCCGCCCCGTCGATATATTCAAAGAGACTTTCCGGAAAGTAACTCCGGGGAGCTTCGGTCTGGGTCCAGCCGTCCAGCCGTGGGACGAGGACGGCGAGCTCAGGGTTCCCCTCTCTCCCCTGTTGCGCCTGCCCCCAGGCCGGCACAATAAAAAGGACGATGGCCAGCGCGGCGGGAACGGCCCGTCCTCGCCAAGCCCGGTTGAGTTTCATCATCGACCTCCAATCCGGATTACAGAGGTAATATAGCGAAGGGATGCTCACTTGGCAAGAGGGATGGGGCCCCTGCCGCCGTTGACAGGTCCCGGAAAAAGGGACATCATGGCTTCGCCATGGCCGCCGCTCGCGTCGTCATCGTCAAGGCCGGGAATCTGTGGACATCGACCGGCGCCGTGGACCCGGCCGTCATCACTAAAATGTACGCCCGGGGATTCGCGCTCCTGACGGGTGAGAAGGACGAACCGGCCGCCGTCTCCTCCCTTTTCCGGCCCGGCGACCGGGTGGGGATCAAGGTCAACACCATCGGAGGAAGAGCCCTCAGCACACGTCCCGATGTCGCCCTGCCGCTCGCCTCGTGGCTCTCCCGAAACGGCCTTCAGGGCAAAAACCTCTTCATTTGGGACAGGACGACGCGGGAGCTCCGCGACGCCGGCTACGGAACGAGCGCCGAGCGGACCGGGATCAAGACCTTCGGCACGGACACGGACGGCGTCGGCTACGAAACCGGCCTCGTCTCCCATCTCGGCATCGGCAGTCTTTTTTCGAAGATCCAGACGGAGTTCGCCACTGCCTCGGTCAGCCTGGCCATTCTCAAGGACCATGGCCTGGCCGGGGTCACGGCCGGGATGAAGAACTATTTCGGGGCCATCCACAATCCCAACAAGTACCACGACTTCCATTGCAACCCCTTCGTCGCCGATGTCTTCGACGCTCCGCCCGTCAAGAGCAAGCACAGGGTATCGATCATCGACGCCCTTGTCGTCCAATACCACAAAGGGCCCTCCTACCACGCCCAATGGGCGGCGAAATGCGGCCGGCTGATCTTCAGCCTGGATCCCGTCGCGGCCGACAGCGTCGGATGGAGCCTCATTGAACGGCTCCGGGCCGACGGAGGCCTGCCGACGCTCAAGGAGGAAGGCCGTGAGCCCGTCTACCTGGCCACGGCCGAAAAAATGGGCCTCGGCCGGGCCGGCCTCGGTTCGATCGAAACGGTCGAGGAGACGGTCATATGAAAAGGCGGTCATTCATCCGCGGGGCGGCGGGGGCCGGACTCGTCATCGGCACGGGCCTCCCATCCGTCTGCCCGGGCCTGGACGCGTTCGGCGCCAAACCCAACCTCTCCCATGTCGAGGCCCGCTACTACGACAAGCTCCCCGACCGCGAAGTCGAGTGCCGGCTCTGTCCGAGGCTTTGTCGGCCCGGCGACAGGGAACGAGGCTACTGCGGCGTCAGGGAAAACATCGGCGGAACATATTACACCCTGGTCTACGGAAAGGCCTGCAGCCTCAACGTCGACCCGATCGAAAAAAAGCCCTTCTTTCACGTCTTGCCCGGGACCTCCGCCCTGTCCCTGGCGGCGGCGGGCTGCAACGTCAACTGCAAGTTTTGCCAGAATTGGGAGATCTCCCAAGTGCGTCCCGAACAGATCGACCATTTCGACCTGCCGCCCGAGAGGGCGGCCGCCCAGGCCGTCGAGGCCGGATGTCCCTCGATCGCCTACACCTACACGGAGCCGACCGTGTTCTTCGAGTATATGTACGATACGGCCGTCCGGTCTAAGCGAAGGGGCGTCAGGAACCTCGTCGTGACGGGCGGGCACATCAATCCGGAACCGCTCGCCGACCTCCTGGCCGTCGTCGACGCCGTCAAGGTCGACCTGAAGGGCTTCACTCAAGAATTCTACGCTGAGTATGTCCGCGGCGAGCTCAAGCCCGTCCTCGAGACGATCCGCTCCGTCGCCAAATCCAAAGCGTGGCTGGAGATCGTCTATCTGGTCATCCCCACCTTGAACGACCGGTTGGAACTCATCCGGGAGATGGCCAAGTGGGTCAGGAACGAAGTCGGGGACCAGGTCCCCGTCCATTTCTCCCGTTTCCAGCCGATGTACCTCATTAAAAACCTCCCGCCGACCCCCGTATCCACCTTGGAAGCCGCCCGCGAGACGGCCCTCAAAGAGGGCCTGCGCTTCGTCTACGTGGGCAACGTGCCCGGCCACGAGGGCGAGAACACGTTCTGTCCAGGGTGCGGGAAAATGGCCATCCATAGGGTCGGCTACCGGGTCGTTTCGCTTCATCTCAAGGCCGGCCGGTGCGACACATGCGGCACGCTCATTCCCGGGGTCTGGACCTGAAGCCCCGGCTCCCGGCCCTCCTTCTCGGCTTCCTAGCCGCGGCCTTTGAGATCTATCTCCTCCGCGAATTTTCGGCGGAATTTTACGGCAACGAAATCACATTCGGCCTTTTCCTCGGCTCCTGGCTTCTCTGGGGCGGACTCGGCAGTCTCGCCCGGCCCGGAGACTCGAAGGGAATCTCAGCCGGACGCCTTTGCGGCCTCTACGGCCTGGCGATCGTCCTTTTCTTCTTGAGCCTCGTTGCGTTGAGGTTCTCGCATAGCCTGATGGGGATCCTGCCGGCCGAGCTCACCGGGCTTGTGCCCGCGCTGGGGTTCGCTCTCTTCCTGAGCTTTCTCCTGAGCTTCCCCCTGGGCCATTACTTCGTCCTCAACGCCGGCCTCCTCGGCGGCGATGTTTCCCTCGTCTACCTCCTGGAATCGGCCGGAGCGGCGGCGGCCGGACTTCTGGTCCATTTTCTTCTCATCCCCCGTCTTTCGAATTGGGAGGGCGGGGCTCTCATGGGCGCCGGGGCGGCTGTCCTGATCCTTGCGGTTATGAAGCCCGGACGGTCACGGTGGCTCGTCGCCGCGGCGCTCGTTTCAGCGGCATGCCTGGCCGCGCTCGACCTCCCGTCCCAGAAAGCGGCCTGGAAACCCCTGCGCCTGGTCGAGGCCGAAGATACCCCCTACGGGAAGCTCCAGATCATCAAGACCGAGGAGCAGATGACCCTTTTCGACAACGGCCTGGCGGTCTTCTCTCACCCCGACGCCGGCGCCGCCGAAGAATCGGTCCACTTCGCCCTCCTCCAGCGGGACGGCATCCGCAGCGTTCTCCTCATCGGGGGTGGTGCGAGCGGCGGGGCCGCCGAAGCATTGAAATATCCCGGCGTCCGGTTGGACTATGTCGAGCTCGACCCGGCCATCATCCGGCTTTCTGAAAGATATCTCGCCGAAGCGGATTTCGCCGCCCTCAGGAACCCGCGCACCCGGATCCTTACCCAGGACGGCCGGTCCTTTCTCGAGCGGACGGACGGACGTTATGACGCGATCATCCTCAGCCTGCCCGAGCCGGCGACGGCCCAGGTCAACCGGTATTACACGCGCGAGTTTTTCCTCGAAGCCCGGAAAAAGCTCAACCCCGGCGGCGTGCTCGGCTTCACCGTCCCCTCGGCCGAAAACTACATCAGTGACACGTTGGCCCAATTCCTCACATGTCTAGCCGACACCCTGCGGGGCGTCTTTCCCGAGGTCGTGGCCGTGCCGGGCGCGAACTGTGTGTTCCTGGCCTCGGAGAGCCCGCTCTCGATCGATCCTGAGCGCTTAGCGGCGACGATCGTCCGTCTCGGAATCAAGAACCGGTTCGTCAGCCCGGAGATGCTCCCCGCCCGCCTCAACCCTCTTCGCATCGATTATCTGGCCGGGAAAATTTCGGGCCCGGCGACGAGGATCAATCGCGATCTCGCGCCCGTGAGCTACTACTTCCATTCGATCCTCTGGGCCGCCCAGTTCCGCGGCTTGGAGTCGAAACTCCTTCAGGCGGCCGGCCGGATCCCCTCGGGCTGGCTCTTGGAGGTTCCCCTGGCCGTTTTCGCCCTCGGCCTGGCCTTCCTGGCGCTCAGGAGGAAGCGCTCCACCGCCCGCTTCCTCGTGCCCATAGCTGTCATGGGGTTGACCTCGATCGTCGTCGAACTCGTCGTGTTCATCGCCTTCCAGGCGAATTTCGGTTACGTCTACGGGAAGATCCCGCTCCTCCTCGCCCTCTACATGGCCGGGCTCGTCCTCGGCGCGCTCCTGGCCAGGCGGAGGAAGCGGCCGGGCCGCGCCGACCTGCCCATCGTCCAAGGGGGCTTCGTCCTCATGCTCCTCGCCGCCCTCGAGAGCCTTTCAGGCGTGGGCGGAGAGATCGTTCCCTTCGTACTCCTGTTCGTCTTCGGCATCCTCGGGGGTTATCTCTTTGTTTGCGCCAACAGGTTTCTCCTCCGAGAGCGCCCGCACCCCGGTCTGGGCTACGGTGTCGACCTCCTGGCCTCGTTCGTCGGCGTGATCCTGGCCTCGGCCTTGGTCATCCCCCTCTTCGGCGTTCCCGCCATCATCCTCCGCTTGGCTATCCTCAACGCCATCTGCTTCGCCTACCTCCTCGCCACCTCCTCTGCGAGATCCTAGCCCTGGTGCCTTATGTAACTATTCGGACCGGAGCCGGATTATAATATTTTAGCTGACGCCGTTTGGCAAGGCTTCAAGCATGGTCAAGCGGTTCAACTCCCTCCTCATCTCGACGAGCGGCTGTCTCGCTACGTGCGGATAGCTGCGTGCACATACTTGACAATCCTCCTTTCCGAACCTAGGTTATAGTCAGATCTCATAATTTGGCCCCGGGAAGGAGGGTAAAGTGCCGGTCCGCAAGTTAAGAGAATTTTTGGACGAGATGAAAATCAAATACGTCACAATCACCCATTCCATGGCCTACACGGCCCAGGAAACTGCCGTATCGGCCCATATCCCCGGAAAAGGCCTGGCTAAAACGGTAATTCTGAAAGTTGATAGCAAAATGATCATGGCCGTCCTGCCGGCTCCCCGCAAGCTGGATTTCGATCTCTTGAGGGAAGCCCTTTGCGCGCGCAAAGTCGAGATGGCCAACGAGGCCGAGTTTAATGACAAGTTTCCTGAATGCGATATCGGCGCCATGCCGCCTTTCGGCAATCTTTATGGAATGGACGTCATTTCTGATGGAATCCTGGCGGAAAACGACGACATCGCCTTCAACGCCGGTTTTCATACAGAATTGATTAAGTTGGCGTACAAAGACTTTCTTGAACTCGTCAAACCTAAAGTCGCGACGTTCTCATTAAGCCGGTAGGCACTGAACACCGGCCCCGGGGCCATAGCGTTCAATAAGGCATTGAAAATCTATCCGCTGTACCAAGGATTTTTCATTTTTTTAAGGTATCTGGCGCAAAATCCAGAAGCGAACTTGGGCAGGCTTCTTTTAGATAAGAACTCGGTTCTCTCCATAGAAATAGGGAGGGTAAGGAAAACTGTGTGAACCTCCTTGAACGGGTCAAGCGAGACTGCAATGATGTCGATGGAACCCGCCAAGCTAGAATTGTAGGCCATGCAAGCCGTGTTTATCGTCCGGCGGAAAGTCCGGAACGGACATTCACGACATTCGACAGGGCCAAGCCGTCGGCCGAGGCGCCCTTCCGCGTCATCCTCCTGCATCAACCCAACTGGGGCTGGACACGCGAGCCCTAGAAACTGAACTCCAAACCGGTATAAACGGCTCTCGGTTTGGAAGGTCCGTAGACATACCCCGCGTCCCGGTAGATGCCTTTGTCCAGGTCTTTCTGAAAGGAGTTGAAAAGGTTGAATACGCCGACAAAAAGATCGATCGTTTTTTTCCCGCCCAGGGAAAAGGATTTTTTTGCCTTGCCGTTCAGGACCCAGATGCGTTCGGAGGTCTCCAAGCGGTCTTCGGGAATGGCCCCGGCATGATGGGGAACCTTCATGCGGCCGGTGTATTCGAGGGAGACGTCGATGTCCAAGAGCGATGGACTTTCGTAGTTGAGGCTGGCGTAGCCATAGGTGCCGGGAGTCCGGAATAGAGACCGGGAGCCGAACTCGGGTTCCGGCTCATCCAGCCGGCTGCGTTGGAACGTCATGCCCAACATGAAGGAAAGAAAGGTTTTGAATTGATACCCGAATTCCGCCGAGATCCCGTAAACCCTTGAATTCGAACCGTTTATTCTCTCGAACACCAAAGCGTTTTCCCTCGGGTCGAATTCCTTCTCCCGGAGAACGAAGGTGTCGATCAGCAGCGTATAGAAACCTTCCACGCTCAGCTGGAGGTTGTCTCCGCCAAGCATGCGGCCAAAATCGAGGCCCGAGCTCACTCCGTAAGAAGACTCTTCGGCGAGATCCGGAGAGTTTTCAATGATCATGCCTTGCCCGCCGACCTGCGTGATATGGAGGTCTTCGTCGTAAACCTGAGGGGGACGGAAGCCTGTCGAGAATGTCGTCCTCCAGCTGAGGTCTTTGGCCACATTGACCAGCAGGCTCAATCGAGGATTGATGACGGGGTCTTCGAGAAGGGAATGTCGACTCAGCCTGATCCCGGCAAGCAGGGCGAAGGTCTTGTTGAATTTGATGTCATCCTGGACGAACAGGCCCCATTCGCGGTAGGATTCGTTGATTTCCCGGCCATACCCCAGGGCTCGATCTTTGATTTGCTCCCCCTTGAACTGGAGGCCTCCCGACACAAGGTGTTTGCCCGCCTGAGCGTTGATCTGACTGTTCAGGAATAGGACGGGATTTTTGGTCGCCCCGTAGGCGTTCAGATCCTGTTGGGATCCGTAGTAGGTTTCACGCTGGGCGTCGACATAGGAGATCCCCAGGTTGTAGAATAGACGGCTCGAAAGGAATTGATTCCATTCTCCCGTAAAGCCATTGAGACCCGTATCGATGGCTTCGGCGATATCGGCATCATGGGGAGGCAGGTCGAATTTGTTCCCGCCGCGCCGGGATTCCGTGATTCGGTAGAAGCTCAATTTGAGCTTGCCGTCCAGGCCGGGAAAGTAGTTGAAAATATTCAAACCGAAATTCGTGCTCCGCAGCTTCCCGATTTCAGAGAGATCGTCGCCGTTGATATCGACAGGCTGCCGGTCTTTGAGGTTGGCGAAGAGAAATCCCTTGGTGTTACCGTCCGCGGTGACCAGGCTGGTCCGGAATCCGACATTGGTCAGCGGTTCACCCGCAATGGCCTCCTGATGAAGATTCAGGGCGCAGCCGTTTTCCATGGGCTCCTTGGTTAGGACGTTGATGACACCGGCGACCGCGTTCCCGCCATAAAGCGCCGAGCCGCCGCCCTTGACGATTTCAATCCGGTTGATCATCTCGACGGGTATCTGTTCCAATCCGTAGACACCGATCATCGAACTGAAGAGAGGGGAGTTATCGATGAGAATCTGCGAATACTTGCCTTCCATACCGTTGATGCGGACCTGGGTAAAATTACAGTTTTGGCAGTTGTTTTCGACTCTCACCCCGGTTGTGAGCGAGATGGCCTCAGCCAGCTGCGTGGCCTGTTTTTGGTCGATCTGCCGCGCGGAGATGACCTGCGTTTTGATCGGAACCTCCATGTAAATTTTCGGGGTGCGCGTGGCGGTCACGACGATTTCTTCAGAGAGCTTCTTATGCAGGGTGATGTGGAATGTCCTGCCGCTGTCCTTGAGTTCGAAGACTTCGGAGCCGTAATCCATGTAGCCTTTGGCGAAGACTTCCAGGTGGTATTTTCCCGAAGGAATGCCCAGCAATTCAAAGAACCCCTTTTCATCACTTTCCGTGGTCTTACCGAGCTCGGGAATCAGAACCGTCGCCTTGGGAATCAGTTCGCCGTCATATCCTTTGATGACACCGGAGAGTTTGAGGTCTCGGATCTCCTCGGCAAGATCCTCATGGTCCGGCCCGGAGTCCGCTGGGTGGAGCCCCGCGGGCATGCAGACCATTATTCCAAAAATAAGCACGGCCGTTGCGATTCTGGGCATAATCTCCTCCTGACGGGAACGTCCCGAACCTTCCCCCTCTGCGTGTCCAGGTCACCAGTTCACGGGACAAACAGGTTAGGCGACGAAAGTGAGAAGATTATGCCGTCGGCGGGGAACGGGAAGATCGAACGACGATGGTATAAGAGGTGTATGTGAAGGAATACACGGTTTCGAGCCAACTGTTGATTAAGGGCGGGGGGAGTTGGGAAAAATTTATCTGGCTGGTTGTCGATGTGGATTTCAGAAAATGGCAGGCGGGGCAGTCGTCCGATTTATTATTGGGACCAGGGGTGCCGGAGTCTGTTTTGGAGTCGGGAAAGCCCTCGAGGTACTTTTCAGTATGAAAATAATTGATGAAAAGAGTCACCAATAAAAAGGTGAATAGAAAAAGCAGATTTAACGCTGACCTGTGCTTTTTCATCTTCCGTTAATCGAAACAGAAACCCTTCATTTCTCTATTACCTTATAGGGAGTGGCCGCGGTTGTCAATCATCACGGGACTGCCG